>LUJM01000011.1 GCA_001689415.1 Bacteroidales bacterium M2 | reverse complement strand
AAAAACCCGGCCTATTTCGGACGGATACGAATCAAAAACAATGGCATCGTGCGACGCCGTCATACCTCCACGACTTTACCACACCCATACACCAATTCTCGAAAGCGAAGCCGCTGCAATTATGGGTAATCTCACAAAACTTACAGCCGAGGAACTTGCAGCCTCGGTAAAGATAAGCATGCCCATGGCCCGCAAATTAGTAAGTATGATCTACGATTTCCCGGACAAGTCAAGGGGATGCAGAGCTATCGAAGCTTATACGGGCGTAGTCTTTAGGGCCTTTGACTACCCTACCCTGCCGTCGGAAGCACAGAAACGCACGTGCGACAATGTGCGCATCATATCATCGCTATATGGCTGGTTAAGGCCCGACGACATCATCAAACCTTACCGATTCGACTTCGGAACACAGCTTGCAACGCCGGACAGGGCGACATTCAAGAGTTTTTGGAAGCGACGGGTCACAGATTGCATACTCCGCCAGCTCAAAGAAAATCAGTGTGATGAAATACTCAACCTATTACCCGGCGATGCTGCTCAATGCATAGATTGGAAAGAAATCGCAGGCGTAGCCAAGGTATACAAAGCCGACTTTAAAGAATTAGTCGACGGCAAGCCCACGCGCACACCCAACGCCGGACGACTCAAAACCCTTCGTGGGCGGCTGCTCAGGCAAATTGTATGCGAAAATATCGACTCGGTATCGCAGCTACTGCACATATCAGGAGACTGCTATATGGCCGAGGGCAATGTCGACAGCAACGGCTATATCACATTCGTATCGCTACCCGACTAAACTTATTTGCCCTGTACTATCCAACCGTCGTTGTCGAATTCGAGCTCGCTCATGAATAGCCGCGGCTTGCCATTGCTTGCTTTGTCGTAGGCATGCGCAAAAAACATGGTACGGCCGTCGAAATCATAAACCGAGCAGTGACCGATACCAAAGCTTTTATCATCCGGGCCAAACAGGTACGTGCCACCGCCGGCGTCCATGCGGCGACCGTCCTTATCATAATACGGGCCTTGAATGTCGTTTGAACGGCCGTACACAGCCTTATAGGTCGATTTGTCGCCCCTGCAGCAATAATCGTGGCTTACAAACAGATAGTAGTAACCGTCTCTACGATATACAAAAGGCGCTTCTATAGCATTGTCACCGGCATCGACACCTTTTTCGGCATGAAATTCGGCAAGTTGGGGCGCACCAACGGCCTTGCGGCGAGCTATCGTAACAGGCTCCGACAATGGAGTCTGCATATCATCCGCAGAAAGCTCCACGAGCTGGATACCGTCCCAAAACGAACCGTAAGTCATCCACACCCTGCCGTCGTCGCCAACGATGACATTCGGGTCGATAGCGTTCCAATTATCCATATTTCGGTGCGACACTATAACCACGCCTTTATCGACCCACTCAAAATCGGGCGAAGCAGGGTCGAGAGTCTTGTTGACGGCATGGCCGATAGCACTGCCATTCTTTCCGAATGTCGAACACGAGTAGTATAGATGCCACAAACCATTATGGTAGTAAATATCCGGCGCCCATGTATGCCCTTTGTAGCCCGGCACAGTATCTACAGCCCAAGCCGGGGCTTTGGCCAGCACCGGCTTTTCGCGTTGCCAATCCTTCATATCGGCACTCGACAGCACTGATACACCCATACCGGTCGAAAACATGTAGTACCTACCGTCCTCACCTCGGGCCATTACAGGATCGTGAACCTCGGGCGCAAGGGCATCAACACATAGAGACGAACCAAAAAGGAGCAACAAAAGGGCAGTACTTTTCATTATCGGTATTATATAAATTTTTACTCAAACAATAATAGCCGTAATCGCACATCAGCAAAGCAGATATATGCAAAACGAATTACAAAGATAAGAATTTAACGACATCGAGCAAAAACCCGGCCCTTACATCAATTGTTTGCTTTTTACTCTAAAGAATTTTACACTTTTGCCAATTCAGCATCCACAAGCCCGATTTTATGATGTCTGTGGATAGCAGGGTGAGATTTTTTTTGTAAATTTGCACTCATGTTACTAACAAATTCACTGGCCACATTTGGCCGCTATTGCCTGTTTATGAAGCGAGTGTTCTCGCTTCCCGACCGTTGGTCGGTTTTTGCGCGACGCACAGTTGCCGAGGTGATGAAGCTCGGTATCGACTCTATACCCCTGGTGCTGATAATATCAGTATTCATCGGCGCGGTTATCGCCATTCAGATGCAGCTCAATATCGCGTCGCCTCTGATACCGGCGTATTCTGTCGGCCTTGCCACTCGTGATATCGTATTACTCGAGTTCTCCAACTCTATCCTGTGCCTCATTTTGGCAGGCAAGGTAGGCTCGAATATAGCCTCGGAAATAGGCACCATGCGTGTCACCGAACAGATCGACGCCCTTGAAATCATGGGTGTCAATTCGGCCAACTACCTGGTAATGCCTAAGATAATCGCATTTGTATGCTTCATGCCCGTGCTCGTGATTCTGTGTATGGCCACATCGCTTATCGGCGGCTACGGCGTGGCGGTGTTCACCGACCTGATTACGGTATCGAAGTACCTCTACGGCCTGCAGGCATTCTTCCAGGAATGGTATGTATGGTACGCGCTCATCAAATCGCTCTTCTTTGCCTTCATTATCGCAACAACGTCCTCATTCTACGGCTATTACGTACATGGCGGTGCTCTCGAAGTAGGCAAGGCAAGTACCGACAGCGTGGTTTCGAGCAGTGTGTTTATCCTTCTTTTCGACGTAATACTCACTAAACTGCTGCTGCAATGATCGAAGTAAAGAACCTCACAAAATCGTTCGACGGCAGGACTGTGCTCCATGGCGTCGATGCCACTTTTTACACCGGTAAAACCAACCTCATCATAGGCCAGAGCGGTTCGGGCAAGACCGTGCTGATGAAGAGCCTCGTCGGCCTGCTTCGTCCCGAGGAAGGCCAGATTCTATTCGACGGTCGCGACCTTTTGACTATGAAACGCGACGAAATCGCCGCCCTGCGCAAGGAAATAGGTATGCTATTCCAAGGCTCGGCGCTTTTCGACAGCGAGACTGTGCTCGGCAATGTGATGTTCCCGCTGACCATGTTTACCGACATGAGCCGAGCAGAGCAACTCGAACGTGCAATGTTCTGTCTCGAACGCGTCAACCTCATCGGGGCAGAAAACAAATACCCGGCCGAGATATCAGGTGGTATGCAGAAGCGCGTTGCCATTGCCCGTGCAATTGCCCTCAACCCCCGATACCTATTCTGCGACGAGCCCAACAGCGGACTCGACCCTAAGACCAGTATCCTCATCGACGAACTCCTGAGCGACATCACCCATGAGTACGGCATCACAACCGTAATCAACACCCACGATATGAACAGCGTTCTCGGTATCGGCGAGAATATTATATTCATCAACAAGGGTCATCGCGAATGGGTTGGCGATATGAGCCAGATATACAATACATCCAACGAAGCTCTCAACGACTTTGTATTCGCCACTCGCCTCTTCCAGGAAGTACGCGAATATGTGGCCGAACACGGCACTATAGAAAAGCGTCGCCCATGAGATTCGCAGACATTGCCGGACACGAAGAAACCAAGGCCCGCCTGCGAGAAATGGCCGACAGCGGGCGTATACCCCACGCGCTGCTCCTCGAGGGGCCCTCGGGTGCCGGCAAGTTCCTGCTTGCCAGGGCTTTTGCGCAATATATCCACTGCCAAAACAGACACGACGGCGATAGTTGCGGTCAGTGTCCGTCGTGCCTGCAGCATCAGGCGTTCAACCATATCGACACCGTTTTTTCATTCCCAGTAGTAAAGAAAAGCGGACGAACAGCCCTTAGCGACGATTACCGCGACCAGTTCAGCGAATTCATCACAGAGTCGCCGTATATGGATTTTGACCGCTGGGTCGAAAAACTCGACAACATAAACGCACAGCCACAGATATATGTAGAGGAAGGGGCCGAACTGCTGCGACGACTCGCATATATGACCCGCAGATCGAAATTCAAGGTCGTGCTCCTGTGGCTGCCCGAACGACTGAAAGAAGAAACCGCCAACAAGCTCCTCAAACTTGTTGAAGAACCTTTTGGCGATACTATCTTCCTCATGGTCAGCAACAATCCGCGAGGCATACTGCCCACAATCTACTCTCGCACTCAACGAATCAACGTGCGCCGCTACAGCGACACCGAGCTCGAGGCTGTACTCATCGCCCAAGGTATGGACGCTTCTACAGCTGCCGACATGGCTCGTATTGCCGAAGGAAGTGTAAACCAAGCTTGGAAAGTAGCCCATGTATCGGCTGAACGACGCAAATATTTTGACCTATTCGCCGAGCTTATGCGCAAGGCTTATGGACGCAAGGTGCTCGAACTACGCTCCTGGAGCAAGACCGTGGCCGAAATGGGTCGCGAACCGGCAATGCAATTTATCGACTATTGCTGCCGCCTCATTCGCGAAAGTTTTGTGATGCACCTGCATGTCGACCAACTACTGACATTGAGTAAGTCCGAACGAGAATTCGTAGTAAAGTTCTTCCCGTTTATCAACGAGAAAAACGTTATCGACATGATTGAGCTTTTCGACCGTTCGCGCCGCGACATAGCAGGCAACGGTAACGCCAAGATTATATTTTTCGACCTCGCCGTACGAGTAATCATGCTAATCCGCCGTAAATGACAAAATCGCCCAATTTTCTCCGCAGTATTGCCGAATACTTCACTGCCGGAGTAAGTTCTCGCCCGTCTGCATCAACTCTCACATTCATTTTGCCCAACAAACGCAGTGCTCTCTTCCTCAAGAAACACCTGCGCGAACGCAGCCGCGGTGTCACCCTGATGCCGCGCATCATGACTATTGGGACATTCTTAGGCATTTACTCCGAATACCCCGCTGCACAGCCGCGCGAACTGCTATTTGTGCTCTACGATGCGTACCGCAATGTGCTATCTCGCAAAGGTCGTGCCGATGAAGTGAGGCAGTTCGACGGATTTGTATTCTGGGGCGACATGATGCTCAACGACTTCGACGACATCGACAAATCGCTCGTCGACGCCAACGACATATTCCGAAACCTCAAGAACATCAAAGAAATACAGGCCGACTATCTCGACGAAGACCAGAAAGAAATAATCCGTCGCATATGGGGCGAAAGCCGACTTACAGCACACATCGAGGAGTTCTGGCTTCATCTTGGCAATTGCGAAGAAAAAAGCCTCAGCCGCAAGTTCGTGTACCTTTGGGAAATCCTCGCCGAGATTTATCATGAGTACAAAGCCGCTCTCAAACGCAACCACAGAGCCTCGGAAGGAACCCTGTTCCGACTCGCGGTAGAAAATGTCAAGAATTACGACCTCTACGATTTTACCGGCGATACTCGCTATGTATTTGTCGGCTTCAACGACCTCACCGCTGCCGAAACCATTATTTTCGAGCGTTTCAAACGCGCAGGTGTGGCATATTATTTCTGGGACACAGCTCCACTGACGCTCTTTGCCGGAGCCAAAGGCACATCGATGCCTCGTCCGCTTCAGCGCCTTGCCGACCTTGTGCGCCACTTCCCCATGCCCGACGACTACACCGTGCCAATGCCCGACGCGTTGCCCGAAATCAGCCTCACTGCCGTGGCGTCAAATGTGGCTCAGACCAAATGCATTGGTATGCAGCTGAAAAAATGGATCGACAATGGATATATCGACCCTGCCAATGCCCTTAATACAGCCATAGTGTTGCCCGACCAGGGCCTTCTGCTGCCGGCGCTGCTGGCGATACCGTCGGATATCGAGGCTCTAAACATTTCGATGAGCCTTGCCTACCGCACCACCACATTCGCTTCGCTGCTCCACTCTATTATTTCAATGCAGCTCCGTGCCCGAAAGATAAGGGGAGAATACTGCTTCTACTACGAAGACCTCAACGCCGTTCTCAGCCACCCGCACATACAGGCTATCGCCGCCGAGGCTGCAAACAAGGTGACTAAGTTCGTAAACCTGAACAAGCTTTACAACGCCGGAGCTAACGAAATTTGCAACGAGGCCGAGGAGCTAAAAGCCGTTTTCACACCCGTACACAAAGCAGCTTCCGTGCGCGAAGTAGCTGAGTATCTGGGCAATCTTCTCGACTGGCTCGGCGCTGCACTGCGTGAGAATATCGAAAAATCAGGTCAAGAACTCGGCAAATCATTCGAACTCGAAGCCCTGAAATATTTCAGGGAAGAGCTCGACAAACTTACCGAACTCATCGAGCGCCACAATGTAGAGATGGCCGACCATACCTTCCTCTACCTTTTCGAACGCATTTTCGCCACACGCGGCCTCACTCTTACCGGCACGCCTCTCAAGGGCATGCAAGTGTTGGGCATACTCGAAACCCGAGCTATCGACTTCGAAAATGTGATTATACTGTCGATGAACGAGGGCGTATTCCCGCGCAAGCAGTATGCCAAGACAATGATTCCCAACAATCTGCGTACCGGATTCGGCCTGCCCGACTTCGACAGCCCCGAATGGACCTTCGCATACAGTTTCTACCGCCTTATATCTCGCGCCAAGCACGTGGCGCTCTTCTACGACTCACGCACCGACGGAGTAGGACAGGGAGAAAAATCGAGATACATTTCACAGCTGCAATACCTTGTGCCGCAACTAAATATAAGCGAACACACTCTCTCCACCGGTTCCGAGGCTGGCGAGCGTCATCAATTCTCGATATCGAAAAACGCGCGTATCATGGACTCGCTCGCCCGATACCGCAAGGGTGGTAAGAAAAAACTATCAGCTTCGGCTCTGAAGAAATACCTCGAGTGTCCTTTCCGATTCTATCTCGAGTATGTGCGCGATATGCACAACGACGACGAAATCGTAGAAAGCCTCACCGCGGCCGAGATCGGCACTATCGTACACAACTCTATCCAGAGCCTCTACGAAGCCCATAAACTAAAGAAAATCAACGCCGCCCTCATCGACTCGTGGCTCGACGAAGGCAACTCCGCCATACACGATGCCGTGGTCGAACAGATAAGGCAGGTACACTACAAAAACTTAAAGACCACCGACTTCGACAGCTTCACTACCGAGCTCAAGATAGCCGCGACTAATATCGAAATCCTTGTCAGGTCAAACCTCGAGGCTGAGCGTAATTCCTACTGCAAAACCGACTTTATATTTATCGAAAACGAGTATAAAGTCAATACTATTGAGGAAAATATTTCTTGGAAACTCTCCGACACCCTCGACCTCAACTTCTACATGTCGATTGACCGTGTTGACGAAATCGCTCCCAATGTGCGCAGGTTCATCGACTTCAAGACAGGTGTCGAAGATACAAGCATCAGTGATTTAAACAATATTTTCACCTCATATAAGAATGAAAAAGGCGGTATTTTCCAGTTGCTCTTGTATTGCGAAGCCTATATGAGCCTTCGAAACAGCAATGTCGACATACAGCCGGTGCTTCATCCGCTGCGCAAACTTGTCAGCTCTCCGAAAATCAACTTCATATCGGTAGGCAAAACCAAAGATTTGAAGTACAGCCAGATACGCGACACATTCCGCCCATTGCTCATCGACATGCTCGAAAGAATTTTCGACGACACAACCCCATTTGTACAGTGCGAGGACACCTCTGCATGCAAATACTGCCCCTTCCTACCCCTCTGCGGCCGCAGCATCAAGAAATACTGACATCCTCGGATAAAAAGCGGCTTATGAGGTATGAATAACAATCATATTGAATATTTTATGAATGTGATGTTATAAAGTGTCATTGGTGCTGGACCAGAAAGCGTTATTAGTGTGATTAACTATTTACGGATTATAACTTACTTCAAATCACATGACAATCGAATACTTCCTTAATGCCGTTTTCTACGAAATATTTATACTCCTAATAGAGGTTGATAGAGCTATGTATGCAGTAAGAGATAGATTTTTGCGCCTCCTCTTACCCGAAAAGTATAGTACACGAATCACAAGAAATAATATACGTGCACAAAAGAAAACCGAAGATATACGCATAAATTTTAATTTAAGGATAGCTAAATACATATTTAGGTATACTCATGCGTCATATCCAGGTTTTATTGCATTTGTGATATTAGGAATTGTTATGGGATACGATTCTATTCCAATATCTGTCCCATTAATTATATTAATAATAGCCATTCCAATCGGCTTATCGTGCATACCGATGCATAGGTGGATATACTCCGATAATAAATACGCAAAATATTTCGTGCAATTCGAAAAAGAAGACGCGCTATGGCATAAGAAATGGAAAAGAAATGCTATAGCCTTTTGCATCGGGGGATTTATGGCAAATATATTAGGTATTATCGCGGCCTTTGTCATCGCAATACACCTGTAATTCTCCGGTCTGGCGACAAACACCCGCCTAATTTGCTGATACGACAAAAAAACAGTATCTTTGCATTCGCATAAAACTGTGAAATGAATACATCGGTTATCGTACGTTTTGCCATTTTAGGTCTTTTGTGGATCGGACTCGTTGCGTATATACTTATGCACACGCGTTTTACGCTATATACAGCGTTTGTTATCGTAGCTTCGGCAATCATCATTTTCGTGCCGATGTATAAAAAGTATGTGAAGAAATGAGCACTGCACCGACTTATGCATGCGGCCCATTGCTGGCCCGAATCGACAGCCCGGCTGATCTGCGTAAACTTTCACCCGAACAGCTGCCTCAGCTATGTACCGAAATTCGAGATTTCCTCATCCATTCGCTGGCCGACAATCCCGGCCACTTCGCTTCGAGCATGGGGGCGGTAGAGCTTACGGTGGCTCTTCACTATGTGTTCAACACCCCCTACGACAGGCTCGTATGGGATGTGGGGCATCAAGCATATGGCCACAAATTGCTCACAGGACGCCGCGATAATTTCAATACCAATCGAAAATTCGGCGGTCTGAGCGGTTTTCCCAACCCCAAAGAAAGCGAATACGATACTTTCTCGGCCGGGCACGCATCAAACTCCATTTCGGCAGCGCTCGGCATGGCTGTGGCGTCGCAGTTGAAACACGAGAGCCCCAGGCGCAATGTCGTTGCCATTGTCGGCGACGCGTCGATTAGCGGTGGCCTTGCATTCGAGGGCCTCAACAATGCCTCGATAACGCCAAACAATCTACTTATCATCCTCAACGACAACGACATGTCGATTGATGCCAACGTTGGCGCTCTCAACTCCTATCTGGCCCACCTTACAACATCGAAGCTCTACAACGACCTGCGCTACAAAGGTTTCAAACTGCTCAAAAAGCTTCATCTGGTCAGCGACCGACGCAAAGGCGCACTACTCCGCTTCAACAACAGCCTGAAGTCTCTCATCAGCAAGCAACAGAACCTCTTCGAAGGTCTCAACATAAGGTACTTCGGCCCGTTCGACGGCCACGACCTACCCACTATCGTGCGCGTACTCAACGACATACGCGACATGGACGGCCCTCGCATACTCCACTTGCGCACAATCAAAGGCAAAGGCTATGCCCCGGCCGAGGCTGATCCTGCATGCTGGCACGCACCGGGCAAATTCAACCCCGAAACAGGCGAACGATACTCTGCAAAAAACAACCCTGCAGCACCGCCAAAATACCAGGACGTATTCGGCGAAACACTCGTAGAGCTTGCACGCCAAAACCCTAAAATCGTAGGAGTTACAGCGGCAATGCTATCGGGAACATCTGTCGGAACCATGCAGGCCGTAATGCCCGACCGTGTTTTCGACGTAGGCATCAGCGAAGGCCACGCTGTAACATTTGCCGGAGGCCTCGCCAAGGACGGCATGCGCCCATATGTGGCGATATACTCAAGTTTCTTGCAGCGTGCCTACGACCACATCATCCACGACGTTGCCCTGATGCACCTGCCGGTAACATTCTGCATCGACCGTGCCGGACTCGTAGGCGAAGACGGTGCCACCCACCACGGCGCTTACGACCTCGCATACCTACGCACAATACCCGGACTCACCATAGCATCGGGCCGCGATGAGTGTGCGCTCCGCAACCTGCTCTACACTGCCCAGACCGATGATTTCGGCCCATTTGCCATTCGATACCCTCGTGGCGCAGGGCACCGCACCGACTGGCGCTGCGACTTCAAAGCCATGCCTATCGGCAAGGGCGAACGCCTCACCGAGGGCAAGGACATTGCCGTCCTCACTATCGGACCGGTTGCCGACGAAGCCGCCAAAGCCGTTGCCGAGGCTCGCAAGGCCGGTATCGATGCAGCTCACTACGACATGATATTCCTCAAGCCGATCGACGAAAAACTATTGACAGAAGTTGCAAAACTCGATTGCCCGATAGTTACTGTCGAAGACGGCACTCGCGACGGCGGCCTCGGTTGCGCTGTCGAAGACTGGCTTACCGACCACGGATACAAACGCTCGGTATGCCGACTCGGTATTCCCGACTGCTTTATACCGCAGGGCACACCGGCCCAGCTGCAACACCTCTGCGGTTTCGACAGCGAGGGAATACTCCATGCAATCCAATCAACAATTAACAAGAAATGAAGATTGTAATAGCCGGAGCAGGAGAAGTAGGCTCGCACCTTGCCAAGCTACTCAGCAACGAGGAGCAGGACATTATGCTCGTCGACGACAATGCCGAGCGACTCGCCATTCTCGATGCAAACTACAACCTGATGACTGTCGTCGGAAGCCCGACTTCATTTGTCGGGCTGCGAGAAGCAGGTGCCGGCAACTGCGACCTTTTCATTGCTGTAACCCCATACGAGACAAACAATATCGTAGCTTGCTCGATTGCCAAAAACCTCGGGGCTAAAACCACCGTTGCTCGCATCAGCACCTACGATTTCATGGACCCCGCCAACGAATCGCACGTAAAGCGCATGGGCGTAGACCGCCTGATTTACCCCGAATACCTTGCCGCTCAAGAGATTATCAACGCTCTCAAGCGCACTTGGGTACGTAATTGGTTCGAGCTCCACGATGGCCGCATCATACTCGCCGGTGTAAAACTGCGCCAGGGTGCGCCAATTGTCGGCATGAAGCTCAAGGACTTCGCCTTTACCAACCGTAACTTCCACGTTTCGGCGATCAAGCGCAACCACGAGACTATCATCCCACGTGGCGACGACCACATCGACGTTGGCGACATACTATACTTCACCACAACACGCGACCATATACAGGAACTTATTTCACTCACAGGCAAGACCGAGCAGCGCATCAAGCGCGTGCTAATAATGGGTGGCTCGAAGATCGCAATAAGGCTCGTAAACCTCGGACACGAAGAATTCCGATTCAAAATCATAGACAACGACCTCGATAATTGCCACAAACTGCCACAAAAATGTCCTGATTGCGAAATTATACATGGCGATGCTCGCGATACCGACCTGCTCGCCGACATAGGCATTGCTGATATGGACGCTTTTATCGCTCTCACCGACAGCAGCGAAACCAACATATTTACCTGCCTAACCGCAAAAGAATTAGGCGTAAAGAAAACCGTTGCCGATGTCGAAACCATACAGTTCATATCACAGGCCGAAAACCTGAACATCGGCACAGTGGTAAACAAAAAACTCCTTGCATCGAGCACTATCTTCCAATTGCTGCTCGATGCCGACTCGTCTACGGCCAAGTGTCTCGCCCTTGCTGATGCCGAGGTTGCCGAGCTCGAAGCTCGACCCGGATCGAAAATTACGCGTTCTGCCGTCAAAGACCTCTCACTGCCGCGCGACCTCACCCTTGCAGGACTTATCCGTGGCGACGAAGGCATGCTAATCACCGGTAACACAGTTATCGAACCGGGCGACCATGTGCTCGTTTTCTGCCTCGCAGGCGCTCTCCACAAAGTAGAAAAGCTATTCAACTGATATGTTCAAGAATCTGAGGACTCACCTTATCAATTTCCGTCAGCTCGTGCGCATCATGGGCTGGCTGTTGATGATTGAGGCCGGATTTATGCTCTTCCCCACATTCACTTGCCTTGCATACGGCGAGAGCGACTGGCTACCATTTGCCTGCACTGCCCTGCTCACAGGGGGGGTAGGCGTGCTATTCGCTTTCAAAGCAAATCCTACAAGCCAGCACATGGGCAAGCGCGACGGATTCCTGCTCACGGCAATGGTATGGGTTATTTTTTCGCTTTTCGGGCTGATACCATTCCTTTTCTGCAGCAATCCCCTGTCGTACAGCGATGCCTTCTTCGAGGCTATGTCCGGCTTTACCACTACAGGCGCCACGGTCTTGAATTCGGTCAGCGACATGAGCCACGGTGTACACCTGTGGCGGGCCATGATGCAATGGATCGGCGGCATGGGTATTATTCTATTCACACTCGCAGTCATCCCCATGCTCAACCACTCGGGCGGCATGCAGATGTTCAATGCCGAGGTTACAGGCATCACGCACGACAAGATTAGACCACGTATCAGCCAGACTGCCAAGAGCTTGTGGTTTATATACCTCTTGCTCACCCTAATACTTATACTGCTGCTGTGGTGCGGACCAATGAGCTTCTTCGAAAGCGTTTGCCATGCTTTCGGTGCCATTTCGACAGGCGGTTACTCATCCAGCAGCTCGGGCATCGCGCAATGGCACGACTCGATATACATCAAGTCGGTCCTGATAGTGTTCATGTTCCTCGGCGGTGTAAATTTCGGCCTGATATTCAAAACTGTACAAGGCGATTTTTCGGCCTTGCGCAAAAACGACGTTTTCCGCGTCTACGTCACGATAATAGGCATCATGCTCGTGATGTTCACGATTTCGATACTTCTGCGCGGACAGTATACCGACTGGCAGAGCATCACTATCGACCCGCTGTTCCAAATCGTTTCCACCATAACATCCACAGGATTCACTGTCAACAACTTCGAATCGTGGGGGCCATACGTGCTGTCTCTTACTTTCGTAATGATGTTCTTCGGTTCCTGTGCCGGCAGCACCAGTGGCGGCGCAAAAATCGACCGTATACTATATCTGTTCAAAAACGCCAAAAACGAGCTTTACCGCTGCCTATACCCCAACTCCATACTGTCGGTCAAAGTCAACGGCAAGGTAGTAAGCCCCGAATTGGTATCGAAAGTGATAGCCTTCCTGTGCATCTACATGCTGCTCACCGTTGGCGGCGGCATGGCCCTGACTCTATTCGATGTGCCACTAATCGATGCCTTCTTCTCATCGTTCTCATGCCTGTCGAATACAGGCCTCGGCGCAGGTATCACCGGCTACGGAAACAGCTACGACATTCTCCCCGACGCCGCTAAATGGATTCTGTCAGCTCTGATGCTGATCGGCCGTCTCGAGATTTTCACCGTCCTGGTTCTACTCACCCCGGCATTCTGGCGAAGATAAAAAATGATTTAGAAAACAAATACAATATAAATACAATACTAATGCAGCAAAAGATTGTTATCCTTGATTTCGGCTCTCAGACCACTCAGCTCATCGGACGACGCATCCGCGAACTGGGCATCTACAGCGAAATCATCCCTTACAACAAGTATCCTTACGGCAAGGAAAAGAGCGAGGGCATTATCGGTGTGATACTCTCCGGTAGCCCCCTTAGCGTTTATGCCGAAGACTCGTTCCACATCGACCTCGAGCCTATCATCAATGCAGTGCCCGTGCTCGGCATCTGCTACGGCGCACAGCTCATGGCATTCGAGTTCGGAGGTAAAGTCGAGCCCGTTTCGAGCCGCGAATATGGCCGCGCACACCTCGAGGATATTTCTGCCGACTGCCCTCTTTTCGACGGCATCGAACCCGGCGCACAGGTATGGATGAGCCACGGCGACACTATTACCAAGCTACCCGACCACTGCCGTTGCGTCGCATCGACTCCCGAGGTACGCTACGCAGCATACATGGCCGAAGATGGCCGCAAGGTCTACGGCGTACAGTTCCACCCCGAGGTATACCATAGCGAATGCGGCATGACTCTGCTGCGCAACTTCGCCGTGGGCATATGCGGTGCCGACTGCTCTTGGAGCGCCGAAAGCTTCATCGAAAGCACCGTAGCCGAACTGCGCCAGCAACTCGGCGACGACAAGGTAGTACTCGGTCTCAGCGGCGGCGTTGACTCGTCGGTAGCTGCCGTACTGCTCAACAAAGCTATCGGCGACCGTCTCACTTGTATATTTGTCGACCACGGCATGCTGCGTCAGGACGAATTCAAGTCGGTTCTCCGCGACTACGAATGCCTCGGCCTCAACGTGCGAGGCATCGACGCTTCTGCCCGATTCTTTGCCGACCTCGCAGGCGTTACAGAACCCGAGCGCAAACGCAAGATTATCGGTGCCGACTTCATCAAGGTATTCGACGAAGAAGCATCAAAAATCGAAGACGTAAAATGGCTCGCCCAGGGCACTATATACCCCGACTGCATCGAATCACTCTCGATCACAGGCACAACTATCAAGAGCCACCACAACGTTGGCGGCCTGCCCGAGCGCATGAAATTGAAACTTTGCGAACCCCTACGACTCCTCTTTAAAGACGAAGTTCGCGCTGTTGGCCGCGCTCTCGGCATGCCCGAACACCTCATCAAGCGTCATCCATTCCCCGGTCCCGGTCTTGCCGTGCGCATCCTCGGCGACATTACTCCCGAAAAAGTACACGTACTCCAGCAGGCCGATCACATCTTCATCCAGGGTCTCCGCGACTGGAACCTCTACGACAAAGTATGGCAGGCCGGCGCAATCCTCCTGCCCGTACAGAGCGTAGGCGTAATGGGCGACGAACGCACATACGAAAACGCAGTAGCACTCCGCGCCGTTACATCAACCGACGCCATGACTGCCGACTGGGCACACCTGCCCTACGAATTCCTTGCTAAAGTAAGCAACGAAATCATCAACAAAGTCCGCGGCGTAAACCGCGTATGCTACGACATCTCCTCAAAACCACCGGCAACTATCGAGTGGGAGTAATCGATTAGACTCTCGCGAAAATTCTGCTTAATCACCTCTTTTAAAGCCACGTGGATTTATCTGCGTGGCTTTTCTTTTTTCACATTTCAGGCATTGATATGAACTTTTGAAGTAGGGCTGATGTTTATTAGTAAGAAAATCAAAATACAAACTAACATAAACCAAAACGAGTATGAACACAGCTCCTCTTCAAGGCATTAAAGTGGTCGACTTCACTGCGGTGCAGTCCGGCCCTTCTTGTACACAACTTTTAGCATGGCTTGGCGCCGACGTTATCAAAATCGAACGTCCCGGCACAGGCGATGCCACACGTGACGAATTACAATTTGACCCCGATTGTCCAAGCTACTACTTCCTACAGCTTAACTCAAATAAGAAATCTCTCGCTCTCGACGCTGCAACACCCGACGGTAAAGATATTCTCACCCGACTTATCAAAGAGGCAGATATCTTTATCGAAAACCTGCACCCGGGTGCAATGGATAAACTTGGTTTCAGCTGGGAAGCCGTACACGCTATCAACCCTCGCTGTATCTACGGCACTATCAAAGGCTTCCCCCTCAGTTCGCGTTTCGCTAACCTCAAGGCTTATGAACCTGTAGCACAGGTAACTGCCGGTGCGGCATCTACCACCGGCTGGTGGGAGGGCGACAATGCCGTTCCTACTCAGTCAGGCGCTGCCCTGGGCGACTCTAACACCGGTATGCACATAACTATAGGCCTCTTGGCTGCACTCGCTCAGCGCGAGCGAACCGGCGAAGGTTGCTACGTATACCAGTCGATGCACAACGCTTGCCTCAACCTGTGCCGTATCAAGACTCGCGACCAGTTGACACTCGACCGCATCGGTTATCTTACACAGTTCCCCCAGTACCCCAACGAAAAATTCGGCGACTTTGTTCCTCGATCGGGCAACCAGGAAGGTTCGGGTGTACTTGGCTGGACATATAAGTGTAAAGGCTGGGAAAGCGATCCTAATGCATACGTATATATCATCTTCCAGCGCGGCGCTAAGGACTTCGAACTCGCATGCAAGGCATTTGGTTTCGAGGATTGGCTCACCAACCCCGATTTCAATACCGCCGATGCTCGCGACAGACACAAACAAGAAATCTACGCTCGCGTGCAGGCTTGGGCTATCAACAAAGATAAATTCGAAATCGTGAAGCTGCTTGCACCTGCAGGTGTTCCTTGCGCACCCGTTCTTTCTACCAAGGAGATTATGGACGACCAGAGCCTGTACGACGGAAATACCCTCGTCAAAATCAACCAAGGCGGCAAGATTGGCGAATTCGTTACCGTAGGCGTGCCTTTCACTATGTCGAACTACCAGCCTACTTACGGCCCATGCCCCGAACTCGGCGGCAACACCGACGAAGTGCTATCCTCGTTGGGCTACACAGCCGACCAGATTGCATCGTTCAAGGCAAACGGCACTACGGCACCGATGCCTAAACCGGCTGACGGTACTCAGGCTAAGAAATAATTAAAAGTATAACGTACGGTGCGGGCACGCGGCGGCTTGCCGCTTAGCCCGCACCTTTACCATAAAAGACTACTACTATGGCTACTACTACCAACACAAAACCTACATATCCGCAGCAGGTAACAGGCATGGACATCCTGGTTCGGGCACTGAAAACCGTGGGCATTGATACCATGTACGGCCTCGTCGGAATCCCTGTTACCGAATTAGCATACATCGCCCAGGAACGCGGCATACGTTTCGTGGGCTTCCGTCACGAGCAACAGGCCGGTATGGCCGCTGCAACTCACGGATTCCTCACAGGCAAGCCCGGCGTGCTGCTAACAGTATCGTCGCTCGGTTTTATGAACGGACTTACCGCCACAAAAAACGCCACCGTGAACTGCTATCCTATGATTCAGATCAGTGGTTCTTCTGTGCGCGAACCTATCGACCTCGACCAGGGCAACTACGAAGCTCTCGACCAATACAACGTTGCCAAGAGCCTCGTCAAAGCCGCGTATCGTGTAAATAAACCCGAAGATATTCCTACCGCTGTCGTACGCGCATACCGTGCGGCCATTTCCGGCCGTCCCGGCGGCGTTTATCTCGATGTCACCGAAACATGTCTCGGCGCCATAATGGACGGTGCCGATGCCGACAAACTGTTCTACGAGCCTGTTGACCTATGCCCGGCCATGCCGCCTGCTGATGAAGCCGTGACTCGTGCAGCCGACTTGCTCGCAGCTGCAAAGAAACCGGCTATAATCATCGGCAAAGGTGCCGCATACGCACGAGTAGAAAATCAGCTGAAGAAACTCGTCGAAACTACCGGTATTCCTTACTTCCCCATGTCGATGGGCAAGGGCGTTTTGCCCGACAACGGCGAACTCAGCGC
Source organism: Bacteroidales bacterium M2 (assembly GCA_001689415.1). Classification (GTDB taxonomy): domain Bacteria; phylum Bacteroidota; class Bacteroidia; order Bacteroidales; family Muribaculaceae; genus CAG-873. The sequence goes on along the minus strand of LUJM01000011.1, from coordinate 23,774 downwards.
TCTTTCCTGCCGTTCTACTATCATGAGCAAGGCCGATGTCGTTATCCTCGCAGGTGCACGACTCAACTGGCTGCTATCAAGAGGTCACGGCAAATGGAGCCCCGATACCAAGTTTATTCAGCTCGATATCGAACCCACCGAAATCGACTGCAACCGCCCGATTGCGGCTCCTGTTATCGGCGACCTTGCAAGCATCCTCGATGCCCTCAACGATGCCATGGCAACCCGCAAGATGAGCATGGATCCTACATGGGTACCGGCTCTACAGGCCGAGACTAAAGAAAAGAATGCCAAATTCGCTGCACGCCTCGCTGCCAACGCAGCCTCACAGCCTATGAACCATTGGACAGCCCTCAATGCTATCAAACCTATCATGGCTGCCAACCCCGACGTTATTCTGGTCAACGAAGGCGCCAACACTCTCGACGATACTCGCGACACCCTCGACATGACACTTCCCCGCCACCGCGTAGACTGTGCCACCTGGGCTATCATGGGTATGGGCATCGGATCGGCTATCGGTGCCGCCGTTGCAACCGGAAAGAGTGTAGTTGCCATCGAGGGCGACTCGGCATTCGGTTTCTCCGGAATGGATTTCTCTACAATCTGCCGCTTCAACCTTCCTGTAACCGTGGTCATTTTCAACAACGGCGGTATCTACAATGGTATCGGTGTAAACCCCGCAGGAACATCCGACCCGGCTCCTACAACTCTCGACATCCACGCCCGCTACGACAAACTCGGCGAGGCTTTCGGTGCCACGACATACTACGTAACCACACCTTCCGACCTCGGCAAGGCGCTATCCGAATCTATCGCCTCGCGCAAGCCGTGCCTTATTGATGTGCAGCTCGGTGCTGACTCGGGCAAGGAATCAGGACACATAGGATTCCTCAACCCTGCAGCTCTCGAAGATTTTACGGTTTAATATCCCTACGGCGGCCCGTCCGGGACATACCCACGGGCCGCCGACTTTAATTTTCAACTATTTTTTAACCTATTCCCCCTCTTACCCTTATGCTACACATCATACTTTATGCCATTGTACCTATATTTGTGGTCATGGCCTTAGGTTATTTTTCGGGAAAGAAAGGCGCCTTCTCCGGAGCGGACGCTAAGATTCTCAACAAGGTAGTGCTCAACTACGCCTTGCCTGCTGCTTTGTTTGTTTCTATTATCAAGGCTAACCGTGCCATGCTATCGGCTGATATCAAACTTACAGTTATCAGTTTCACCGTCCTGCTGGCATGTTTCTTCCTTGTTTACTACGTATTCAGAATGTACAAGGGCAACACAAAGGGCGATGCCGCGGTTTCGGCATTGATTAGTGGCTCGCCTACTATCGGATTCCTTGGCTTCGCCGTTCTTGAGCCTATTTTCGGAACTTCGGCAGCCGTAGGCCTGGTAATTGCAATTGTATCTATCGAGGTCAACGCTCTCGGCATTCCTATCGGTCTATGCCTGCTCAATTCCGGCAACGCTCAGGCCGCGGCCCTCAACGGTGGCAAGAAACCGAACCCTTGGACTCCTGTTGTCAATGCACTCAAGCAACCTGTAGCCTGGGCTCCTATACTCGCCGTAATCCTCGTTCTATGCGGCGTTAAATGGCCGTCATACCTCGACCCGTCATTTACACTCTTGGCTGGTGCCAACGCCTCTGTGGCTGTATTTGCTGCCGGTATCACTCTGTCGTCGGTTAAGATTACTATCAACTCTCAGGTTTGGATGGGTACATTCCTCAAACTCATCATCATGCCACTGTCGATACTCGTTGTCGGATTGCTATTCCATATGGAACCCGTCAACCTCAAGATGCTCGTAGTCTGCGCCGCCCTACCGCCTGCATTCTCCGGCATCATCATCGCAAGCCGCTACAACACCTACGTAGCCACAGGCACATCTTCGCTGGCTATTTCTACTCTGCTATTCATGGCTACATGCCCGCTGTGGATATGGATTACCGACAAAGCGCTCCAGATGTTCGGATAACATACCTCTGTTAACTATATAAAAGAAGGACCTCTCGCTCGAGAAGTCCTTCTTTTATTTTATTGTCCTACCGGGGATTACTTGCCGAAATAACGGTTGAAAAGACCCTGGAAGCCCTTGCCGTGACGTGCTTCGTCTTTAGCCATTTCGTGTACTGTATCGTGGATAGCGTCGAGGTTGAGCTTTTTAGCTCGTTTGGCGATACGCATCTTGTCGGCGTTGGCACCGGCTTCTGCTGCCATACGTTTTTCGAGGTTTGTGCGAGTATCCCATACCATTTCACCGAGGAGTTCGGCAAACTTGGCTGCGTGCTCGGCTTCTTCAAATGCATAGCGTTTGAAAGCCTCTGCTACTTCGGGATAACCTTCTCGGTCTGCCTGGCGGCTCATTGCGAGATACATACCTACTTCGGTGCATTCGCCATTGAAATGTGCGGTAAGATCGGCTATCATTTCGTCATCACAACCCTTGGCAACACCTACTTCATGCTCGGTTACGAACTGAAGGAGTGCCTTCTGGTCGAGTTCTTTGAATTTGCTTTTGGGTGCGCCGCACTGGGGGCACTTTTCGGGAGCTTCATCACCTTCGTGGATATAACCACATACGGTGCAGATAAATTTTTTGTTCATTCTTATATATTAGGATAGTTTGATTTTTATGCTATGATTCCGTGGTTGCGGAATACCTTTGTTATCTTGTCGAGGGCATACTCTACCTGCTCGGGGGTATGTGTAGCCATCAACGAGAAGCGGATTAATGTATCGTGGGGTGCTACTGCCGGTGATACCACAGGGTTAACGAAGATTCCTTCTTCAAGAAGGTCGCGGGTGATTTCGAAGGTCTTGAAGTTATCTCGTATATAAAGAGGTATAATCGGGGTAGATGTGTTGCCGATTTCGAAGCCACGGCTGCGGAAACCTTCGAGGGCGAGGTTAGTATTCTTCCACAGCATCTCCTGGCGTTCGGGCTCTTCAATCATGATATCGATTGCCTTAAGTGCGGCTGCTGTTGAGGCTGGGGTAATGCTCGCGGTAAAGATATACGAACGTGAGTGGTGACGAAGGAAGTTGGTTATCTCCTTGTCGGTTGCGATAAATCCGCCAAGCGATGCAAATGATTTCGAGAATGTACCCATAATAAGGTCTACATCCTTGGTTACACCGAAATGATCGCAGACACCGCGGCCACCATTGCCGAAGACACCGATAGAGTGCGCCTCGTCGATCATAACAGATGCATTGTACTGCTTGGCAAGACGTACGATTTCCGGTACATTTGCCACGTCACCTTCCATCGAGAATACACCGTCGGTTACGATGAGCTTAACCTTGTCGGGCTGGCACTGCTGAAGCTGCTTCTCAAGCGAAGCCATGTCGTTGTGCTTGTATTTAAGCGACTTTGAGAACGACAGGCGGCGACCTTCGATAATCGATGCATGGTCCTGCTCATCCCATATGATATAATCCTCGCGGCCTGTTAGTGTCGAAACTACGCCGAGGTTCACACCAAAGCCGGTTGAATAGATCATTACATCTTCCTTTCCGATATATTCGGCTATACGCTGCTCGAGTTTCTTGTGCAAATCGAGTGTACCGTTGAGAAAGGGCGAGCCGGCGCAACCTGTACCATATTTACGTGTTGCTTCAATTGCGGCTTCTTTGATGCGGGGGTCATTGACAAGGCCTGTATAGCAATTCGAGCCGAACATCAGTACCTTACGGCCATTGATAATTACTTCTGGATCCTGTTCCGACGAGATAGCTCGAAAATAAGGATATATTCCGGCCGCCTTCGCTTCTTGGGGGATTGTATATTTGGAAAGCTTTTCCTGTAAGAGTTTCATAGTTGGCTAATGATTGGTCATACCGGCTCGGTGAGCCTTGCTTTATTTATTCGTGCAAAGTTAAGTAAAATTGTCGGAACTGTGCGCTATGTTTACATTTTTTTACTTTTAGACAACTCGCAAAATCTTGCTGCATGTGTTTTTTAAGGTTTATTCGACTATAAAAGCAAAAAGTGCCGGAATATGCAGCTTTTTAATTTTTCATCGATAAACTATTTTTTGCAGGTTCGAAAAATAATTTGTAATTTTGCGGCCGTAAAAGAGCCAACAGGTATGAATTTCGTCCCCAACGCTTTTTCGGTCTTCCCGACCTTGTATCCTGCCCATTTTACTGCGGGCATGATGTGTTGCCGACGCTTTTCGTTTTGCTTTTGCGACTCATTCCGCGCCAAGGCGCGACTATATATGCTGCCCGAATGACACTTCTGTGCCTTCGGGTCTTTTTCTTTTTGTGAATCTTACAAATCGAAATCTTATTTATAAAAATACCAAACATTATTATATATGTCGTCAAGTCTAAGATTTAAAATGGTAGAGGAGGCTTTCGACCGCAAAGCTGTGGCCGTAGCCAAGCCTGCCGAGAGGCCTGAGAAGTATTATGGCGAATTGGTGTTCGACAGCCGAAAGATGTTCGAATATCTCCCCAAAGAGGCTTATGAGTCTCTGCAGCATGCGATTACCAACAAGCAGCCAATCAGCCGACAGCTGGCCGATGTAGTTGCCGAGGGTATGCGCCGCTGGGCTATCGACAACGGGGCTCGACACTATACCCACTGGTTTGCACCCCTTACCGGTGGCACTGCAGAGAAGCACGATGCATTTATCGTTCACGACGGTAAAGGTGGCGTTGTCGAAGAATTTTCAGGCAAGCTGCTCGTGCAGCAGGAGCCCGATGCTTCGTCATTCCCCAACGGCGGTATCCGAAATACTTTCGAAGCCCGCGGTTATTCGGCCTGGGATATTTCTTCTCCGGCTTTCATCCTCGACCAGACGCTCTGTATTCCCACTATTTTCATTTCATATACAGGCGAATCGCTTGACTACAAAACCCCGCTGCTGCGTGCTCTCAACAGTGTCGACTTGGCCGCGACTGCAGTGGCTCGCTACTTCGACCCAGAGGTAAAACACGTCATATCATACCTCGGCTGGGAACAGGAGTATTTCCTTGTCGACGAATCTCTCTACAGCGCACGACCCGACTTGGTGATGACCGGTCGCACCCTAATGGGACACGAGAGCGCTAAGAACCAGCAGCTCGAAGACCACTACTTCGGCTCGATTCCCTCGCGCGTCGAAGCATTCATGCTCGACCTCGAAATTCAGTGCCACAGACTCGGCATACCGGTAAAGACTCGCCACAACGAGGTTGCCCCCAACCAGTTCGAGTTTGCACCGATTTTCGAGGAAACAAACCTTGCCAACGACCACAACCTACTGCTGATGTCGGTAATGGCTGAGACAGCACGACGCCACAACTTCCGTGTGCTTCTCCACGAAAAACCGTTCAAAGGCATCAACGGCTCCGGCAAGCACAACAACTGGAGCCTCGGTACAGACCGTGGCGCAATGCTATTCTCGCCAGGCCGAACTCCGCTCGACAACCTGCAGTTCATCACATTCGTTGCAAATGTAATGGCTGCAGTACACCGACACAACGCTCTGATTAAAGCGTCGATAATGTCGGCTACCAACTCGCACCGTCTTGGGGCTAACGAAGCGCCTCCTGCCATTATTTCGATTTTCACCGGAAGCCAACTCGCCGAAATCCTCAACAAAATCGCCTCGAGCGACTCTACCGACCTTTCTGACCTCAAGAAAAAGGCTGAATACTCTCTCGGCCTTGCTCAGATTCCCGAGCTGACTATCGACAATACCGACCGAAACCGTACATCGCCTTTTGCTTTCACCGGCAACCGATTCGAGTTCCGTGCCGTCGGTTCGAGCGCAAACTGCGCTTCGGCTATGATTGTTCTAAACGCTGCCGTAGCCGACCAGCTCAATGAATTCCATGCCAAGATTGAGGCAAGGCTCGCTGCCGGCGAAAAACTTACCGACGCTATACTTGCCGAAGTGCGAATTCTTATTCGCCAATCAGAGGCTATTCACTTCGACGGTAACGGATACAGCGACGAATGGCAGGAAGAAGCTAAACGTCGCGGCCTCGATTGCGAGACTTCCGCTCCGAAGATGTTCGACGCTTACCTCGCTCCGTCTTCAGTTGAGATGTTCGCTCGCACTCGCGTGCTATCTAAGGTCGAACTCGAAGCTCGAAACGAGGTGAAATGGGAAATATACACCAAGAAAATCCAGATCGAAGCTCGTGTTCTCGGCGACCTCGCTCTCAACCATATCATACCGGTTGCCACAAGATATCAGTCTACACTGGTCGAAAATCTCGTAAAACTGCGCGACCTCCTCGGCGAACGCGCTTCGCAGATTGGTGCCGGCGACCTCGAAGCTATTGAGACTATTTCTTCGCACATCGATGTGATTCGCAAAACAGTTCACGACATGGTAGAAGCTCGTAAGACTGCAAACGCTATGACCGACGAGCGTGAAAAAGCTATTTCATACCACGACAACGTTGTGCCGGCTATGGAAACCATTCGATACCACATCGACAAGCTCGAACTCCTCGTCGACAACGAAATGTGGCCTCTGCCGAAATATCGCGAACTCCTCTTTATCAGATAATATAGACCTATCGTCTAAATAGTTATGGGTTATCGGAACACATGGACACTCATGTACCGGTAACCCATAACAAATTTTTTACGCTACTCTCACTACAAAATGACATCATCACGCGAACGCGACATTTACCGGGTCACGATTATAGGCAGCATCGTCAACCTGCTCCTACTTATATTCAAGTTTATTGCAGGTTTTGCAGGTCACAGCTCGGCTATGATTGCCGACGCAGTGCACTCTCTTAGCGATTTCTTCAGCGACATCGTTGTCATCGTAATGGTACGTCTGTCGGCAAAACCCGAAGACAAAGACCATGACTACGGACACGGAAAATACGAAACATTGGCATCGCTCATCGTTGGCCTTATGCTCGCTATCGTTGGCCTCGGCATTTTCTACAACGGAGTATCCTCCACGATTGCTTTCTTCAATGGAGAAAGCATCGGGCAACCCACTTGGATAGCGCTCATTGCAGCCATAGTTTCCATTTTCGCAAAAGAAGGAATATACCGCTATACTATCTACAAGGAACGCGCCATCCATTCGAGCGCACTCATCGCAAACGCATGGCATCACCGTAGCGACGCACTCACTTCTGTCGCTGCCCTTGTCGGCATAGGCGGAGCAATGATTTTAGGCTCGAAATGGGCAGTTCTCGACCCAATTGCCGCTGCAGTTGTAAGTATTTTCATCATTAAGGCCGCCTACGATCTTATAAAGCCAAACCTCGACGAACTGCTCGAAAAAGCTTTATCCGAAGAACAAAAACAAGGGATAAGCAAAATCGTACTCGATACCCCCGGGGTTGTCGGCATGCATCGTCTGCGCACCAGGCGCGTAGGAAACAACTTGGCTATCGAGCTACACATCAAAATGGACGGTAACATGTCGCTCCGTCAGGCTCACGAAATCGCCACAGAAGTCGAAAAACGACTCAAGCAGGCATACGGCAACGACATACACACAGGCATCCATATGGAACCTTTTCAGCGTTAGAGACCCGGTTTAAGGTTTGGGTTTAAGGTTTAGTTAATAGTATTTGCAGGCATTCTGCGTACTAAAACCTAAACTTTAAACTCAAACCTTAAACCGGGTCTATAAAGTCCTAAGAGCTATTATCTAAACTTTAAACTCAAACCTTAAACCGGGTCTCTAAAGTTCCAAGAGCTATTATCTAAACTTTAAACTCAAACCTTAAACCGGGCCTCAACACTTAATCGAAGATATGCTTCAGCTTCGAGAATATCCTCGTGCTGTCGGCTGCCGTTGGAGTAATATTAGGCTGGTCTTTCAGTACCTCGAATGTTGCTTTCTGTGCATCGGTAAGCTTTTCGGGGATATAAACCATGATGTTTATCAGTTCGTCGCCGGTACCGCCGTTCTCCTGGTCGGGCAGACCCTTGCCACGCAGGCGCAGAACCTTGCCGGGCTGAGTTCCGGCAGGGATATTGATTCGTGCACGACCGGTAATTGTAGGTATTTCCACAGCTCCACCAAGGGTAGCGGTGGGGATATCGAGCATCAGATTATAGATGATATCGGCACCGTCGCGGATAAGTTCGGGATGCTTGATTTCTTCAATAACCACGAGCAAGTCGCCGGGAACGCCACCGCCCTTGGGATAGTTGCCCTTGCCTCGCAGCGCGAAGGTCTGCCCCTCGATAGCTCCGGCAGGTATTGAGAATGTAACTTCCTGTTCACGTCGTTCTACACCCTGGCCGTGGCAATACTGGCACGGCTCGGTGATAACCTGTCCGGTACCGTCGCAACGTTCGCACACAGCTTCTGACTGCATCATACCGAAAGGTGTCTGCTGAGGTATTATCACTCGGCCCTGGCCGTGGCATACGGGGCAAGTTGCTTTGGCAACGCCGTCCTTAGCGCCTGAGCCGTGGCAATGCTGGCACTCCAGAAACGTCGGAACGCGCAATGTCTTGGTAACGCCCTTGGCAATGTCGTCAAGGGTGAGTTTAACGCGTATACGGACATCTCCGCCACGACGTTTACGCGGTGAGCGACGGCCTCCGGTTGCTCCGCCAAAACCGCCGCCAAACATCGAATTGAGGAAGTCGTTGAGGTCGCCATGACGACTGAAGAAGTCGTTCATGTCGAATCCCTGCGAATAGAATCCGCCGGCTCCGCCTCCGGGAAATCCTTGCTGACCCATGGCGTGACCGTACTGGTCGTAGAGCTGACGTTTCTTCTCGTCGGAAAGAACGTCGTAAGCCTCGGCTGCCTCTTTAAATTTTTCTTCGGCCTCCTTGTCGCCCGGATTTTTATCCGGGTGATATTGGATAGCCTTTTTGCGGTAGGCCTTTTTTATCTGCTCCGGAGTGGCGTTTTTGTCTACGCCGAGCACTTCATAGTAGTCTCGTTTATTTTCCATAATTATTGTGCCATTATTCTCCGACGGCTACTTTTGCGTGGCGGAGCACTTTATCGTTGAGCATGTAGCCCTTTTGTGTTGTGTCGAGTACCTTGCCTTTGAGCTCGGGGCTGGGCGCAGGTATCGATGCTATAGCCTCGTGAAGCTCAGGATCGAAGTCGGCTCCGGTGCTTTCCATTGCCTTGACACCCTGGCTTTCAAGATATTTGACAAGTTTCTGGTAAATAAGGTCCATACCCTGGAGCACGGCATCGGCATCTTTTGCCGCTGCTGCAGCTGCAAGGCCGCGTTCGAAGTCATCGACAATCGGTAGGAGACCTGCCAATACTTTTTCTCCGGCGTTCTTGAGGAGTTCGCTCTTCTCGCGCATCATACGTTTGCGGAAGTTATCGAAATCTGCCATCAAGAACAGGTATTCTTTCTTTTCTATTTCTATTTCGGCGCGGGCGGCATCGAGTTCGTTCTGTAGGCGGGCGTTTTCGTCCAGTTCGGCCTCCTCGGCCTTGGTTTCGTTTTCCTCGGTGTCTACTACATCCATTATTTCGGGAGCTTCGGCAGCTTCTTTTGCTGTCTGCTCTTGTTTGTTCTTATCTTGATTTTTGCTCATAATGCTGTTGTAACTTTAATAGAGTATATACAAAAACTCGGCCAAAATGTGTTAAAATCCGACCTACTATGAAAATATAACAAATAAGAAGGGATTAACGTTCAGTTAACACGTGCCGATGACAGTCTGCCGGTAAAAATGTCAGCCTCGGGGTAAGACTGTGATATACGATCGCGACAAGCTTCTGCATCGGCATTATTGTCGAACAAGGCATACACCGTAGACCCCGAACCACTCATTGAGCAATATCGGCAATTACAATCACTGCCCAAGGCTCGTTTAAGCTCGGCCACAAGCGGCTGACGCGAGAACACCGATACTTCGAAATCATTGCAAAGCCCCTCGCCGACCCATTTGCTGCAGTCTTGCACTATTGCCTGTCGCAAATCCGTTCCGGGGGCCGGTTCTGCAGGTTTGACTCCGGCATAAGCTTCGCGGGTCGAAACCTCGGTGCCGGGTATCTTGGCTGCGACAACCCACAGATTGTCTAATGCTGATACTTCTACAGGAGTCATCACATTGCCTATACCCTGCACAAGCATCGGCCGGTTGTAGATAAAAAACGGACAGTCAGCACCCACACGTGCTGCTACCTCGGCAAGTTCATCGTCGCTAAGTCCGAGCTGTAGCAATTCGTTTACACCTCGCAGGGCAAACGAAGCATCGGCCGAACCGCCGCCAAGCCCGGCACCGGTAGGAATCTTCTTGCTTAGATAGATATCGAGTGGAGGCAGCGCTTGCCCCATATACGATTCAAGGGCTTTCAACGCCTTCACTACGAGGTTGTCGGCATCATTATCGAGCCTCAATATATCATTGCCCACGATATTAAAAGACCCCTTGCCGCCTTGTGACGGCACAATCTCAAGGATATCGCACCAAGGCAGAGGCACAAATATCGATTCGATATCGTGGTAGCCGTCGGGCCTGCGGCGAAGCACTCGCAGCCCTATATTTATTTTTGCGTTGGGGAATAGTATCATGTTTTATGTCTTGATAAAGTGGTGTTTGTTGTCGACTTTTTGTCAAATTTACTGATTTATTCAGACTCTTGGCCGATTATCACTCCGCGAAGTTACAAAAAAGTAATTACACACACGAATAATTACTATATTTGCACCATGAAACCTTTGCGATACATGTTGGCCATAAGTTGTGCCCTATGCCTTTTGGCATCGGGATGCCATAGTTCGCGAAAAGAAGTGCCGAAAGTAAGCCCGGTAGAATACGACCGCCCGGCTAATAATAAAACGGCTAAAAATAAAAAAGGGGTAGAACCAAAGACCGGTCAACGATTGGTCAGCGAAGCTCGAAAGTGGCTCGGAACTCGTTACCGTTATGGTGGAGAATCTCGGAGCGGCACAGACTGCTCGGGATTCACTATGAAGGTATATGAAAAAGTGACCGGTATCAAACTTCCCCGCGACAGCCGTTCGCAGCAGTCTTTCACTTCGAGAATAAAGCAGCGTGACCTCTCCGCCGGCGATCTTGTCTTTTTCGCCACAAAGTCGGGCGGTTCGCGTGTTGGCCATGTAGGCATTTACATCGGTGGTGGCGAATTTATACATGCCTCCACATCCAAAGGCGTGATTATCAGCAGCCTCAGCGAGCGATATTATGCTAACCACTATCATTCCGCAGGCCGTGTGCCGGGCATAAAAGAAGGCAAGCTCCGGACACCGGAAGTTTCCCCACCTCTGCCCGAGCGTAAAGATATTCCGGTAATCACAAAGCCGGCCGATGCGATTGAGATATCGCTTGATAGCCTTATCGAAATTTCAGCTCCACAAAACAGACATGCTGAAGATTCGATAAGCACTATCGTCAAGAATGCGTTTTGATACTATTTGATAGGTCGCCCCGAAGGTAGGCCATTGTTACCTGGCCGCTGCATAGGGCCGGGATTCCACCCGATGCCGTTAGGTCCTCCGGGATTGACTGTCGGCGGACGATTGCCCTGCGACGGCCGCGACGGTTGCGACGGGCGAGTCGGACGATTAGGCCGGTTGGCTGGCATTCCTACCGAGCCTGGACCATTACCTATTAGCGGTGGAGCCGGTGGTATAGGATTGTAGATCGGGCCATAATTCCATAGAGGGGTATTCCAGTAATAATCACCAAGATATCCATTAGGGTACCAATAATTGCCATAGGGACCGGAATCCACATCGACACCAAAACCAAGGTCGGCACAGGAGCTTGCGCCTATTAGTGCCGCGCCAAATGCTATTATTGCGAGGAGAGTTTTCATAATAGTTGCTTTTGTTTTCTATTAAGAATAACAATTCTGAAACAAAAATGGCCTAATGAGATTTGTGAGATTGTGATACAATGCGTAATTTTGCATACTAACTCGCTTTAATTAGCGGCGAATAAGATCACAAAAGAGCCAATGTAGAATCGAGTTATATTGCTTATTTTGATATAATTTTTCGAGAGTTGCTTGTAATGAATTCCGACAACACAGTCCCACTTATAGCACTCGTAGTACCGTGCTACAACGAGTCGGCAGTATTGCCAATTAGCGCACCGGTGCTACTCGATGTGCTCGAACGACTGTACGCCGCCGGAAAAATTTCGCACAATAGTTTCATCCTATTTTGCAACGACGGCAGCTCCGACAATACCTGGCTCGAAATCACTAAGCTTCATGCTGCCGACAAGCGCTACAAGGCTATATCGCTTGCTCATAACCGAGGTCAGCAAGCTGCGATTTTCGCAGGGCTGATGACGGTGCGCGATATCGCCGACGCTGCAATTACAATCGATGCCGACCTGCAGGATTCGCCACAGGCCATCGGCGATATGATCGACTGTTTCATACAAGGTTATGATATTGTATACGGTGTCAGGTCGTCGCGAAAGAACGATTCGTGGTTCAAGCGCAATTCGGCGAGGTTATTCTACCGATTCCAGAAGGCTATGGGCGTAGAACTTATGTACGACCATAGCGAATTCAGGCTCATGAGCCGTCGTGCGCTCGAGCTGTTGGGACAGTACGACGAAAGCAATCTATATCTCCGCGGTATACTGCCTCACATTGGATTGCGCTCGACATCGGTTTCATACGACCGCAATATACGTATTGCAGGCGAGACTAAGTACCCATTGCGAAAGCTTATTTCTACCGGTATCGACGGCATAACTTCGTTTACTGCAAAACCGGTCCGCATCATTTTCACCGTTGGGCTCGCCTTGCTGATACTCGATATCGCAGTAGCTGTATGGGTATTTATCTCCCATTTCGGTGGCAGGGCAATATCTGGCTGGTCGTCGCTGATGCTGTCGATATGGTTTCTCGGCAGCCTCATTCTCATTGCTTTAGGCATTATCGGCGAATATATTTGTAAAATTTTTGTGGAAGTGAAGCGCCGTCCGCGATACGCTATCATGGATACTCTCCTTTAAAAAAATGCAACGACATCCGTTTCTCGAAATTTTTTTACCCGACACAAGTACCGAACTGAGTCTGCCATTTGCCGACGAAGGTATTCAGGCCGGATTTCCATCGCCGGCTCAAGACTATATAAATGAGTATATCGATCTAAACCGCGAGATTGTGAAGCATCCCGCGGCAACTTTCTATGGCCGGGTTAGCGGCGACTCGATGATCGACGAAGGTATAGAGCCGGGCGACATTCTTGTGATTGACCGATCTATCGAGCCCGACGACGGCGACCTTGCCGTGTGCTGTCTCGATGGTGAGTTTACTCTAAAGCGTATTCGACTCGCGCCGGGGGCTGTGTGGCTGGTGCCGTCAAACGAATCTTTCGACCCGATACTTGTTACCCCGGACAGGGAATTCCAGATATGGGGTGTAGTAACATATACTATCAAGCACAACCGAAGACCGCGAAGGAAACGACGCGACTCGATGATATAGCCTTGCTTTGATCGGACTTATCGACTGCAATAATTTCTTTGTGTCGTGTGAGCGCATATTCAACCCGCGTTTACAGAACCGGCCTGTCGCTGTTCTTAGCAACAACGACGGTTGCATCGTGGCATTGTCGAACGAGGCTAAGGCCCTCGGGCTAAAGCGCGGAGACCCGCTGTTCAAGGTCAAGGAAATCGTCGACCGCGGCGGTGTTTACATTCTATCGGGAAACCACCGACTATACGGCGACATCTCAAACCGGGTCATGACCACAATAGCCTCGGTCACCGGCGACGTATGTGTGTATTCAATCGACGAGGCATTCATCGACCTGGGGGCATTCCCTTTCGAAAAACTACAGGCGGTAGGTCGCGAAATCGTACGCAAGGTCCGCAGGGACATCGGCGTCCCTACTTCGCTCGGCATCGCAAACACTATGACCCTGGCTAAAATGGCATCGAGATTTGCCAAGAAATACAGTGCATACCGAGGTGTATGCATTATCGACAACGAATACCGCCGTCGACGTGCATTGGAATTGACTCCGATAGGCGATGTTTGGGGTATCGGCCGACGGCTTGTCCGACGTTTTTCTGCCTACGGAATATCTACAGCGGCCGACTTTGCCAATATGGACGAGGAGGATGTAAAGAAAATTGTAAATATCACCGGCTGGCGCACTTGGCGAGAATTAAACGGAGCTCCCGCGGTAGACTTCGAAGACACCGACGCTGCTCCTCAACAACAGATGTGCTGCACCCGTACATTCGCCTCGAACATATATGATTACAAGGCCCTTACCGAGGCTATGGCTCTGTTTGCCACGATTATATGCCGACGTATGAGGAGGCAACACATGGCCGCGCAGGCTATAACTGTGTTCCTACAAACCAATTCACACCGCGAAGACCAGCCCCAATATTGCAACTCTTCATTCCTTCCGCTCGATGTTGCTTCAAACGACGACATGACAATATCTGCCGCCGCTATGAATGCCCTGAAAGCGATATTCCGTCGTGGTTTTGGATATAAAAGGGCTGGTATTATAATACCCGAACTTTGCGACGACAGGTATATACAGCAATCCCTATTTGGAAAAACCGAGGACAACGAGCGTCGCAAACGGCTCATGGCTGCAATGGATGCCATAAACTCGTCGTCGCTAAGTCACGACCGTGTGCATATTGCCGCATATATGCCAATGGAGAGCGTTGCCCGTTGTGAACACCGCTCTCCTCATTATACTACACGTATCGATGATATAATCGAAATCAAATAGACTCGATACGGTATATCGTACCCTCGATAAGCGACACATATATGTCGCCCGAGGTCGGGTCTACGTCGATACCGTTGATTTCGCTGCTACCAAGTGCAAGCGTCGCGATATGCTTATGGTCTGAGACCCGGGTAATTGTTACAAGCCCCCTGCGGCTGCCGGTATAGATGTAGCCGTCGTGCTCGGCAATTACGCAAGGTGCATGTTCGTAGCCGAGACCGAGATCCACAGTCCACAATTCCTTGAAATCAGGCGATGTAGCATCCACGGCAACAAGTTCTCCGTCCATTGTCTTGGCATACACCGTTTTACCGTCCTCGCTATGGCCAAGGCTTTCGCGATAACGGTGGCTGTTGTCGCGCCACAACTGTCGTCCCGACTCGCGGTCTATTGCGGTCATAAATCGGTCTGGGGCAACTATAATTACCTTGTCGTCGGCAATAACAGGCACCACATTGCCCGGGCCGAGCATATTGGCCGACTTGCCATTATTCCATACCCATTTCAGACGGCCGTTACGCAAGTCCAGACATCTCAGATTGGTATCCCAAGCGCCGAATACGAGGTCATTGCCATCGATAGCGGGCGCGGCCTGGCAGTAATTGAATATCGAGTCATAACTCCAAACAAGCTTGCCGTCCGTGGGGCGGCGGCGTTCGATGCGTTTATATGCTCCTTGTATATAGCCTTTGCCGTCGGGTGTTAGCATGCCGTCGGCTACATAAGGCCCTTCTTTCGATGCCTGCCTACGAATGATTTTACCGCTCTTGGCATCCACTATGAGTATCGCATCATGCACGGGCACTGCTACCCTGCCTTTGCCGAGAGATACAGGACGGCTGAATATCGACGCTCCGGTCGGGATAGTCCAGCCTTGCTTACCGTCCTTGCTTACCGAGCGGGCCTGGCCAACCGAATTGCCAAAGTATACATTATCTCTGTCAAAACCAAGACGGGTAAATATCGAGGCACTGTCGGCCCAAACCTTGGTCACTTTGAACCCGGCGGGTACGGCGAGAGCCTCTCGCTCAGGAAATTTTGCTTTTTTATGCTCGGCGCGGTTGGCAAATGCATACATAGGCTTAGCCGGTTTGCCAAGTTCTTTATTATAAAAATGAAGCCACTCCGGGTCGATTTCCATTATCGAGTAGCCGAAATCTCCATGCCCGAGGTCAAGGGCACGTACTGTCACACACTGCAGGTCCGAGCCTGAGTCCGCCCCTCCGGTCGGATAATTGTTCCAGCGGTGATAGTGGCCGTTGACATGCGCGATTACCGGATACTCTTCGAGCAATCCTACGTAATCGGCTACATTGTCGAGGTCTGACAACAACGGATAATGATTGAATGACACAACCCGTTTTCCGCCGGTGGCAAGGCGGTCGAGTGTCGTTCGAAGCCAGTGCAAGTCTTCCTGCTTGATATGGCCGTCGCCCATTTTCATATAAGGGCCGCAGTTGATGCCTATCAGTACTAACGAATCAACTGTCGCAACAAAGCGGTCGTTGCCCCACAGGTCTACAAATGTCTTGGTTGCACTCTGACTCCAGTTGTTTTCGTGGTTTCCGGGTAGTACGACAAGTGGATGTCGTATTCCGTCGAGTATATTCTTTACGTTTTTCAACTGTTCGTCCGATCCTTCGTTGGTCAAGTCGCCATCTACTATTACCATGTCGTAATCGACTTGGTTGATTTCTTCTACTGCCACTCGCAGGGCCGAATCGCATTGATTGCCGGGGGTTACATGTATATCGCTCAAGATTGCGAATTTCTGGCTATTAGCATTAAAGGCCAGAAGCATTAATATTGCAAATAGAGCTAAAGTGTGTTTCATAAATATTAATGATGTAAGGATAGCTGTGCAAAGGTACAAAAAACATACAAGCTTCAAAAAATTTTTTAAAATTTCTAAACATAATACTTGGCTTCTGTGTTTGATTATCAAAGATTGTACTTTTTAACTACTACTATTTATTATAGAGAATATGAAAAAGATCGCATTAGTACTTGCTATTGCACTCAGTAGTGCGGCAGGTTTTGCCCAGATCAACAAGGGCGAGCTAAAACAATTACAGAACTTCCTGTCTCAGCCCGGTAAAGAGGCCCCGACAAATGCTGAAGCTCTACGTATCTCAAATGTGAAAGACCCTTCTACTTGGGAAGGTATTACCATCGTCGGAAACCACGTGACTAAAATTGACTGGAAAGACAAAAAAATTGCCGGTACTCTCGACCTTAGCGGTTTTTCCGAACTTACTTCGGTCGATGTAAGCCGCAATGCCTTGACCGCTCTCTCTGTCAAGGGTGCGGCAGCTCTAAACGACCTTAACGCTTCGCGAAACAAACTGAATGAAATAAATCTCGACGGAGCAACTTCGCTTGTAAAACTATCGCTCAACAACAACCGTATAACCGAGTTCTCGCTTACCGGAGCTCCGGTAATCAAGAGCATCAACATTGCTTCGAATCTGCTCGCTACGCTCGACTTGAACGCTTCGCCAACTCTTGAAACGCTCAACTGCCAGAGCAACCACCTCGAAAACCTATCCGTTGCTAATTGCACCGCGCTCAAAAACCTTTATTGCGGTTACAATAAGCTTACCAACCTGAATCTCGTGGGTGTAGTTAAATTACAGAACCTCAACCTCGACGACAACCAGATTTCAAACATGATTGTTAGCGGGCTGCCTTCGCTGGCTACATTTGTCTGCTCCGACAACCGCATGAAGACTCTCGGTCTACGAGACTGCAACGCTCTTATGGATATCGTATGTTCGTACAATGACCTCACCACATTCGATGTCAGCAACTGTCCAAACGTAATATTCATTGACTGCTCTTACAACGACCTGAGCACTCTTTCTCTCTCCAATCAGACTTTCCTACAGCGTCTGCTCTGCAACAACAACGAACTAACTATGCTCGATGTATCTTTCGACCAGGCTCTTACATATATCAACTGCCGCTACAATATGATTACCGACCTGCGTACGGTAGCTTGTGATAATCTGAGAATGATTGCTTGCCAGTGGAACTACTAAGTAACTCGCTGCCACTTCGAGATACAGTGAATCTTAATATTATAAACTAAGAGTTACTTAAACCAAAGGCAAACTATTCAGACCAATGCGATAATACTCTGAATAACTCCAAGGAAGGGGCTGGCCCAATGGCTTGCCCCTTCCTTTTTATATAGTATTCTTACCTATGATATACGCAAATACTTCGCGCTGTATCTTCGACCGCAAAATATAATTGCCGCCCACATACAAGCTCAACGAACATACTATCATCACCGTCAGTTTGACCCATGCCGTATCAAATGGCATTGCTGCAACCAGAATCACCGGCAATATAACAAGTGTCTGCATCAGATATGGGATCATATCTTTTACAAACCGCAACGGTCCAAGCCCGGTAAGCCGAACAACAACGACAAACGATACAACCCACGTAACGAAAGTCGCGGCCAATTGACCGTAGAGCATTATTTTAACGCCGTATACAGGGTCTTCGGCAAGAGATATAGCCATAAATGGAAATGTTGCTCCAAGGGCGATTATGGCCGCTACGTCGCGCACAACCTCGAGCATCACAATCCGGCCGCCATGCCCTAGGGCAAGTAGGTAGTTGTTGTAGAGCGAATTGTAAATCATAAATACACCCCTGAGCAACAACAGTTGGAACAATATGATCGAAGGGTCCCACTTGGTTCCGAAAAGACTGTGGAATATCGGTTTTGACATCGCCATTAGGCCAAACATCGCCGGAAACACGATATACGATGTAAATCGGTTGATTTTAGATACCATCGCCCTGAATCGGTCCGGGCTGTCCTGTACAGCTGAGAGTGCCGGTAGAAACGTCGAGGTAAGTGCCTGGCTGATAGAACTGATACCCATTTTGCTCCACTTATCGCTCTGTGTGTAGTAACCGAGCGAACCGATACCGACAAAATGACCGATAAAGAAACCGTAGATATTGAGAAATACGGTGTTTAGAAATGACGTAAACATCATCCTCGATCCTATTCCGAAGTAAGACTTCAGTGCTTCCCACGAGAATCTGTAAAGAGGACGCCAACGCGTGCAAGTCCAAAGAACAATCGATTTGCCGGCCGCAAGTACTATTGTCTGCCACACTATCGACCATGCGCCGTAACCGCCAATCGCAAGAACGATGCCGACAACTCCACCGATAATGAGACCCACGGAATTCGATGCCGCTACAAGGCGTACGTCCATCGCCTTCATCAAGCGGTTGGTCTGTACTATTACCGACGCATTCAATATCAGCGACAGGAACATCACCCTCGACAAAGGCACAAGCCTCATATCGCCCTGGAAACAATCTGCTATCAACGGGGCGCACACAAACAATACCGCATACAACATCGCCGCTACCGCAAGGTTGAACCACAGCACTGTCGAATAGTCGAGCTTGCTCGGATGCTTGCGCTGTATTAGCGCATATGCAAATCCGCTGTCAACAAGCAACGATGCAAAGGCCTGAAATATCAGCAACGCGCCCACAAGACCGAAATCCTCAAGCGAAAGCTCGCGGGCAAGCACAATGCCGGTGACCGCGTAGAGTACCTGGGTTGCTACACGGTCTATCATATTCCACTTCAACGAGTGGGCGGTGCGGGTCTTTAGAGGCTTGATGTGCGTGCGGTTTTAGTGATTACTTTTCTGTCGCCGGATGTACTTTGATTCCGATACCTCGGTTTGTGATTTTTCCTGGGGTCGTGTGGTAATATACCTTACCCGTACCGGCTCCGTAGATTCTAAGCTGCTCACTCGGAAGACAGTCGATATTGCCGGTACCGAATATAAAGCAGTTTGCCTGCTTGAGTGCCAGCTTAGAGGCATCGATAGGGCCGGTGCTAACGTTTTTAAATTTTGCCTTGTTCGCTTTTCCGCTTAGCATCACCTGCCCTTTTCCGGCTGTAACAGACGCATCTACATAATCTGCGTCAATATCGGCTATTTCAATCGAGCCGTTACCGATCTGCCTGATTTTTAACACATCTACATGCATCGGTTCGAAAACCCTCAACAGCGAATCGCCCGAGTTTTCAACTCCTTTCAACGATGCAGAGTAAACTTTTATAGTAGGCAGTCCAAGGATAGGCGCTTCGTCGGCAGTGCTGCGTATAGTCAGATGCTCGGCATTGTTCTCAAACATTATCTGCGAAGCCTTGTCTGGGGTGGTAAAAAAAACAGCCCACCCGATCGAATCTTGACGGCAATGGTAATCGACCGCAACGCCGTCTACAACTGTTAGTTCTGAAAAATTTTGTACCTTGAGCCTATATGCCGCTACTTCGTCTGCGCTGACCGAAAAGGCTACCAAAAGTAATATAAGCAATATGTGAATGTGTTTCATGACTGTTGGACCGACGGTATAATCTCGTTTTCTATTGTATTTAGCACTGCATCGAGTTCTTCTACAGTTGCAGCCCTGAGTAATTGAATCCTGGTGGGGCGGAAATTGGGGATGCTCTTGAATAGTGGTGACGCGGCCAAATGACGGCGGATATGCAAGATTCCTCGATATTCATCGATACGTTCTACACTCTCACGAATCTGACGGCGTAGGAGGGCGAATTTTTCCGCAACCGTGATACTCTCAATCTCTCCTGTACGCAGCAGCGAGGTCATCTCGCGGAAAATCCATGGCGCTCCTATCGAGGCTCGACCTACCATGACACCGTCTACCCCCGACTCCTCGAAGGCCTCTACAAGCCTCTCGGGTGTTGTGATATCTCCATTGCCTATTACAGGGATTTTCAAACGCGGATTCGCCTTTACTCTCGCTATCTCGCTCCAGTCAGCTTCGCCGGTATACATCTGCGACCGCGTACGGCCATGGACAGTCAGAGCCGCTATTCCACAATCCTGCAACTGCTCGGCAAGGTCTACTATGATCTTGCTATTGCAATCCCAGCCAAGGCGAGTCTTTACTGTTACAGGGAGCTTTACGGCATCCACTACCGCGCGGGTTATCTGCAACATCTTGGGGATATCGCGAAGCATACCGGCACCGGCGCCCTTGCCTGCTACTTTTTTTACCGGACAGCCGAAATTAATGTCAAGGATGTCCGGGCCGGCGGCTTCGACTATCTTTGCCGCCTCTACCATAGCATCTACTTCGCGACCATAAATCTGTATCGCTGTCGGACGCTCGCCCGATGCTATGTGAAGCTTGCGTGTCGTCGCCGATATATTACGTATCAACGCCTCGGCTGATACAAATTCTGTATATGTCATGTCGGCCCCCTGCTCCTTGCAGATCAGGCGGAAAGATGCATCGGTAACATCCTCCATCGGAGCAAGCATTACCGGACGGGTACCAAGGTCGACTGTCCCTATTTTCATCTCTATGCTTTAAATCGTTTATTTATCCACTGTCATTGATTCAATATGACCGCTGATTCTTGTCATGATACATGACCAATTGCATAATGTCGGCTGCAAAGATAGCGAAAATGACGTAAAAGGCATCATATATCAAGTTAAAAGATGATATTATGACCTTTTTTTAGGATAAATGGCATAAGTAACTCGTAAAAATTAGCAGCGAGTGATTTTTGAGGATTATTCGAGCGATTTTTGATTGAACACGAAGGAGTGTAGCGAGCTACACGACTGAGTATGAAAACAAAAAGCGCCGAATAATACCAAAAAGCGCCGCTGCCTCATCGAGATACAGTGAATCTTAATAATATAAACTAATTTTTAAGTAACTCGCAAAAATTAGCTGCGAGCGATTTTTGAGGATTATTCGAGCGATTTTTGATTGAATACGACGGAGTGTAGCGAGCTACACGACTGAGTATGAAAGCAAAAAGCACCGAATAATACCAAAAAGCGCCGCTGCCTCATCGAGATACAGTGAATCTTAATAATATAAACTAATTTTTAAGAGTTACTTAAGAGTTACTTATTATACAAACACTTAAGTAGCTACATAAAAAAAATTAACCGTCATCCCGACGATTAATCTTTTCACCTTAAATCTAATACCATGAAAAACTGATGCAAAATTACAAATTATATGTTATACAACATAATTTTGGGGCACAAAATTTCACCGTTTAACACTGTTTAACAGATTACACCTTAAAATATGCCCAAATCTAACAATTTATCCCAATTTCAACCTCCGGAACCCTCTTTCAACCCGCATTTCTTCTCAAAAATTTTTTCGATAAAATGAACAAACAAAATAAAAGTCTTGTTAATATTTCAACGCGAGGCCAATAATTAACAACAAAATAAACGGCCGAGCCAACCCTACAACGTCAACTAAAAACTAAAGTCTAACAAATCCAATTCAACCAAAATGAGAACAAAAGTATTATTCACCACCGCAGCTTGCTGTGCTCTCCTGGTCCCGGCTTTATCAGCTAATGCACAGGACGAAACTGTTGTCGTAGAAGAAACAGCAATTGTCACGGAAGTGCCTTGCAAAACAAATTACAATGTCGACAAGAAAAACAATTGGTTCATCCAGTTTGGTGCAGGTGTTGCAGTTCCATTTATGGAAGGCAAAAACTCCAAAGGTGAACGAGAAAGTAACTTCACTGTAAATTACAGCCTCGGGTTCGGCAAATGGTTCTCGCCATATATGGGTTGGCGTCTCGCCTTCCAGGGCGGACCTCTTCACTATACCGACGGAGGCATGAACAGAATGAAATACGTTACCGCAAACCTCGACTTCATGTGGGATATGTTCAACTCTCTTGGTGGCGTTGACTCTCACAGAGTATTCTCTATCATCCCATTCGTTGGACTCGGCGGTACATACGCTTGGGATAACAACGGACCCGAAAACGTTTACACACGCGACGGACACACGAAAAACAATTCATGGACACTTCCCGTTTCTGGTGGTCTTCAACTACGCTTCCGACTCTGCAAATACGTTGACTTCTTCGCCGAAGGTCGTGCACAGTTCTACGGCGACAACTTCAACAACATTTGCTACGGACGTCCCGTCGACATCAACGTTACTGTAACTGGTGGCTTCACCGTTACATTCGGCGGTCGCGACTACCAGAGCTACAACCCGTGCGACTACCTCGGATACATCAACAACCTCAACAACCAGGTCAACGACCTACGTGGAGCTCTCGCAACAACATCTGCTGCTCTTGCTGCAGCCGAAGCTCAGCTCCCATGCCCCGAAGTTGAAGAAGCCGTTGCTGTCGTCGAAACTCCGGCACCCCTCATGGCAACAGTACGATTCTCGCTCAACTCTGCTCGAATCTCAAAAATGGAACAGGTCAACGTCTACAACATCGCTGAATGGATGAAGACCAACCCCGACCAGAGTGTAGCAATCGTTGGCTATGCCGACAAAGACACCGGCACAAGCGACTACAACATGGGCCTTTCTAAACGACGCGCACAGGCTGTATACGACGCCCTCGTCAACGAATACGGCATCAACCCCGACCGCCTATCAATCCAGGCCGAAGGATCTAACGTACAGCCTTACGAAGAAAACAACTGGAACCGTATCGTAATCTTCAACGCCAAATAAACGAACCCCTCTCAATAGCTTCACGCCCGGCGGCCCCCCGTCGGGCGTACTTTATTCCCCAAAAATTATCCCCACCCAAATCTTCACCCAAGCCCCCATAAAACCACCCCATTAGCCCCACGCACCCACCAAAGCAAGCAAGCGCCAGCGAGCCCCCATAAGCAAAAGCAATTATCCTTATCCCCGAAGGCGCTGAGCTTCAGCGAAGCCCCCAACTCCCACACCACACCAGTCGAGTGAAACGAGACAAAAAAATGCTCGAAGAGCATTCCTTCACCTAACCCCGGCATTACGAAGTTTGCCGGAGACCACCTCTCCCCCAAGCCGACAAGTGTCGAAGACACTACCCAATAAGCGCAAAAAGACCCAATTTTCCGAATGAGCCACCCCCAATTAGACCAATTAGTCTAATTAGACCAACCAACCCCACGCACCCGCAACCAGCGAGCTCCCGCGAGCCCCCTCTCCCACCACACACCTGTCGAGTGAAACGAGACAAAAAAATGCTCGAAGAGCATTCCTACACCTAACCCCGGCATTACGAAGTTTGCC
>LUJM01000010.1 GCA_001689415.1 Bacteroidales bacterium M2 | reverse complement strand
TACAATAAATTCTTCATTCAAAGCCTATTGTTAATGCTTTAACGGTATAATTCCAGCTCCAAATATATATTACCCACATCAGCCCAATACCAATGAGAAGGCAGACAAGTAATGCGATTCCGATATCTTTACGCCTAGATATAAACGCATAAACCACGTTTGCCAACTGCGCCATTATCAGTAAGACATTCGCGACCAACAAACACCTATTGACAACTGCTGTTTCTCCTACAAAAAGAACTGCAAAAGAAGCCACAAATGTAATTGCAAATAATATGACAATCGGCCATTTTGCTTTATATATCAGTTTCATCGCTTGCCTCCTTTCCTGTTGATAATCCAAAGCAGACCACCCCAAAACAGCACATTTACACTGACCAACAGGATATTGGTCAGTGTATTGGGCGAATCAAAGCAGAATATCAGGCTGAACATGAATAAGAACATGACAACCGCCGAAGCTATGAATTTACCAATTTGATCCATCATTTCTTATTCTGTTTTTACGCGTTTCATTCCAATTTGATATGCAGCCAAAGTAAACGGAAGCACCGGTTTTTTAATAACGTATCTGGGAAGTTTGATAGCGTTACCTAATTCTTGTAGATTTCTGAAAGTATTTCCATACATTTCATACCTTACTTTACCGTTCTTAATCAACCAAATGCCGTCTATTATTTCTCCATATCTATTGTAAGTCCTTACATAATACTTTGCTTCATAATCGTCAATATTTTTGTAGAATACGAGAAACGGAATATATGGCATATAATATTTCAACTCGTTGCCATAAATCACTTTCCGGCTATAAAGTTTGAATGATAATACAGCAAGCCAGCCAAACATAACGGACAAAAACAGTAATGCGATTGACAGCCATATAGAAGTATAAGCAAAACCGTCCCCGTTCAACGAGCCAATGAACAGATAAAGCATTCCTATACACATCATCAGCATAAGCAATGGCAATATCGTTGTCATATATGCTCCCTTTCTATATTTTGATATTATTGCCATCGTTATTTCTTTCTATGTTTGAACTTGATGGTTTTCTTGATGTTGCGCTTGGGGTATTTGACCTTGATTGTTATCGGGTCGTCGTAGCCATCGGCCTCTATGCGGAGTGTCGCTTCTTTAATGGGTTTGCCGTCTTCATTTTGTAAGCCGCTTTGGTAATCCCAATAAATGCGACATGGGTGTTTATCGTCAAAGTAATCAGATGAAATATATTCCGAGTATTCATCTCCATCTTCGTCAAACCATATACGCTCTATATTAATATCTTCAGGGACAATTACGTTGCCTTTTTCATCAGTTACATTAAGGTCAAGATAGTGATTTTCTTTGCGAGCGGGCATAGCACCGGCAAAAACTACTTCCCCCAGAAAGGCCTGCGATGGAGTAAGTGTGATTTCCACATTTCTCATATTCTCAGTTACGATGATTTCCAGCGGTTCATAACCCACATATTCTACTTTCAAAGTATCTCCGATACAGGCGGTCAATACAAAATGACCGTCCAAATCCGTTATGGCGCCTAATGCTGTGCGCTTGTTTGAGATTGTTGCTCCGATTAACGGCTCTTTTGATATGGTTCCGTCAGGTAAGGTATCACCGTTCAAAGCTACACCTCTCACTGTTATAGTATCAGCCATAACAGGGATGCTTCCTTTCAAAATATTCTGCGGTTCTTGCAAGGTCTGAGCCTGCGAGGTCATCGGCATGAGCATTGCAAGTGAAGCCGCCGAGATTCCGGCGAGAGCTACGGCTTTCCCGGCAAGTGAGCGGGCGCGGAGTTGCTGCTCCAAGTATCTCACTTCTGCCTCACATTTGGGGCACGTACCGAGGCAGTTGCCTTTGTAGCGACATTCCGATGTCACGAACTCAATGCCGTTTGCCTCGGCAATTTGCCGGCGTATCTCTTTCAATATCTTGCAGGTCTGCTTTCCTCGTGCCATAGTTAGTGCTTTTGCGGATTATTAAAAAGAAAATTGCTAATATGAGAGCGGATATAAGCCATCTGCAATTTTTCAATATCCTCGCCATATTCGTCTAATGAATATACTGCATCATCCGCACTCTCAAAATTAAGTCCTAACTCATTGATTATATCAATTCGTTGCTTCAGCTCAAACCGGGGTTGGTCTATACCATTAAACTCTGAAACCGCCTTTTCAAGAATTTCGGCATATTTTTCTGCGCCTATAGCCTTAAGACCTTCAATGACATCAAGATATACCATACCGACCGAATCTGTTAAAAATTCATAATGTCCATCACCATATACCTCTCTGACATATAGATTGATAGAAAGAATATGTCGTTGTTCTGTACTGAATTGCGATACATCTTTAAGGTAGTCACCATAACTTCCGGATATATTCACATAGTGCCTTATGGGATCAATCACATCTTCCGATGTTGTATTAATCGCATTGATGAGCTGGGCGGTCACATCATAGCGGCTCACATCAATATCTCCGGATTGTTCAAGTATGACCTTTCCAAGAGTATTCTGAGCATCATTCAGACGTAAATAACGTGTGAGTAAAAAGCCTTTTACCACAATCGTCACAATAAGTAAAATCCAGAAATAGATAGTGAATTTAGGGCTGAAATATACCATGCCAACCAACAACACACAAAGGATAAACAACGAACCCACAGTGCGGAACCGCATGGCAAATGGGTTGAAAAAGTCTTTTATGACTTTATGATTTGGAATTGGAGTGACATTGTACTTCACACCTTCAACCGTAGGACTCGGTTTCTTATCCGGCTTAGAGAATAGGTGCATCAATCCACGATATATGCCGAATATCATCCATATAGCAAAACTGGCAAAAATTATCTTTGTTGCCTCGCTGTCCTTTCCCGAAGTGATGAAAATGAGAATGATTGCAATTATAGCCAAAATTGAACATAATATAGTTCCAATTATGTAAGTTGGTTTCTTATTCATAGTCAGTGTTTGCGGATTTGATAGGTGAATAAATCGAATCGGTTGAAGCCGAGTGCTTCCAGAGCCTTGCGGCTTGCATTGCGGTCGGCGTCGGTATCATAGTTCGGTATAAGCGGTATGCGGATAATGCAGTCATGTTGCCGTCCACTATCAGCTATCAGGCGGAGATTGTCAAGAACAAGGTCATTGCTCTGACCCGTATAGCAGCGGTAAATGTCGGAATTCATATCTTTGATGTCGATAATCAGGGTATTGATTACCGGGAGCAACGCCTCGATGTTAGCAGTCGGGACATTGAGCGATGTTTCAAGATTAATCTGCCATGCCGGGCCGCAAAGTCCCCGAAACTCACGGATAAAATCCGGGCGCAGACATGGTTCTCCGCCGCCGAAAGTCACTCCGCCATTTGTGGCGAGAAAATACAATTCATCAATCCTCACTTCATCATAAAGCGACTGCGGCGAATACTCTCTTAATCGGCTTCCGTCGCCCAGCGACTGCGGGTTCAGACAATACCGACAACGGAGCGGACAACCATGAAAAGCCACAAGCGTTGTAACGCCGTCGCCGTCAGTAGAAAGACGGTGACGCGCCACGCCTATGATCTTGGCGCAATGCTTATCAAAGAGTCGGTTATCTGCCATATGCAAAATTACAAAGAATAATCGACATTAGGTGTGACAAATGTCCCATTAGAGCATGAAAATCAGCTCAAACCGATTAAATCTTCAAAATATGGGTGTTCCCCGGTCAATTCATATCCGTTTTCCGGCAATGCCGGGGTAGTTTCCCATACCGGCGGCTTTTGTGGGGCTACACGCAAAAGCCGCCCCGCGCCTTTCGGCTTGGGGTGGCTTGCTCAAACATTTGCCTGTCGCTCAGGCAGCAGCTTCTTCGTTGCCGTTATCCATTTCCTGCGGCATATCTCCATCAATATCGGTGCTGACAGCCTCGGTTTCATCGGGAGTATCGGTTTCGGGAGCGTCGGCCACGGCTTCCTCCGGCTCGGCTTCCTCGGGAGTTTCGGGTGCTTCGGGTTCCACCTCCGGCTGTTGTGCCGGCATGAGCTGAGCTATGCGTTCATCGAGGCGTTTGTGCCGTTTCTCGTACTCCTCGTTGTATTGGCTCTCTATGGCCGCCAATCCCTCCGGCATGTGCTTCTTCGCAAAAGCGAAAAGCAGCCCCGAGATGGCGTTAGTCCGGCTCGCGTCCTTGAAATGGGCGATTAGGAAATCCCTGCGGATAATCGCCTTGGTCCTGGCGTTGAGATTGGCGATGACGGCCATTTTCTCCTCGTCGGAGAGTGCGCCGTATTGTTTGCGGTCGGTAATCCCTACTGCCTCGTAATGCTCACTGCGGAGCGATGAAAGCAGGAAGAAATATATCATTCTGTCCTCCTCGTTTGTGAATTTTGCCTCGGTTATATCGGCATTGAGGATTTGGGCTTTGGTGTCCTTGATTGTTTTCTCTATGGCTATCTCCCTGTTGCGTATATCCTGTGCCTCCAGTTCGGCCACTTTCGCCATTGCCGCGTTGCCGTTCTCGCGGAGTTTAAGAGGCACCTCCTTGTAGCAGAGTGTCACATCCATGCGTCCCACGCAGATACACAAGGCTATTTCCCCCTCGCTGCACTTTGCGCGCAGTACGGAACATTCCTCCCTATGGCTCTGCATACGCGCCCCGTATATCTGCACAGCCTCGGCATATCCCTCTTCCGTTTCATATGCCTCTCTCTGCGGCTCGGCAGGCTCGGTCGGAAAGGTGTCGGGGCGTGTGTCCGTGGTTTCAATGCCGTAGCCCATTCCGGCAAGACGCGCTGCCGCCGCCTCGTTGATGTCATACTGATATTGGCAGAAATTGGCCTCGGGGTGTTCATCAAGTATGGCGAGAGCCTTGTCGGTAATATATGTCGTGTGCTTTTCTTTGAGGCATGAGGATTTTGCACATTTCCCCTCGTAGCCCTCCTCTACGAAAAGGAGCAGATTGCAGGTGTTGTGGGGGCAAGAGGCGCAAGCCGACTTGTCGAAGCTATAACGGCACAGCTCGGTGGTAAAGTCGCGCTCTATGAGCTGCGCCACCTTTGAGGCCGTCATGCCGCGCCAGCTGTTGTACGGCACTCCGTCCTTCAGGTGCTTGTCGTACACCTCGTTCTGAACGTCCTCCCCGTAGCGGCATATCTCGGAGGCGACGCTGACAGTGATGTCGTCATTGTCGAGCAACACGGCGATTTCGGGTATAAGGGTTGTCAGCTTCATTCGGGTGCGGATATAGGCCTCGCTCTTGCCCACCTGCACGGCAAGCGACCGTATGTCATAGCGTCCGCTCTCTATGAGGCGTCGGAAAGCCACTGCTTCCTCCATTGGGGCGATGTCCTGCCGTTGCAGGTTCTCGGTAACCGCCATTTCCTCGGCCTCCTTGTCCGACAGCGCGTCATAGACGATTGACGGAATATCCTCCCTACCGGCTATGAGCGAGGCGCGGTAACGCCTCTCGCCGTACACGATTTCGTAGCGGTCGGTGTCGGGTATCGGGCGCAACCCTATGGGCTGCAACACCCCCTGCTGACGGATAGAGTTGGCAAGTTCGGTCAGACCCTGCTCGTCGAAGGTCTTTCGGGGGTTGTAGCCGCCTGGCTGAATGAGCGCGAGTGGTACTGCGGTTGCGTTGATGTTTCTTGCTGCGTTGGTCTGTGCTGCTGCCATAATAAAAAGGATTTAGATGTTTGAGAAATGTTTGTTTTTTGTTTTTCCCTTTTGGCTTGAAGCCTTGCGGCTTCTCGCGTCCGGGGGATTTTTACGATACATTCACGACGGAGGGCACAGGGGGCGCAAGGCAAGCGTGGCAAGCGAAAAAATACGGAATACCCGATTTGGCACAAATCGCGGAAGGCTGCCGGATTTTTTCCCGAAGCCAAGCCACAGGCGGTCGCTTGCCGCCGTCACCGCCCGCCGTAACTTTGTGGCGTAAAATCAACGGGCGCGAAGGCCACAGGTCAACAAACGGAAGAATCCCCATGCTCGCGCACAGGGATTCCCGGATAGCAAAAAAATTGTCCTATTGTAAAATGGCAGTAAGATTGCAGACAGATTGCAGGCCGCAGGACTGATGTCCCTGCCGGCATGATCAGACTGAGAGTCCTATTCCTTGCCGGCGGCCGAAGCCGCCAGCGACAGCTTGCGGAACCGCTTTAGCAGCGGCTCCAGCTCCAGGGATGCGCGGCGTGCGCGAAGTCCCGCCGCCTTGTTGCCCTTGTCGAGCTGCGAAGAGGCATCCTTCATAAAGGAGCCGGTGAGCTGTCCGATTTGATTGAGTGTTTCCTTCATAAGCGTAAGATGTTACAGATTTAGCAAATGACTTTATGATTCACAGCAGCGGTATCTCAAAGGAGTTCACCACACATTGGGCGTCGCGGTCGAGTATGAACCAGTATTCAGAGCGGTAAGGCGAGCCGCCTTCCGATACGGCCTCATACTCGATCTTGACTTTCCAGCCGCTGAAAGGCTTGCGTGGAGCGTCCGGGTCCACGAATCCGGCGAGAGAGCGCAGCGCGCCCATCGCCGACATCTGGCGGCTGACAAGATCAGTGACGGAAGAATCCTCGAAATCGAGGTCACGGAGGCCGTCGGTCTGCGACATGACCTTCTCGTTGACCTTCATCATCGACACGGCGATAGCCATCTTCTCGTCATCGTCGATGTAGCAGCGGCCGAAAACGCTGTCCGGCTCGCTGACGGCTACGACCTTGACAGATTCCGGATTGTCAACCGAGGCGTAAAGCGCGGTCTGCGCCACCCGTACCGCCTTTTTCTGCGGTTTCTCACGCCAGCACAAGGCCATGGCAATAAGCCCCCATACCAGTGCGCCGCCGGCAAGCATGACGGCGAGTTTCGTTCCCGGCCTCATACTTTTATGACTTTTGACTTGTCAGGGGAAAGGCCGAGCTTGCGGCGGTATATCACGCCGTTCTCGCCGTACATCTCTATCTCTTCCGATGTGACGCCGGACTCGCATATCTCCCGCACCTCGGCGGCCGTCACAAGGTGTCCCCCGATGTTGCGCCATATCACGAAATCGCAGGGGGCGTCCTCCCGACGGTAGTTGGAGCAGTTGAAAGCCTTTGCGCCCACGCGGATCTCGCCGCCGCAGCGGGGGCAGCGCGCCACGACCGATTCCATGGCGATGG
Source organism: Bacteroidales bacterium M2 (assembly GCA_001689415.1). GTDB lineage: Bacteria > Bacteroidota > Bacteroidia > Bacteroidales > Muribaculaceae > CAG-873. Next base: position 9,218 of record LUJM01000010.1, on the reverse strand, counting down.
TGCCGTCGGCATTCATCACAAGCACCGTGGGAAATGCCTTCCACTCCTTTGTGGCGAAGCCGTCAAGCATGATGCTCCGTTTCTCCAGCAGTTCGGCAATCTCGGCGTCGGACATCTTGCGGTTGCCTATCACTCCGTTGATGAAGAGGCCGCACTTGCCGTCCTCCCCGGTATTGTTCTCGCAGCGGTAGCCTTTGCAGGTCTTTACCACGTTGCCGCCGCACACAGGGCAGCGGCCGATAATCTTTGTTTCGTTATCCATTGTCTTGAAATGTAATGTTGTTGATTCTGTCATCTGTATCTGATTGTGTTCCACTCCCACACAAGGTTTTCGGCAATGGCTTTGCCGGACATCACCGACGCCCAGCCGTCGGGGTCGAGCGAAAACCACAGGTCGTTCCACGATAGCGTGCGCACCTGCCATGCCAGGAGCCACAGGTCGGTGTTTATGGTTTCAAGCCGCGTCACGACCTCGTTGGCTATATAGTACCGCTCGGCCGAGTTGAGAAGGTTCACCTTATGTTTTTCCTTGCCGCCGTCGTCCCCCGTAACCGTATAGCTTCCGGAGGTCACGAGCTGTTTCATAAAGGGATAGAGCGCGGCCATCTGTGTGGCCGCGTCGGTCAGCTCGTCCGATACCAGCAGGGCTATCGCCGTGCCTTTGAGGTGGCCCGGCACCGACTTTCGCAGCAGGTCGCAGTTCTTGGGAATCTCCGTCGGCACAAGCTCGCCTGCACGCTTTATCTGATACAGGTTCTGCATCGCGCCCTGGGCGTTCGACAGGTATTCGAGCATCTTGTTCTCGACCGAGTGTACCCGGTCGAGGGCGACGGTCACGGCAGCCTCGGCAGCGATAATCCGCTCCTGGGTGGTCTTGCGCTTCTTGTGTATGCTCTTCAGCTCGGCGGTCTGTGCTATCACAGCCGCCGTCAGCGTCGGGTCGGTCTGCTGTGCCGCCATATACTGTCCCGGAAATGACAGGAGGGAAAAGGCGGCAAAGGCAAGTGTCTTGCGGGTAAGTGTTTTCATCGTTCAGTCACATTTTAATGCCGGGGTTCCTTCGTCCGGCAAGGTTTTCGTCACGTTCATACTTTGAGGTCATTATCTTGGGCTCGATACGTTTACCCAACAGGCAGTCGTTCCAGTCCTTGAAATCCTTTGGAGGCTGCCACTGACCCATGCGGTAGCGCACGGGTATATGTGTGCCGACCTGAGTGTATATCGACCGATCCGGTGCCAGATTGAAACTCGCGTCTTTTGACTCCACCATAAGTCCGGTGTCGGTCTTTGTGATTTTCAGCGGAATATCCTCGACCAGAGCCATGAGCCTCAGACCGTTTACCCTTCCTGCAAGGTCGTTGTCGAAGCAGTCATAGGCCCGGGCGTCGGGAAAACGCTCCATCACTCCCTGCACCTGACGGTCGGAGAAGGTGCCCCCGAGCGACACGAGGGCTATGTTCTCCCCCAGTCGCGTGCGGTTCATCTGGAAAAAGGCCATCGCGTCAAAAGCAGACTCGCAGAAAAACACATGCCGTACAAGGCCGTTTTTCCCGTGCGAGAGGTCTGCCACCCATGCGGCGGTCGATGAGTCGGTGCCGGCGGCCTTCGACTTGTAGCCGCCCATGCCCCTTATCTCATAACCGACAATGCTGTCGCTTCCTGCAGCGGTGTATGGAAATCCGATGTTGAAGCCGTTGAAGTTACCGTTGAGGCGGTCAGACACAAGGGAAATGAACGGGGCCAGGGTTTTCACTGTATCGGCCGAAAAACCCCGCTGTGAGAAGAGCCGGGGAATCCGGTCGGGGTCTATCGGCTTCGTCCTGTAACGTGCGGGATCGAAAACCTGCGGTGCCTCCCGGCCACGCGCATAATCACGATCCCTGCCGTAGTCAGGTTCCGGCATGTTGGCGAACTGCGCCATTACCCCGGCGATTTTCTGCCATTCGTTATGCCCTGTGGCGTTGAACGAACTCAGATTCTCGCGTATGAAGCTCACGACGTCCCCCTTGGAGCCGTCGCGCCGGAAGAAGGTCTGCGAGGCCTTGTCACGGCGGTTGCTCACTATGATGGTGTCACGCTTCTCCTTGCCGTCGCCCAGCACAAGCTCTATGTAGCGGCCCACGCCGGCCTTGCGGTCGAGGCGGTAGCCGAGCGAATAGGCCACATCGTCGATGCCGACACGCGCCTTCAGGTCCTTGAATCTTATTTTATAATCTCCCGTTGCCATGCCGTCATGCCATTGAAAGTGACTTGGATGCCTTGCGGTCTATGCCGGCAATCTCCGACTCGTAATGCTTCCGTATGGTGCTTCCGAGAAAAATATCCTTCTCGCGGCGGTCGGTAAGCTGAAAGTACATGCGGGCCGTGGAACGCTCGATGGGCTTCATGCCGAGATCGACGCCGTTGTAGGAGGCCCGTATGGCGAAATCGCCGGAACGGGTCTTTACGATGGAGGCGTTTTTGAAGGGGCATATCTCGTCCTCCGGCGCAGGCACCCACGGGTCGTTCTTCGCCAGATACGGTTGTTCCCCGAGTGCAAGACGCTGTGCGTCCACGCGGTCGAGTATCATTTCCGAGGCCTTGTTTACATCGGCCATCACCGACACAATGAACTTCGGTTCCTGTTTCAGTACCGAAATCCATGAATCGAGATATGCCGCCGAGTTGTCCGTAACCCTTGCGTCGAATCCCATCGAGTGGGATATCATGGCGGCGGTAAGCTCTGCCACCAGCTCCTCCTTGGCATATTTTGGGTCGCCGAACTTCGCTCCTGCCTCGCGGTTGAGTCTTTCGGGTGTCATGGTGGAGTGGGTCATCTCGTGCAGCATGGTCGAGTAGAACTCCATGCCGTCGCGATAAACCTCCTCCGGCGTCGTACCTTTGTTGAACTGCGCCTTCATGGGAAGCACCACTATGTCACGAGAGGGAGAATAGTATGCACCCTTCTCCTCGCGGTCGGCCTGGATATGGCACAGCCACGACTGCTGCGCCACCATGCTGTCAAGGGCAGAGTGGGCGTACATGCCCTGCGTGTCGCGCAGTTCCGGCACCTTGAAGCGGTCCAGTAGTTTCTGCATCCTCTCGGGCTGCACCTCCCGGAAATTGGTCTGGTCGAGGTTATAGACCGGAAATGCCTTCACGAAAGGGATTACATCGAGATTCTTCCTTTCATCCCTTGACATTGCCCTGTATTCATCGGAGCTTATCTTTCTGCCGTCCTTGTCGCGCACGAGCATGTCCCAGTATATTACCGGGAACGCCTTTTCTCCTTTCAGGACATGGGCCTTGAAATTGTGGGCCTGCCTGAAAGTCAGGAACACCGGGAGCTGATAACCTTGCGCGGCAGTATATAGCTGGAGGAAGAAGGAATTTGAGCCGGAGTAGTTACGCCCGATCACATTCTGAGGCAGGCCGGAGGAGGCCGCGCCTCCTATCCAGCCCTGCTGCCAGTCCGATTCCTTCATCTTCTCCATACGCTCTATCATCATCTGCGCGAACCGGTCAAATGCCTGTTGTCCTGAGCCGCCGTGTCCGTCAGTTCCAGATGCCATAGCACTCGTCGTCGATAAGCTGACGCTCCATCATGTCTATCTCCGTTTCATCGTAGTAGAACTCTGCCGACTCTTCGGACGGCTCTATGCCGTGCTGTTCGCACCATTCAAGATAAGCCTCCGCGTCGTCGCTCTCAAGCAGGAAGCGAAGGTGTCCTATCTTGCCGTCCTGAAGGAGCTGGACCAGCTCGTCGTATTCTATTTTTGCCATTGCGGTATTCTTTTAGCGTTGATAAAAGTGTTTACATTTTCATGGAGGCGGACTTCTCCACCGACAGGGGCGCGGCCATCATCGCCGCTATCTCGCCACTGAGATACTTGGCCGCTATCTGCTCGCGTGTCGCGCTCTTGGCCTTGAAGAGCGAATAGCCGTCGTCGAACGATATTTCCTGCTTTGAGGTGCGGCCCAGACCTTCCCCGAGGTCGGCCGACACCTTCCATTTGCCGTCGGAACGGTCTTTGGCGACGCGGACGCCCTTGGGGTCTATGCCGTCGGGTAGACGGAACTGCGCGTAATGGGAAGGGAGGTGCAGACGCTCGCCGAAATTGCGCTCCACGAGCTGTCCGGGAGTCGCCACGCGGTCAAAGTAGGCGTTCAGGTCATCACGGGAGGCCGGGGCCGACATCTTCTTGTCGCCTACCTGCGCGTAGAACTTGTATCTGCCATAGTCCGCACGGGTTTCGTCGGTTTCCTTGTAGACATTGAACTTATCGACGGTCAGCGGTCCTGACGGCCCGGCAAGTCCGTTGGGATATTTGAACGCCTCTTCCGGCACTCTCGGCATGAGCTTTGTCGGATAGTAACGCTGCATGAGTTCCGGCACGCCTATCTCCTTCTTGTCGTAGGCGGCGACATCGGCCGGCTCCATCTTCTGCGGCTTGAGCTGCTGGCCGTTGATTCTGGCGGTGAAATACCAGTCCTCAGGGTTCACGTTGCTGCGGTAGGCATGGCCGTGTGTCACCTTGTCGCCGTTGACAGTCACCATCTGCGGCTCGCGTGGCTTCCGCTCCGTGGCGGCGTCGCCCTGTCCGGCACTATGTGATGTGGATTCGGACTTCTTTTCTTTCGGGTTTTCGCCATCTGCCGGGACCCCGGCGGTCTTTCCCGGCTCCTCCTGGGGAGCTTTCTCTTTCTTTTTTCTTGGCATATCGTTTTCTTTTTTGATTGGTTCCTTTATAGGGCCGGATGTATCAAGGCCGTCCGCCTCTTTTTTCTTCCGCTTCGGATCTTCAAGCTGCTCGCAAATGGCGACTCTCAGACCGGCCCTTACAAGGCGGGGAAGATAAGTGTCGAGTGCGTGGTATGGAAATCCGGCAGTCCTGATTGTGGTGTTGTCCGGAAGGGGGCGTTCTCTGAGTTCTATTCCGAGAACGGAAGAAGCCTTGTCAGCATCCTGGCGGTATGTCATGTAGGTATCGCCGGTGCGGAACAGCAGAATTGCGTCCGGATGCCTCTTTTTCATCTCGTCAAACTGCCCGGCAAGCGTTTCATCGGGAATGTCCGTTCTTTTTTGTCCGGCCATGAATATCAGAGTTTGAATCCGGATTTGCGTTCTATCTCGCGAGTGGTGTCAAGCCGTATGGCACGTTCTTTTGAGTCATGCTCGACTACTTTCCGGTATTCCCAGCGGTTCCTGTCGGTCATAACCAGTCCGAGATATTCCGGGTGCCGCTCGTCATACTGTAGTTTCTGCTGCCGCTCCCATTCCCGGAGGTCGCCTTTTACCACCCTGAAGCCCTGAGGCTCGCGCAGGTCGATGCCCACCGACACCTTTTCGCCTCCTACATCAAGCTCCACCGGTTTGCCCTCGCGGGCCTGCTGCTTCTGCTGCGCCCCAAGCTCTATGTCGTTGACTTTCTCCATATCCTTAAGCCGCTGCTCTATCTGTATCTCGGTAATACGGCGGTGCATGACGGATTTTGTTTCGGGGTCAAGCTGGAGATACTGCTGTGTTTTCTCTCCGTTGACATCCACGGCTTTTTGCAGTACCTCTCCACGACGGAGCGCGTCAGCCTCCTGTCGGGAGAGGCGCAGCACGTTGTCTTTCTCGATTGAGAGTTCACGCTGCACCGGGTATGCGATGAGTGTGGGATTGCCGTCTTTGTCGGCGGAGAGCTGGAGTTTAAGGGGCAATTTAAGGACTGTGCCGTTGCCGGCGTCCAGTGACACCTGCAACAGCGGTGTGACTTCTCCGTCGATGAGCTTACGCCTGACATCCTGCGGAAGTCTGTCGGCCTTCTCCCGGTCTATGCCTAACAGTGCGAGTTTATCATAAGGCAGGGAGCTTTGCTGATTTTTGTTCGGAATTTCCATATCAGTAGATAAGTGGTTGTAAATTTGCGGCGTAACCGCTTGTCGGTGCCAAAATTATCCCCATATGATTGCTAAATCAGAAATTCCGAACATTTTTGTTGCCTGTGTATGTGTGTTTTTCTGCGCGCAGCATGCCACAGCGCAGTTCCATACCATTACAAAAGATTCGCCGGTGACGGCTGAAATGCACAAGGCGTCAATGCAAATCGTTGAAAACAAGAATAATGCGGAGCCGCATATGGATAATCCTTTGCAAAATGCCGTAAAAAGGACGGTCAAGCACGGGAATGAGGTAAAAGCACACAGTGTCACAGGTTCAAAGTCGCAGCGCAGGAATATACGCGGCACCGACAGCTTGCCGGAGCTGACTGTGCCAAACCTTATTGAAGAGATAAAGCTGAACGGCATAAAATATCCCAAAATCGTGCTTGCGCAGGCCATTCTTGAAACCGGATGGTTCAAGTCGTCGGTATGCCGCAACAAGCATAACCTTTTCGGCCTCACCAATCCGAGGACAGGCGAATACTATGAGTTCGCGCACTGGACGGAGAGCGTAAGGGCATACTATACGAAAGTGCAGTACCGCTACAAGGGCGGGAACTATCTTTTATGGCTCAAAAACATCGGCTACGCCGAGGATCCGGGCTATATCCGTGCAGTCATCCGGGTGCTTCGTCAGATTTAGCATGAAATAGCACGGATAACCGTAGAATCCTTATACATAGAGGTTACCGAATACTTGAAATGTCAGAATAATTGAGTAATTTTGTAGTTGAATTAACATTTTTGAATGGCAAGAAGAAAAATACCATATAACAAAAGGGCTACGACCCATGAGGAGCAGATAGCTATACTCCGCAGACATGGTGTGGTAATTTCCGATGAAGCCAAGGCAAGGGAGTATCTGGCGGACATCGGATACTATCGGCTGGGGTTCTATCTGTATCCTTTTGAGAAAACTTATCCACATCTGGATTATCGGCGGCAGCATAATGTCGAGCATGGTACCCGTATAGAGGATGTGGTGGCTTTATATTATTTTGATATAGATCTTAGAAATATCCTGAACAAATATCTTTCGAGAATAGAAGTCGCTATCCGCACGACAATAGTATATGAGCTATCCAACAAGTATAAGGCAAATCCGACATGGTTTGTGGACCCCAATGTCGTTTCCGCTAATTTCATTCGGAAATTCCCGGGTGAGGCGTACCGCTCAATAAAGAACAAACTGCCCATACAGCGACATCATTCCAAATATACCGGTCAATTCGCTCCCGCATGGAAAACGATGGAGTTTATGACGCTCGGTAATCTTGAAGTCCTTTATGACAATCTTGTCTGGGACAGGGATAAAAGACTGATAAGCTCGCATTTCAAAGAATTGGCTATCGAAACATTCAAAAGCTATCTGACAGCATTAAGGGAAGTCCGTAACGCATGCGCTCATGGCAATCTTCTTTTCGGAATGACATTATCCTCGGGCATCAGGACCGGCGAAGCCTGTGCTTATTTCAATGGGAATGACAACCAGACCTTCAAGGGGGCAATGCGTGTTGTGGATTACCTGTTAAGGCAGGTTTCGGTGAACCGGGCTAACGATATGTGGCATGAAATATATAAAGCGACAGACCTGCTTTATCAAAAGACACCCTCGATGCAGCCAATCGTCGAAAACCAGACAGGTATCATTGTCCCGAAAAAGAGTGCGGTCAGGCGCGGGATAGATGTGATTAAATCAAAAATAGTTAAATTGCGAAGAAAAAGGCACTGATAATTTGTTGGATTAGAAAAGTCTTGTTACCTTTGCAAAAGAAAAAGTGTATTTGGATGGCCCCGATGCTGCCAACTGCACTATAAACAAGATTAAATCGAGTCCAGCTCCATGGGTTGGGCTCGTACCTTTTTTATAAGGGTACCCCGCAAGTTACCCCACAGGATACCACACAAGACAGCCGCCAGGTCTTTCTCCTGACGACTGTCATAATTAAGAACATAATGCAATGAGCAGCAGATGTGCGGGGTAAATCGCATAGAAGGCATACTTGGCTATGCTGCCCCGGATAAATCCCCGTGTGCCGTCATATAGGAAGATAACGGCGGAGGCAAGCATGGCTCCGGCTATGCCGTAGTGTGCCATAAGCGGAAATGTGAAGATAATCTGCAGGAGTGCCTGTGATGGGAAATGTGTCGATGAACGTTCCAGCCACGGACGCATGGTGCCGTGCCGGAGAATATGGAAAAGAAAAATCATCAGCACGCCGCGCCAGTCATAATCGGTACTGAGCCACCATGCCAAAGCCGCGACAGCCAGCACTACGATGAAAGAGAGCGGTCCGTGTTCACACAGCCGGTCGAACACCGCCAGAGCCGCCACCCCCAGCGAGAGAGTGAACATGACATTATGCGAGCCATCGGCACCGTTAAGCATATGCCAGGGCAGTTCGCTTATAATTCCGAAAAGTACGAGAATCAGAAAATATCTCAACCTGTTGCGGCAGTTGGCGAATCCTTCCGCCACAAGGAAAGCGAATACCGGGAACGCAATGCGCCCGAAGGAGCGGAACACGCCGTAAAACGGCGCGTCCGGCCCCATCAGGAAATATGCGCAGTGGTCGGCCACCATCGAGAGGACGGCTATAATCTTCAACGCGCTGCCACTTGCCCTGAGGGAAAGAGGTATGTTGAATGTGGCAGTGTTATTCATACGCAACTGTATTGTAAGAATGGATGTTACTGTATCCCGAGAAGTTCCTTTACCATATCCTCCACCTCCCGGTTGACACGCTTGAAATTGCGGTTAAGCATAATCTCCTTCTCGCGTTCGTCGGCGAAAGTATAGATTTTCGGAAGCTCGACATAGTGCGATTCCTCCTCTTTGATACGCTCCATGTCGAAATTGGTCTTGCAGAAATACTTGGTGGTCTTGAACTCCTCCGACTGCTCGATGTCGAAATGCGAGAGCATGCTCTTGTCGGTTGCCGTGAAGTCACGCGCCGCCTGTCCCGCGAGCCAGCCGGTAGCCATGTCAGCTATCTTGGCCGCCGGAACGAGGTAGTCCATTTTCTCGGATATGGAGGTCGATACCTTTGAGTCGTTTATCGTTATCGAGGTTGAAGTCTGCTTCGCCTTGCCGAACACGTCATTCTGCGCCCATTCAAGGGTTTCCTTGTTTCGTGCCGCGCCCATGAAGATATTGCCGCAGGTAGTGATGATTTTTTGCATACCCACTTTGCCGTAGTCAGCCTCCAGCTGGGGAAGCTCCTGAAATCCGAGAGTCACAGCTACTTTGTTGCTTCGCGCCGTACCGATTAGGCGGTCTATCTTAGGGATACTCAGTTAATCGCCAACTA
>LUJM01000009.1 GCA_001689415.1 Bacteroidales bacterium M2 | reverse complement strand
CAAGCCATTAACTGAATATCCCTAAATATCAGGTGGAGATGGAGCGCTTGTTTATTTCTATAAAATATGGAAATCAACATCCTGCCTTCTGTGAAAATGAGTTTTTTCGCCTCAAATCAAAATCATCTGAATACTTGATATTAACGAATAGATATTTTAGAGGAATTCCCAAACGAATTGATAATAAAATAAATAAAGAACTTGATTTATATGCCAACGAAGTATTCAACAACCAAGATTGCTGAGCAGAACTACGAAAAGAGAGAGGATCCGAAAGTGTATGTTCCAAAAAAGCCATCATCAAACAATGGAAAATGATAGTTAATCTATGAATTACAAACACCTTAAATCTTCGAATCTATTGATTGACTAAGTTATATTTGCAAAATGTGTTTTAGTCAGACATACACACTGCTCTTGTCTGACTAAAACACCTCGCCCAGTTTTTATTAAAGATACTGCGTGTTGTGGCTTTTATAAAAGATATAGCTATCCGACAGAACGCTGCTGATTAACCAGCAACTAACGGCATTCATATCAAAAAGCCCGGGGCGGTGAGCTCCGGGCTTTGATATGGGGGCTTATAGCAAGCTTATTTCAGTACGTCGGCAAATGCCTCGCGGATAGCGTCTACTGCATCGAGTTTCTCCCAGGTAAACAGCTCTACCTCGCGTGTAAAGGGTGCTTCGTAGTGGCTGGTGAAAGTCTTGGTAACAGTGCGCGGTATGCGGCCCACGTGGCCATAGGCGGCAGTCTCGCGATAAATCGGGTTGCGGAGTTTGAGGCGCTGCTCGATAGCGTAGGGGCGCATGTCGAACAACTTCTCTACTCGCGCTGCGATATCGGTATCAGAGAGAGCCACGTGCGATGTGCCATAGGTGTCGATAAAAATATTGACAGGCTCGGCCTTGCCGATAGCGTACGCCACCTGCACCAATACGCGGTCGGCGATACCGGCAGCGACGAGGTTCTTGGCAATATGGCGCGAAGCGTATGCAGCCGAACGGTCTACCTTGCTGGGGTCTTTGCCCGAAAAAGCACCACCGCCGTGTGCACCATGGCCGCCGTAGGTGTCGACGATGATCTTACGGCCTGTAAGGCCGGTATCGCCGTGGGGGCCGCCGATAACGAATTTACCGGTAGGATTGACATAGAGCTTGAAACCGCCGTCGAGCATATGCTGCAGCTCGGCAGGCAATTTGGCACGTGTGCGCGGAATGAGGATTGTCTCTACATCGCGATGAATAGCATCGAGCATACGGCGGTCGGCCTCTTCCTGTGTCAGACCCGACTCGGCAGGGGTGATAAACTCATCGTGCTGGGTCGATACCACGATTGTGTCGACGCGCACCGGGTGGTGGTTTTCATCGTACTCTACAGTCACCTGGCTCTTAGAGTCGGGGCGCAGATATGTCATGTCTACACCTTCGCGTCGAATCTCGGCCAAGGTCATCATAAGCGAGTGGCTCAGGGCAAGCGACAAGGGAATAAAAAGCGGAGTCTCGTTTGTGGCGTAGCCAAACATCATACCCTGGTCACCGGCGCCCTGGTTGAGAGCTTCGCTGCGCTCAACACCACGGTTGATATCGGCGCTCTGCTCGTGCACGGCCAGCAACACACCGCACGAGTTACCGTCGAAGCGCAGTTCACTGCGGTCGTAGCCGATTTGATTGATAACCTTACGGGCAGTTTCCTGCATATCGATATATGCGTCGCTCTTTATTTCGCCTGCGATAACTACCTGGCCGGTTGTCACGAGGGTTTCGCAAGCAACCTTCGATTGCGGGTCGCGGGCAAGAAACTCGTCGAGAACGGCATCGCTGATCTGGTCGGCGACTTTGTCGGGATGACCCTCGGAAACAGATTCGGAAGTGAAGAGATAATTCATCTTTAGAAAAATTTATTATACGGAGAGATTATAAAAAGACACAAAAAAATCGCGGCATCGCACCCTCGGAAACCCTGCTTCAGCAGCAGACAAATCGGGTGGCATGGCCACGAAAAAACCTGAAACCTTAAAAAAGCGACCCAGTGGGTTACGCAACTATGTTACGACTACCAAGGGCGTGATTTTAGCATTTTTTCGAGTGGTTGCAAGCAGCCAAATCTGTCCACTTATCTGCAAGAGCAGATGCTCTGCCGATTATGTGTGCAAATTTATATCTTTTTTCTGTAACGGCAAAATATTTAGAACTAAAATTTTAAAAATCTGCGAGTTTTACCATTATATTTCGTGGGGCTTCAGTCTTTGCGCAAACCACGCTTGCGGTTTTTGCGTAGTTCTTCGAGATAGCTCGCAGTGATAACGCCCGAAGGCAGGGCGATGATAGCAACGCCAAAAAGCGACGAGAGCATCGACACCACCCGCCCTATGTTGGTTACCGGGCACAGGTCGCCGTAGCCTACAGTAGTGAGGGTGACTGTAGCCCAGTAGAGTGCATCGAAAAAGGAGCGAAAAGTTGCCGCCCCGGTATTAGGGTTGATGTGCGGCTCGGCATTAAACATCACCAAGGCCGTGATGAAGATGTAGAACAAGGCCAGCATAAGCACCGACAAAAGCACCTGGCGCTCCTTGACAAGCACGGTAAAGAACATAGTAATCTTGCCCGAATAACGGAATACCTTCAACAGGCGCACTATCTTGAGAAGCCTTGTCAGACGCAACAGCTTGAATGATGTGTCAATCAAATTCAATCCCGGCAGAATCGACAGCAAGTCGATAATGGCCATTGGCATAAAGGGATAGATGATATACGACAGCCAGCCTTTTTTGAGCAGCATACCCGACGTGATCCACCTCAGTAGATAATCGATAATGAACACAAGCACTGTCACTATCTCGATGATTCGGAATATCGGATAATCATCGACAAACATCAGAGGTACTACGCTCGTGATAATCATCAGGAGCATGAAATAGTCGTAAATCCTGCTTGATAAAAGGTCTTTGCGATTGACCAGATTATATATTCTTTGCAGCAACATGATAAAGCCTTGAAAACTAAATGCAAAATTAGCGAAAAAAGATGAAAAACATCAAATTACACCAGACACTTTATCAGGAGCACTAAAGACTCAATGGAGTTTGATTAAGGTCATCAGCATCCCCCACTCCCGTAGGGTCGCGGCATGCCGCGACCGGGCAGAAGAACATTTATTTATTTGATTATCAAGGAGAAAAATACTTTTGACACCCGGTCGCGGCATGCCGCAACGTCACTAAGTTAAGCATAAAAATCATTTTTTCAATACACCCTCTCGTAGGGTCG
>LUJM01000008.1 GCA_001689415.1 Bacteroidales bacterium M2 | reverse complement strand
AATATGCAAATTTTACCGAACTATTGTATGATAGAAACTACAATTAAAAACATTACGAAAAAGTATTGAACTTTCGCCATTCCTGCCAATAAGGAGGGCGAGATATAAGCAATTGATATGGCAGAAGAAAAAGAGGAATATAGTGCGAGTAATATTCAGGTGCTCGAGGGTCTCGAAGCGGTCCGCAAGCGCCCGGCTATGTACATCGGCGACATTTCCGAAAAAGGTTTGCACCACCTCGTTTACGAGGTAGTGGATAATAGTATCGACGAGGCCTTGGCAGGGTTCGCCAAGGAAATCACGGTTACTATCAACGAGGATAATTCTATCACTGTTGTCGACGACGGCCGCGGTATACCTGTAGATATGCACGAGAAGGAGCATAAGAGTGCTCTCGAGGTCGTTTTGACCGTGTTGCACGCAGGTGGTAAATTCGATAAAGGGTCATATAAGGTTTCAGGCGGTCTCCACGGTGTGGGTGTATCGTGTGTCAACGCCCTTTCGACATATCTTCGTGCCGAGGTTAGGCGCAACGGCAAGGTTTATGCCCAAGAGTTTAGCTGTGGTAAGCCCACTTCGCAGCTGATGACAGTAGGCGAGAGCGATACAACCGGTACGACTATCATCTTCAAACCGGATGGCGACATTTTTACCACCACGGTATATAACTACGACACCTTGGCTAACCGTCTGCGCGACCTTGCGTTCCTCAACGCCGGTATCGTGCTGCATCTGATTGATATGCGTCAGCTCGACAGCGAGGGCAAGCCCCGCAGCGAGACCTTCTTCAGCCGCGACGGTTTGCGCGAGTTTGTAGAGTATATCGACTCGAACAAAGAGCCGCTGATCCCTCATGTGATACACCTGAGCACCGAGCGTGCCGGTATACCCGTTGAGGTGGCAATGACCTACAACACCACACAGAACGAGAATATATATTCGTTTGTAAACAATATCAACACAATCGAAGGCGGTACACACCTTACCGGTTTCCGTCGCGGCCTTACAACAACTCTTAAGAAGTATGCCGACGACAACAACCTGCTCAAGAATGCCAAAGTAGAGATTGCCGGTGATGACTTCCGCGACGGCCTTACCGCAGTTATTTCTGTCAAGGTTCTCGAGCCGCAGTTCGAGGGCCAGACAAAGACCAAACTCGGCAATAACGAGGTTGCTCCTGCAGTTACAGCCGCTATCAGCGAGGCTCTTGGCAATTATCTCGAAGAGCATCCTAAAGAGGCTAAGGTCATTGTTGAGAAAGTTGTTCTTGCAGCCCAGGCCCGCCATGCAGCTATGGCCGCCCGTCAGAAAGTGCTTCGCAAATCACCTCTGTTCGGCGGCGGTCTGCCCGGTAAACTCACCGACTGCTCAAGTCATACAGCCGAAGATTGCGAGTTATTCCTTGTCGAGGGTGACTCGGCAGGCGGTACAGCAAAGCTTGCCCGCGACCGCCGTACACAGGCCGTACTACCCTTGCGAGGTAAGATTCTCAATGTGGAGAAGGCTATGGACCACAAGATTTTCGACAACCAGGAAATCACCAGTCTCTTCCGCGCCTTGCGTGTGACTATCGGCACCGAGGACGATCCAAAGGCCCCGAACCTGTCGAAACTTGCCTACCACAAAGTGATAATCATGACCGATGCCGACGTCGACGGCGCTCATATCGCAACCCTGCTTATGACATTCTTCTTCCGTCGCATGCGTCCTATTATCGAAAACGGTCACCTCTTCCTTGCTTCTCCCCCTCTGTACAAATGTAAAATGGGCAAGAACGAAGAGTATTGCTGGAACGACGTGCAGGTGCAGCAGTTTATAGCCAAATATGGCGAGCGCACACAGATTCAGCGCTACAAAGGTCTTGGTGAGATGAGTGACGAAGAACTCCGCTACACCACCATGTCGCCCGAGCACCGCATCCTCAAGCAGGTTCAGATCAGCGATGCCGCCGAAGCCGACCGCATCTTCTCGATGCTAATGGGCGAGGACGTAGCCCCGCGTCGCGACTTCATCGAAGCTAACGCTACTTACGCAAATATCGACGCGTAAATCAACTCTTGCAGCCCCGGGTGTGTTATAAGTGCATATCCGGGGTTGAATTAATCAACAGCGGGCAATAAAGCATAACTAATTATGGCAAAGAACACCAACACAAAGAAAACCGTCGACCGCATACGCTTGAATATCGACACATATATAGCCGGAAATCCTACCGGAACATTCAATTATCGTCAGGTCTCAGCCGCAATAGGACTCAACTCGCAGGCCGAGCAGAAGCATGTGGCAATGTACCTTGCCGAGCTTGCTTTCGATGGTCTTTTGTTGGAAACCGCCCCCGGCAAATACCGCCTGCCGCAACGCTCTACAAAGGCTACCGGTACTTTTGTTCGCCGGTCAAATGGTAAAAACAGCGTTATTACCGACGAGGCCGGTGAAGAGATTTTCGTTGCCGAACGCAATTCGATGCATGCCCTCAATGGCGACAAGGTAGAGGTAACGATCGCTGCGCGTATAAAAGGTGCAGAACCCGAGGCCGAGGTTGTAGAGATAATCGAGCGCAAGGATCAGACATTTATCGGAACTCTGAAAGTCGATAAGCACTTTGCATATCTGCTCACAGATTCTAAATTCCTTGCCACCGACATATATATACCCAAAACCAAACTCCGTGGCGGCAAGACCGGCGACAAGGCCGTGGTGCGTATTACCACATGGCCCGACGATGCCAAAAATCCTCAGGGCGAAGTAATCGATGTGCTTGGTGTTGCCGGAGAGAATGATACCGAAATCAACGCTATCATGGCTGAGTTCGGCCTGCCGTACCGTTATCCCGAATCGGTAGAGAAAGCCGCAGATAAAATCGATGCCGGAATCTCCGACGAGGTTGTTGCTCAGCGTGAAGACCTGCGTGGCGTCACCACATTTACTATCGACCCCCGCGACGCAAAAGACTTCGATGATGCCTTGTCGATCAAGAAACTCGATAATGGCAACTACGAGGTCGGTGTGCATATTGCCGACGTTACCCACTACGTTCATCCTGACACAATTATTGACCGCGAGGCCCGTGATCGTGCGACCAGTATCTACCTCGTAGACCGCGTGGTGCCTATGTTGCCCGAACATCTTTGTAACGGTATTTGCTCACTTCGTCCCGACGAGGATAAGCTTACTTTCTCGGTGCTCTTTACAATGACTCCCGAAGGCAAGGTGCAGAGTCACAGGATTGCACGTACGGTTACACGCTCAATTCGCAGGTTTACATACGAAGAAGCCCAGGAACGAATCGAAACAGGCAAGGGCGATTTTGCCGAAGAGATTCTCACTCTCGATACTATGGCAAAAGCACTCCGCAAGGCTCGCTACGACAATGGCTCGGTAGAATTTGACCGAGTGGAAGTGCGTTTCGATATCGATGAAAAAGGTCATCCTATATCGGTTTTCTTCAAGGAATCGAAAGATGCCAACAAACTCATCGAGGAGTTCATGCTCCTTGCCAATAGGGTAGTTGCCGCCACCATAGGCATTGCACCCAAGAAAAAGAAAGCAAAAGCATTTGTATACCGCGTTCACGATGTGCCTGACCCCGAGCGCCTTGCCAATCTTGCCGAACTTGCACGAGTCTTCGGATATAAACTCAAGGTAAAAGGCACTCCCAAAGACATCAACAGGTCGATCAACAAGATGCTCGCCGACATTAAGGGTAAAGGCGAGGAAAACTTCCTGTCGACACTTGCCATTCGCTCAATGGCGAAGGCCATATATACTACAACCAATATCGGCCACTACGGCCTTGGTTTTGAGTATTATACACACTTTACCTCGCCTATCCGACGCTATCCGGATATGATGGTGCACCGTCTCCTTGCCCGCTATCTTGCAGGAGGCCGAAGTGTGAACCTGCAGAAACTCGAGGACGAGTGCAAGCATTCGTCTGATATGGAGCAGCTTGCGGCTAATGCCGAGCGTGCATCGATTAAATACAAACAGGTTGAATACATGGCCGATCATCTCGGCGAGGTATATACCGGTGTTATTTCGGGTGTTACCGAGTGGGGCCTGTATGTCGAACTTGATGAGAATAAGTGCGAGGGCCTGGTGCCAATCCGCGATCTCGCAGACGATTATTATGATTTCGACGACCGCAACTACTGCCTCGTAGGACGAGCTCACAATCACCGCTACCGCCTTGGCGATAAGGTGACTGTTCAGGTTGCTCGCGCCGATATGCAGAAAAAACAGCTCGATCTTGCCTTGGTCGATGAAAAGAATCCGCCTCGCAGTCTTGATCAGCTCAAAGGTCAGAAATCGGGTCGTCCGACCAGCGAAAAAGTCGGTAACCGCAAAAAGAAAGGCCGTGGCCGTCGTCGCTGATGATCACTTCGTGCATACACATTAGGGGGCTGAGGGTCTATGCCTATCATGGCGTAGGCTCTCAGGAAGCCTGCGTAGGAAATATGTTTGAGGTCGATGTTGACTTGGAAATGCCTTGTCCGAAGGCTGTAAAGACAGACTGTCTCATCGATACAGTAAGCTATGCCGAGGTTGTAGACCTGATAAAGGAGCAGATGGCTGTTCGGTCGGAGCTGATAGAGCATGTCGCCGGCCGAATTCATCGCGCTATAACATTTCGTTGTCCCTTGGTTGAGAGAGGCTCTATTTCTATTTGGAAGCTTTGCCCCCCGATTTCTGCAGAATTGGCTAAAGTCGGTTTTACACTTTCCTGGTAATATATTCAAGAGTTTTGGTCATACGCTGCACGGCATGCTGATAAAGCTTGCCGGGTACTGTTTCAAATAAGGCCTACACCTGCCCGCCTCATTGTGGCTGTCACAGCCTCGGTGTCGGCGGGTATATTTTTTAGAATACATCTTGCGAGGCCGATGGCTATGATTTGCCAATGCCGACAACTGTGCTTATAGCTTCATCATATCGGGCATAGGTTTGAAGCCCAGCGTAGTATATAAGTGCTTGGTATTGTCGGTGGATTCGAGGTAGATTTTACCGCAACGCAGGTCGAGGGCAACATCTACAAGCCGTGATATGAGTCTGTGAGCTATGCCGTTGTGACGGAATTGAGGCTTTACATAGATGTTCATCAGATAGGCACACCGCCCGGAAGGATTGTCGGGAGTGGGCATTTCGGAATAGAAGCATACATTGCCACAGCCGGCCGGCACGCCGTCGGCATATGCTACCATGGCAAGGTGCGGGCTGTCGGGCGATTTGCGTTCATAAAAAGCGCGGTTGGCCTTAAGCACTTCGTCACTTGGTGCAGTACCGAAAACCTCGGTAAGCACTTCTGCACGCCATTGCATCAATTCGTCGATATCGTTGAGGGTGTCTAATGTGATGTTCATATCCTATAGCTAAGTTTAATGTCTCATATAGAGAACAAATGAATAGCAGGGAGGTTCAGTGTCTCAATGCGCAATGAGATGTAGAATTTAGAATGCATAATGCAAAATAATCAATGCTCAATGCTCAATGAGATGGAGAATTTAGAATTCACAATGCAAAATTAATACTTTCGCCTACATTTTTCATAATGCATTAAAAATTTATGCATTATGCATTTTGCATTCTCAATAAAAAATACTCACATATTTCTTTCGCTTGGAGAAAAATTTGTAACTTTACGCACTCTGTTTAACCTTAAATGAGCGGTTTTACCGCTGCCTTGAAACACATTTACCTAGGGATACTCAGTTAATCGCCAACTAA
>LUJM01000007.1 GCA_001689415.1 Bacteroidales bacterium M2 | reverse complement strand
ATGAATAATTTTTTAACGAACTATTGATTCTATAAAACAAACCTGAAATCTGAAAACTGGGAAGGCGACCAGGCATCGATTGTCCTTGGATTTGACTATTGCCTTGTCGAAGCCGGAGAAGCCGGCTCGAAGATACCTGTGGAAATCGAAGTTCTCAACGAAAAGAATCAGCAGGTTTCGCGCACAGTGCTTACCATTCCCGTGGTTCAGGGTTACAATACCGTAGTATCAGGCCGCTTTATGACCGGTACTGACGACGGTTCGGT
Organism: Bacteroidales bacterium M2; assembly: GCA_001689415.1. Lineage (GTDB taxonomy): Bacteria > Bacteroidota > Bacteroidia > Bacteroidales > Muribaculaceae > CAG-873. The sequence goes on along the minus strand of LUJM01000007.1, from coordinate 107,711 downwards.
ATCGGTAGATACAGAATTCGACGGCACGGTAGATATCGACCTTGGCAAATTATAATAAATAGTATAATCAACTTTAAAGTTTAATATTCATATGAAAAATTTTTCAAAAATCCTCTTTGGTCTTGGTGCCGCATTCGCCATGACTTCATGCGCGAACGAGGAAGTGGTAAATCCTGCCCCTACAAATGATGTCACAGTTTCTGTGATTACCGAGACCGGTATCACAAGCCGTGCGCTTGCTACCGTCGACGGTTACGAGCTCAAATGTGTAATGCAGCTTCTCGACGACAACGGTGTTACCGTAGGTTCGCAGGCTGTTGAATCTGCTGCTGCCGGAAAGGCTTCGTTTATCATCAAAGCTGCCGACATCGACAATGGTGCTTCTAAGGCTCTTTTCTGGGCTGAATATGTTCCTACTGCTGCCGCTGCCAAAGTATACGACAGCTCTGACCTGACTAAAATCAGCTACCAAGTAACTGACTTCAATATGGCCGATGCAAATCTTATGGCTGCTGCCGATGCATTTGCCGGTACTATCACCACTCTTACCAACGGAGCATCAGTGACTCTTACCCGTCCGATGATCCAGTTCAACTTTGCTCCCACCAACCCTGATGCTGCAACCGGTGCTACAACATTCAAGGTTGCCTACAGCGCTCCCTCTGCCTACAATGTGCTTACCGGTAACTGCGACGCAGCTGCTAATCAGGCACTGGTATACAACAACGCTGCATTTGAGCCTGTTGCTAAAGGTAACTGGTTTACAAGCTATATCTTCGCTCCCGCCAACATGGCCAAGCTCGACCAGGCCATTACTATGACCCTCGGTGGCGGTATCGACAAGACTCTTACTATCGAAGCAGGCAAACTACCCCTTGATGCCAACTACATTGTCAATGCCAAAGCTGAAATCTCTACCGGTGGTGGCGACCAGAACCTTGACGTGACAGTAAACGTAGGTGTAGACGGTGACTTTGAAAACGAACCCAAACCTGCTGCATTCGAAGTAGGTTCATATGTAGACGCTGCCGGTAACGCAACCGTTGACAAGTCTGCAGCCGTAGCCGTAGTATATCACGTGGGTGCAATAGAGGGTGACGAAGCAAGCCTTTATCCCGCAGCTTTTGCCGGTAAAACTATCAAAGGTTATGCTGTAGCTCTCGAGAATACAATCAAAGGCCGCCAGCAGCTCAATAAAGACAAAATCGCTGCCGGTCTTCCTTCTAACCAGGAAATCATCAACGGTACTCAGAATACCTCGACTCTTGTAGACAATGAGGTTATCGGTGCCAGCGATATGATCGTGAAATACAAAGAGTTCGTAGCCGCTCACACCCTCACCGCCAGCGGTAGCACTACCACCGACTTGTATATCCCCGCCCAGCCCCAGATGCAGGCTTGGATCTCGATGCTGATGGTTACAACTCCCTTCCCCTCAGGCGACAATTTCGGTCCTACAGGAACTGATGCGTTCAAGGCGCTCTTCCCCATGACTAATATTTTCGACCGCGATCCCTTTGCAAACTGCATGTACGTTACTTGCTCGATCAACACAGGCAACAACGTAATGGGTTGCTCGCTTACCGCACCTACTGCCGACGCAGCTGCCTCTGCCAAGTTTGCTCAGATCGATATCAAGACAAAGAATCAGAGTGTTCTTTGCCGTCCGTTGTTTACAATCTTTGAATAAAGTGTAATAGACGCAGAATCTTTCTCGCAGTAAAAACGACAGGGGCCGGCAGGCTCCGGCTTCCGGCCCCCCGTTTTTTTAATAACAGCCAAAGCTCGTAGGCAAGAAAAATTTTTCGAGCAAAAACTTTAAAGATGATACGATACATGAACAAGATACAGAAATTATTATTCGCCGCTGCCGCTCTTGTAGCGTTTAGTTCGTGCTCCAGCGACGAAGATATAATACCTGCAGGCACTCCCGAGGGCGACATTGTCGTACGTGTTACCACTCAGGACGCCGAAGCCGGCAGCCGTACAGGGGTAGAGGCAATTCCCGGCTATACCCTCAAATGCGTGATGCAGCTTTTTGCTGACGACGGCGTGGCTGTCGGTGCTCGCGAAGTGATAAATGCTTCCACCGGTACTGCCGATTTCGTACTCCATGCAAAAGACATTGCAAATGGTGCGACAAAGGCGGCTTTCTGGGCCGAATACATGCCCGACGATCCTCTGACTAATCCTAAAATATACAATAGCGACGACCTGTCGAACATCACATACAGCGCCACCGAGTTTGATATGTCCGATGCCAACCGTATGGCTGCCATGGACGCTTTTGCCGGTCTCCTGACAACTCTTGAGAACGGTGCTACTGTAACTCTCAAGCGCCCGATGATAAAGTTGAACTTCACTCCCAAGAATCCCGAAATGGCTCAGGGGGCGAAGATTATCAAGGTAAACTATAATGCTCCTGCCGGTTATAGCATTCTCGACGGCACATGCAATAAGGATGCGTTTACAGCGCTTACTTATACAAACGATACATTCGATCCCGCTCAGACTCCCTGGTTTTCGAATATGATATTCGCACCTGCCAACATGGCCAAGCTCGACAAGCCTATCACCATGCAGGTAAGCGGTCGCGGCGATCAGAAAATGACTATCGTAAAGAATACCATTCCTCTCGATGCCAATTATATTGTAAATGCCAAGGCTGAAATTTCGCGTGCCGAGACTCAGGACCTCAAGGTTGATATTTCGATTGACCACGAGTTTGTAAATGATCCCGACCGCAACGTAGAAATGGTGCTCGGTTCGTATATCAACTCGCGAGGCCGCGCAACTCTCGATCCCAACTCTGCCGTAGGTATCGTATTCTACATGGGTGCAATGTCGGGCGACAATATCGGTCTCTATCCCGAGAAATTTGCCGGTAAGACTATCAAGGCATATGCGGTAGCAATCGAGAATGTTCAGAAAGCACGCGCTCAATTCAATGCTGCTCCGATTTCGGCCGGTTTTACCCCCAACGAATCACTGGTCAACGGTACTCAGAACAGCGCCAATATCCTAAGCCAGCTCGGCGAATCGGACTTCTACAACGCATGGACAGCATGGACCGGCGAGCACGCAATGGAATCGGGCACAACTACAACCGACTGGTATCTGCCCGCACGTGCTCAAATGGAAGAATGGATGAGCCTTCTCATGGTAACAACCAACCTTCGCAATGAGGTAATCGGTGGTACTCCTTCGGGTTCGCTTCAGCTTCGTGCCATGTTCCCGCTCAACACGATTTTCGACCGTGATCCGTTCCAGAACTGTATGTATGCCACATGTTCGGTAAACAGTAATGGTAACATCCAGGGTACCAGCCTCACTGCTACCGAAAACGGTACCAACGGCACAGCCAAGTTCTCGCAGGTCGATGTCAAGACAAAGACACAGAGCGTCCTCGGTCGCCCGATGATCACCATCTTTGAATAATCAACTCTCCACCATTATATATAATGATGCTAAAAAGATTTTTCACGATAGCAACTACAGCCCTGATTTTGGCCGGGTGTTCGAACGATGAGCCTATCATCGTTCCGGACCCCCAGCCGGAAATCAAGGACTCCCCGGTGCTCGAATCGCCTGAAGAGTACCACGAGAAGATGCGCACCGTGCCATATCCACGCTCTACAAACGAGCTGTATATCAACCCCGCGCCGCTGATTGTGCCCCAGAAGATGAAAACCAACACTTACCTTCAGTTTGCGTTGTCCTCGTCTGCCGATTTTGTACAGGATGCCACAATCGAGTCCGGCAAAATTGCCTGGAACATGTGGAATCCCCACCGTCAGCTCGAGCCGGGTACATGGTACTGGCGTTTCCGCAATATCAGTTCGACAGGCGAGGTGAAAGAATGGAGCGATACCTATTCTTTCGAAGTCAAAGGCAGCGAACCGGTGTTTGTAACACCTACCTGGGATACATTCCTCTCTATGGCCCCCCAGTTCTCGCCTCGCCTTTACTGCTTCCTCGATGCAAAACTCAGCATTGCACGTCAGAAAGCTCCCGAGCATCCTGAGTACAAATCGTTGATTCAGCGTGCCGGTACAGCCCTCGCGATTGATTACGACAAAGAACTCAAAAATCTCTATGCCAGCCACGACAAACTCTATCAGAATGTAGAGTACTTGTATCAGGCATATCTTATCACTCGCGATGACAAGTATGCACAGAAGTTGGTAAACCTGCTCGAGGCAATGATTGCTAATCCGTGCTCTTCATCGGTGCTTTATAGCGACAACTTTATCACCTCTACCGTTACCTACGCACATGCCAGTGTTTACGACCTTCTTGCAGAGCGTCTTTCACCCTCACTGCGTCAGGCTGCCGAGGCTTTTGTTGCCGACCAATGCCGCCGATTCTATCGCAGCAGCCGCGGTTATGAGGAAAACCATATTTTCGACAACCACTTCTGGCAAATCAACTACAGGTTGATGTTCTTCTCGGCATTGACACTGTATGACCGCAGCGAGTATCCCGATGCACTCACACTGCTTGAGTATCTCTACGAACTCTGGACAGCCCGCGCCCCCGCTTCAGGTTTCAACCGCGACGGCTTGTGGCACAATGGCACCGGTTACTTCACTACCAACTCCAAGACCCTTGCCTATATGGCAATGATGCTCAGCTACATCACCCGTACCGACTTTACCCGTCATCCGTGGTATCAGAACGCCGGTCAGGCGTTGGCATTTAACATGCCTCCTTCGGGTGCCAATACCGGTTTTGGCGACGGACATGAAAAAAATCCCGAACCTAACCGTCAAATGGCGGCTTTTGCCGACTTCCTCGCCCGCGAGGTGGGTGACGGATATGCTGCATGGTATGCAACCAACCGTCCCGACCTTGTGCACGATGACTGGGAGATGCGTATATACCGTATGTGCAACGAAGACACATACACCGGTGCTCTGCCTGACAATGTTCCATTGTTGACTTGGTATAAAGATGCCGGCGAAGTATCTATCCATTCGTCGCTCACAGAAGCAGCCGACGACCTTGCACTTGGTTTCCGTTCGAGCCAATATGGTTCCGGTTCGCACACTACATCGAGCCAGAATGCATTTAATATGGTATACGGAGGCAAGACAATATTCTGCTCGTCGGGCTATTATCAGAACTTTAGCGATGCCCACAACCTGATGTGGTATCGTCACAGCCGTGGTCATAACACAATTCTTGTCAATGGTATCGGCCAGCCATATACAACCAAAGCCTATGGCCGTATACTGCGTGCAGGCTCGGGCAATACCATTGCCTACGCCCTCGGTGATGCCTCGAATGCTTATTGCGGTTTTACCGATGACCAGATGTGGCTCGATAATTTCAAAAAAGCCGGAGTAGAGCAGTCTGTAGAAAACGGTTTCGGACCCACACCTCTTTCGAAGTACTATCGCCATATTGTGATGCTTAAACCCGGTATTGTGGTACTTTATGACGAACTTGAATCTTCGGAACCGGCAACATGGGATTGGCTTCTCCACAGCCCGGCAGAGTTTACTATCGATGCCGAAAAGGGTATCATAACTACCGAAAACAAAACCGACCGCAATCACTGCCGCGTGACCCTGATGACGTCAGCCAAGGCAGATATGTCGACGACATCCAAGTTCCTCGTACCCCCGGCAAATCAAGGTCCGTCGTACCCCGACCAGTGGCATTTTACAGCAAAGATCAAAGACCAGTCAGCCGTTCGTGTTCTGGCAATCATGCAGCCCGGCAACATTACCGATGATTTCTCCGACGTTGTCATCGAAGACGGCTGCTATATCATCGACGACTGGCGTATCAGCGCCAATCTTGATCCTCTGAGCCCTGCGACCCTTAAGATTGAAAATACTCGCACAGGCGCTATCCTTGATATGGGCACAGATGCATCTGTAAGCACTCAGACCGGTAATACTCACTACAGAGGATATACAAGTTCGACTCTCATTGTCGACGGAACGACTCTCGAACTCGTTGACGAGGCTCAAATGGGTTCACGCTCGACAAGATAAACCAATCAATGATCAATCAGAAATAGACCAATCATGAAAAATATCATAACAGCAATATCTCGCAGGACCATTGCCGCCATAGTGGCGGTAATTGCCCTGGTGATGTGCGCCCCTTTGGCCTTTGCTGCCCCAAAGACGGTGACAGGTACCGTTCTCGATGGTGAAGGCTTAGAGGTAATCGGCGGCCTGGTCGAGGTGAAAGGTACCAAGACCAAGGTTGTTACCGATTTGAATGGCGTTTATACTATTGAGGTTGCCAATCCCCGCAAGGCTGTGCTTGTTTTCTCGTATCTCGGATGCGAGACCAAGGAAGAACCGGTGAATGGCCGTACTAAAGTCGATGTGGTGCTACAGCCCAATGTTCAGTCGCTCGACGAAGTGGTTATTATCGGTTATGCTGCCGTAAAACGTAAAGAACTTACCGGTTCGGTATCTTCTGTGAAGGGTTCGGATATGATGAAGACCCCCGGCGGTGACGCAACCCAGGCTCTTGCAGGCCGTATGTCGGGTGTACAGATTGTACAGACCGACGGCCAGCCCGGCGCGACACCCTCGGTTCGTGTGCGTGGCGGTATATCGATCACACAGGACAACTCGCCTCTTTATATTATCGACGGTGTGCCCAACGAGGACGGCATGAGCAATATCAACCCGAATGATATTGAGAGCATCGACGTGCTCAAGGACGCATCGGCTACTGCAATCTATGGTGCCCGTGGTGCTAACGGTGTTGTTCTTATCACAACCAAGAGCGGTGCTGACTCCGACGGCAAATCGACTGTGAACTTTGACGCATATGTTGGTTGGCGCCGTCTTGCCAACCGTCTCCAGGAGCTTTCGACAGCCGAATTCGTACTTGCCGATTACGAACGTACCATTGGCCGCCTCTCTACATCGCCCGAAGACGGCGGTATGAATTCATGGCAGCAGCGCTACGGCGGTTTTGCCGACATTATGACAAACTATGGCAACCGTCCCGGCATCGACTGGCTCGACCGCACCATGGGTCGCACAACCCTGGCTCAGAGCTACCGTCTCACCGTAAGCGGTGGTTCGAAGAAACTCAACTACTACATGTCGTACGGTTATTACAACGACGAGGGTGCTATGATCCACTCAGGCTCGGACAAACACTCTATATCAGCCAATATCCGTGCAGAAATCAGCAAGCGCCTTAGCATCAATGGCCGTGTTAGCTATGATGTACAGCAAATCACAGGTGCCGGTGTTGCAGGTAACGGTACCAATACCGGTGGCTCTAACGTAGATGCCCGCTTCAACAAGCTGGCCCAGATTCTTGCCTACCGTCCGACAATCGGTATCCGTGGCGAGGACTCGGAACTTTTGCTCTACGACGACCCTATCCTTCAGGATGATTCGGGTAATACACTTGTCAACCCTGTTCGTGCCGCCGGCGACGAAAAGGACGACCGCAAGATGCGTACTATCCAGGCCGTTGCTACCCTGACATTCAAACTTGGTCGTGGCTGGACTTTCCGTTCGACCAATGGTACTCGTTACCAGAATACAAGCCGTACACTTTTCTACGGTCCCAATTCTATTCTTGGCCGTCGTAGCGGTATCTATGGCAGTGTAAGGAAAACCGAAGCCGGTTCGTTCTCTACCTCTAATGTGCTTACCTACGACAAGCGAATCAAAAAGCAGCATCATGTTGTATTCCAGCTCGGTCAGGAGTATGTGAAGCGTTGGAACCGATATGTAGAGACCGGTGTTCGCGACCTGCCTACCGATGACTTTATCCTCGATGATATGCAAATCGGTACACCCTCGCAGGCAAATTCGTACTACAACGACGATGACCGTCTGCTCTCATTCTTCGGCCGCTTGAACTATGACTTTGAGTCGAAGTATATCTTCACTGCAACATTCCGTGCCGACGGTTCTTCGAAATTCGGCAAGAATAACCGCTGGGGTTATTTCCCCGCAGTATCTGCTGCATGGCGTCTTGGCGAAGAGGATTTCATCAAAGATCTACGTATCTTCTCCGACCTTAAGGTCCGTGCCGGTTACGGTCTCGCCGGTAACAACCGCATCGGTTCGTACAATTCGCTTGCTTTGATGTCGACTATTCTCACCGCAATAGGCGAATCTACCCGTCCGGGCTATGCTTCTACTCAGATTGCCAACCCCGACCTGAAATGGGAGTCGAACAAGACCTTTAACGTAGGTATCGACCTCGGCTTCTTTAACAATCGTCTTACCATTGCCCCCGAGTTCTACATCAACAACAGTAACAACCTTCTGCTCAATGCAACCCTGCCGATGTCGTCGGGCTATCAGACCATGCTTATCAATGCCGGCGCTACCCGCAATACCGGTATCGATATCACAATCAACTCGGTCAACATCGCCAACCGTAATCTGCAGTGGAACTCGACACTTACCCTGACTCACAACCAGAACAAGATTACCAAGCTTGTAGGCGGTACGAGCCAGCTCTATGAAGCACGCTTCGGTTTCAACCAGAATACCCACCTTCTCGAAGAAGGCAAGCCTGTAGGCCAGTTCTACGGCCTTGTTACCGACGGTCTCTATCAGGTAAGTGACTTCGACTACAATCCCCGCACTAAGGAATATACCCTCAAAGAAGGTGTTCCCTATCAGACCAACCCCAATCTTGTAAAGCCCGGTATGTGGAAGTTTAAAGACCTCGACAACGACGGCGAGATTACCGAGAAGGATAAAACCGTGATAGGCAATGCAGCACCCAAACTCTACGGTGGTTTCAACAATACTGTTATTTGGAAAGGCTTCGACCTGAGCGTGTTCTTGACATTCAGCTGGGGTAACGATGTGCTCAACGCCACAAAACTGGTTGCTGCAAAGGTCGGCACGCAGAACAACAATGCACTCGATATCGTGAACAGCTCGAACCGCTGGATGACTATCGACCAGACAGGTGCAATCGTTACCGATCCGGTGCAGTTGGCAGCCATGAACGAAGGCAAGACAGTTGCTGCATATTACGACCTTGAGAACGGTGACAACTACGTGCACTCATGGACGGTTGAAGATGCTTCTTATATCAAGCTTTCGAATATCACCTTCGGCTACACGCTCGAGAAAAACGCCTTCCTTCGCCGCCTCGGTGTAACAAAGGCCCGTCTCTACTTCACCGGCAATAATCTTTGTACATTTACCAAGTATACCGGTTTCGATCCTGAGGTTTCAACCATGCGATCACCCCTGACCCCCGGTGTAGACTTTGGCGCATATCCTTTGAGCCGCACATTCCTTTTCGGACTCAATCTCACTTTCTAAACTCTCCTAAGCCTAAAGAAAATGAAAACTGCATATAAATTTCTGTCGATATTGCTTGCCGGCTCGATGCTGAGCTCGTGCAACGATCTGCTCACCGAGACCCCCTCGGCAGGCTACGACAAGGATACATATTTCGAAACAGTCGAGAAGGCCGACATGGCGATCCTCGGTATCATGAATTCGATTTCTGATTATAACCACTATGGTCAGGATGAGATGGCTATGCCTACCTCCGATGATATGTATTTCTCGTCGCGTACTCAATCCGACAATAAAATCAACGATATCTCGCATTATCGTTACAATTCGGGTAACGACTGGGTTGAATACCTGTGGCGTATGAAGTACCAGGGTATCGACCGTGCAAATACTGCAATCCTCGGTATCTCGGGGATGCCCGATTTTGCAAGTGACCCCGATTTGCGTCGCCTTGAAGGCGAGGCCCGTTTCCTTCGCGCATTCCTAACCTTTGATCTCATTAAATACTGGGGTGAGGTTCCCTTCACCACCGAACCGTCTTCCGGTTACGATTCGTCGTTCCGTCCGCGTCTTACTCACGACGAACTCTACGATATCGTAATCGAAGACCTCACCGCTGCCGCTTCGCAGCTACCCTGGGCATCTGAGGGCGTTTCGCCTGAGCGTGCCACCCAGGGCGCTGCCCGAGCGCTGCTGATGCGTGTGCTGATGCAACGTGCAGGTTATTGGCTTGCTACCGACGGTACGTTCAATCGCCCGTCATCGTCGGTGCGCCGCCAGTGCTATACCGCGGTTATAGAGCAGTGGGAGGAGTTTAAGAAGAACGGATACCACGATTTCTATCCCGGTGGCTTCGGACAACTTTTCAAAGATGTATCGGGCCTGGTTCTCAACAGTAAAGAGAATCTGTGGGAAGTAGCTATGTATCAGGACCAGGGACGTCGTAACGGCTCGGCATGGGGTATCTACAACGGCCCTGTGGTTGCTGCTCCGACCGGCCTTTCAACAACTGAATCCGAAAACTACATGGGTCGTGGCCAAGGTTTCTTGTTGGTAGTGCCCGAGTGGTACGACTTCTATGAAGAAGTTGACCAGCGTCGCGACATCGTGATTTGTACATATCGATACACTTGGGATTCGGCCAAAAAACAGCATGTTAAGCAGGAACGCCAGCGTAATTCTTGGTATCTTGGCAAATGGCGTCGTGAATGGATGCCCGCAGGCCAGGCAAATAAGAATATGAACTATGGCGATGTGAACTTCTGCCCTCTGCGCTATAGCGACGTAGTTCTCCTCGCAGCCGAGGCTTACAATGAACTTGGCGAGACCGCAATGGCATGGGATCTCATCAACTCGGTACGCGAACGCGCAGGTGCAACACCGATAACAACTGCTAACTATCAGCGTTTTATTGGTCGTAATCTTGCCAAAATACCTGTCAACGAATATCTTGACGATTCTTCAGAGCAGGGCAAGATTCGCATGGCTCTGTATTTTGAACGTGGTCTCGAACTCGCTTTCGAGGGTCAGCGTAAATACGACCTTATCCGTTGGGGTATCCTCGACAAGGCTATCAAGATGTTTGGCGAGCGTTCGTCGCTCAACAGCGGCTCGACCAAGCCCTATCAGGCATACCAGAACTTTATCCATGGCCAGCATGAGCTATTCCCAATTCCCTTGAAGGAGATGCAGAGTAACCATGCCCTGAATGGAATAAACAACAATGGTTTCTAAATATACAGAAACGAATTATGCAAAGATTAAATAAGATATTGTGTGTTATAGCATTACTGCCTGCGTTGGCGCTTAAAGGCGCCGACGCGGGGAGGGTGCTCGACCTCCTTGACCTTTCACGGCCCGGACTTGAAAAAGTAGCGGAGTATCATAATCAGGGCAAAGACTCTCTTGCCTCCGTTGCACTTCTCGAATATTACAAAAACCGCACCGGTGTCAAGAGTGTGGGCGTGGACGCATCGAAGCCCAAACTCACTAAAGAGGAACGCCGCTGGGCCGACGAGGGTCTGGAGCACAAGTTTTTTGTTCATAAGGGTTATCAGCCATCGTACTTCTATGGCGATGACATCAACTGGCAGTATTGGCCGGTGAAAGACAATGAACTGCGTTGGCAGCTGCACCGCACAAAATGGTGGGTGCCTATGGGCAAGGCTTTCAGAATCACCGGTGAAGAAAAGTATGCCAAAGAGTGGGTATACCAGTATCTCGACTGGATTAAAAAGAATCCTTTGACAGAGTTCAAGGGCATTAAGGACAAGGATATGGAGAAGGTCGACAATGTATACTTCGCCTGGCGTCCGCTCGAGGTCGGTGACCGTCTCGAGCATCAGATCGAGCAGTTTGACCTATTCCTGCCTTCGAAGTACTTCACTCCGGAATTTCTGATCGATTTTCTCGATAACTACCACCGTCATGCCGAGTTTGTAAACAGTCATTATTCCAAGCAAGGCAATCATCTTCTCTTTGAGGCTCAGCGTATTATTTTCGCGGGTGCGTTTTTCCCCGAGTTTAAGAATGCTTCGGCATGGCGCAAAGCCGGTGTGGAGATTCTGAATCGCGAAATCGGTAAGCAGGTTTTTGACGACGGTGCTCATTTCGAACTTGACCCGGGCTATCATATGGCATCGGTACATATCTTCGGCAAAGCTCTGCGGATGATGGATGCCAACGGTTATCGCGGCGAATTCCCTCAGTCGTATCTTGATGCGGTGGGCAAAATGGTAGAGTTTACATATAATATAGCTTTCCCTGACTATACTCTCCCGGTTTTCAGCGACAATAAACTCCACGAAAAACCCGGTATGCTCTCCAATTACCGTTCGTGGCGCAAGCTTTTCCCCAACGATTGCACCCTGCAATACCTTGCAAGTGACGGCAAAAAGGGACATCTGCCCGCATATACTTCGCGTGCTTTCACAAATGGCGGATTCTATGTAATGCGAAACGGTTGGGGTATGGATGCCACTGTAATGGTATTTAAAGCCGGACCTTCCGGCGAATGGCACAATCAGTACGACAACGGCACATTCGAGCTTTGGTCTGACGGCCGTAACTTCTTCCCTGATTCGGGCAGCTTTATATACGGTGGCGACGATGAAGTGTTGAAGCAGCGCAACTGGTTCCGCCAGACAGCGGTACACAATACCCTGACACTCGATAATAAGAACCTGCAGACTCGCGAGTCGAAACTGCTTAAATGGGACAGCACTCCCGAAGGCGACCTTACCGTGGTGGAAACTCCGGGTTATGACGGACTTACTCACCGCCGTGCGGTATTCTTTGTCGACAAGAAGTTCTTTGTAATCGCCGACGAGGCCTATGGCGAAGCATCGGGTGATGTGGCTATCCACTACCAGCTGCTTCCCTGCGACCCCTTGGAAAACACTGCCAACAAAACAGTAAGTACAGCCTTCGCCGATAAAAACAATGTTACCGTGAAGGTATTCGGCGCTGATAAAATGGAAGCTGAAGAAGGCTGGATGTCTCCTGCTTACAGGGTGAAGAAATCGCGCCCGGCCTATGCGTTCTCTACTGTAAAAAAGGATAAGAAGCCGGTACGATTTATTACTGTAATTTATCCTACAGATAGCGAGAATCCTGCGTCTCATAAGATAAATGCTACATATAAAGGTAAGCATTCACTCGACGGAGCAAAGCTCGAAGTGAGCATCGACGGTAAAAAATATCCGCTCGCTTATTCACTTTAACGACATTATAAATCTGAAATAAATAGGCGGGCCTGAGTGTCCGCCTATTTGTTTTAGAGGCTATAATACAGCTACTTGCACAAAATTGATATATAATTGCACATAATTGAAACCCTGCGATACGCGCATGTGTGATGTGTGGATGTTTCTGCTATCCTGTAGCTCGGTGTTTTACTATCTTTGCAATCGTAATAAATTCTATAATTTTAAATCTATGACCATAAACAAACGTCTGGCAGCACTCGCGTCGATGCCTATAGCTCTTACTGCAGTAGCCGCTGACCAGCAAAGCCGGAAACCAAACATTCTGATGATTATGACCGACGACCATGCCTATCAGGCGGTCAGTGCCTATGGTCACAATCTTGTGTATACTCCCAATATCGATCGTATAGCCAACGAAGGTATGCGAATGGACCGCGCCTATGTGGCCAATGCGATTTCAGGCCCCTCGCGAGCTTGCATCCTTACCGGCAAATATAGCCATGTAAACGGATTTACCGACAACTCTCGTACATTCGACGGCAATCAGCAGACATTCCCCAAGGTGCTCCGTTCTGCCGGTTACCAGACTGCCATGATTGGTAAGTGGCATTTGAATTCAGAGCCCCAGGGATTTGATTCATATAGCATATTAATCGGCCAGGGTGAATACTACAAGCCTCAATTCTTTGAAAACGGCGACACCATTGTAGAGCCCGGCTATGTGACAGACGTTATCACAGACAAGGCAATAGATTTCGTAGACCATGCCGACAAGGATCGTCCATGGGCGATGCTTTATTATCACAAGGCTCCTCACCGCAACTGGATGCCCGCACAGCGTCATCTCGGCTTGTATGCCGACAGCGTATTTGCCGAGCCTGCAAACCTTCTCGACGATTACAGTGGCCGAGGCAGTGCCGCTCGTGGTCAGGAAATGGAAATAGCCCGTCACATGTGGCCTGAATGGGACCTCAAACTTATGACCCCCGAGGCTTTGGCTCAAGACTACAGTATCGAGCGAAGTGGCGATGCCAATAAAGATGATGTGCGTGGTGCTAACGACTGGAGGGCTTCGGTGATGCATTATCAGGATATGTACAACCGCATGACTCCCAAGGAAAAAGAGCGCTGGAACAAAGCTTATGCTCCGCGTATTGCCGAATGGGACAGCGTGAAAACCCTGCCTCAAGACCAGATTACCAAGTGGAAGTATCAGCAGTACATGCGTGATTATGCTGCTGTGATACATGCGGTAGACGAGAATATCGGCCGTATGCTTGCTCATCTTGATTCAATCGGTGAACTCGACAATACTATAATAGTGTATACGTCCGACCAGGGTTTCTTCCTTGGCGAACATGGCTGGTTCGACAAGCGCTTTATGTACGAAGAATGCCAGCGCACACCCATGGTTATCCGATACCCGGGTAAAATACCAGCCGGCACGACTTCGGATGCTCTTGTGATGAACATCGACCTTGCTCCTACATTTATCGACCTCGCCGGTATCGAAGTGCCCTCGGATATACAGGGCCGTTCGATGCAACCCGTATTCGCCTCGGGTGGCAAAGCTCCTGAAGACTGGCGCACAGGCGTTTACTATCATTACTATGAATATCCTTCTTGGCACTCTGTAAAGCGTCACTACGGTATACGAACATCGGATTATAAGCTGATACATTTCTATAACGACGTAGATGAATGGGAGTTATATGATATGCGTCGCGATCCGAGCGAGATGAATAATGTATACAATGACCCGGCCTATGCTAAAGTGAGAGCCGTGCTGCACGAGCAGTTGAAGAATCTGCAAAAAGAAGTTGGCGACAACGACCCCGAAGAGAAGGAGTACGAGTTTTTCTCGGGTGCAGCAAACCTGTAATATAATAGACTGAATAATAAATCAAAGTTTCGCAAGGTTTAACTTGCGAAACTTAAAGTAAATCTAAATACCAAAGACACAATGGATAGAAGAAAGTTCCTCAAACATTCAGGCTGGTCGCTTCTCGGCCTTGCTGCCGCAGCTACAGCGCCGTCGTGTGCATTTGCTTTTGGCGATAATCAGCGCGATTCGCTTCCCGGCGACCTGAAAAACAATATGCCGAGTCTCGATGATTTCAAGATGTTTATCGGAGACTTGCACAATCACTGTAACGTTACTTACGGTCACGGCGACCTTGCCGATGCCATTGCCGCCGCTGAACAGCAGCTCGACTTTGCATCTATTACCCCCCATGCCTTGTGGCCCGATATCCCCGGAGCTGATGATCCCCGCCTCGGCTGGGTGATCGGCTATCATACCGAGGCTTTCGACCGTCTGCGTCGTGGTGGTTACGAGAAATACCGTGCCGCTATAGAGGCTGCCAACCGCCCCGGCAAGTTTGAGACATTTGTTTCTTACGAATGTCACTCGATGGAGCACGGCGACCACGTGGCTCTGTTCCGCGACTTTAATGTACCTTTGGTAGAGTGTACTTCGGTGCCCGACTTGCGCAAGAGACTTGCTGATTACGACTGTTTTGTCACCCCCCACCACATGGGTTACCAGACCGGATTCCGTGGTTATAACTGGGATGCATTCGAAGAGAGCAGCCGTGCCCCCTTTGTAGAGATGTTCTCGCGTCACGGTCTTGCCGAAAGTGATCAGGGCGATTATAATTATCTCCACGATATGGGCCCGCGTATTTGGGAAGGTTCGATTCAGTATGGCCTTGAACGTGGCTGCAAGTTCGGTCTGATGTGTTCTACCGACCAGCATGCCGGATATCCGGGTAGCTATGGCGACGGTCGTATCGGCGTATTCTGCGACAAACTTGACCGTGACAGCCTGTGGAATGCAATGGCATCGCGCCATGTATGTGGTATCACCGGTGACCGTATTAAGGTAGATTTCCGTATCAACGGCGGTAGGACCGGTGATGTTATCCAGGCTGGAAAGCGTGAGATATATGTCAACGTAGAGGCTATGAACCACATTGACTATGTGGATATTATCAAGAATGGAGAGTGCATAGCACGCCTCAATGCGCCTCACCGTACAGTTGTTCCCGAAGGCGACACCGTGAGGGCTAAAATCAAGGTTAACTTCGGTTGGAACCGCGAGGAAGAGTATGTACATTGGCAGGGTCGACTCGGACTGAGCGACGGCCGTATCCGTGATATTCAGACCTGCTTCCGCGGCGCTGCCTTCACATCGCCTCAGCCCGGCGAAAGCGAATTCCACACTCGTGTCAACAAGGTGCTCGAACGTGGCGACCGCCATGTAGAGCTCGACATGTACTCAAGCAAGAACCCCAATGTGTTAACCGCTGCCATGCAGGGTATTATCCTTGATGTAGAGATGCCTCGCAACGCTAAAATCACAGCCGATTTCAACGGTAAACGCTACGAGCACTCGCTTGCCGAACTGCTCGAAGGTAGCCGTGCGCATTTCCTTCGCGGCTGGCTTTCGGAAGCTATCCAGTTTGAGCGTGCAGCTACAGTTCCGACATTCTGCGTAGGTCATATAATGACAGACGAAAAAGCAGAGCGCGATACCGATTATTATTATGCCCGAGTTCGTCAGCGCGACGGCCAGTGGGCATGGACTTCGCCTATCTGGGTAGAAAAAGCCTGATTGTCATGACAGAATACGCTATAGGCATAGATCTTGGAGGTACGGCAATCAAATATGCCGTGGTAAGCCGTTCGGGTGAGATTCCTTTCGAAGGCTCTATGCAAACACCTGCTACCGAGGGTGCCGATGCTGTAATATCAGCATTGGCCTCGGCAGTGGATGCCTGCAAGGCATGGGCTGAGGCAAGTGCTATCACTCCACTTGGTGTGGGTATCGGCACTCCAGGTATTGTCAGTCCCGACAGACGCAAAGTCGTTGGCGGCGCGGAGAATATTGAAGGCTGGGAGAACGTAGATATTGCAAGTAAGCTTGAGAAACGTTGCGGCCTCAGGGTTGCAGCATCTAACGATGCTAATGCAATGGCCATAGGAGAGTGGATATTTGGTGCAGCGAGGGGTGTACAGGATGCTCTATTCATCACCGTTGGCACCGGTATCGGCTCGGCTGCGCTTATCAATGGCCAAATGTGGCGCGGTCATGAAGGCCGCGGCATGGAGGTAGGACACATGACTGTCAAATGCGACGGTGAGGACTGTTCGTGTGGAGGACGTGGATGCCTTGAGCACTATGCATCAACCTCTGCGCTTGTACGCCGTTATGCCGCGCTATCTGGTACTGAGGCCGACGGTCGCAAGATTGTGAGCCTGTATCACAAGGGTGACCCGGTTGCATCGCAGGCTCTGTCGGAGCACTGGATGTATCTCGGTCATGGTATTGCGTCGGTTATCAATATCTTTGCTCCTGAAGTTGTGGTTGTTGGCGGAGGTATATCCGAAGCCGGTGATTTCTATTTCGAACGTCTTCGCAGGGTGGTCGGCGCACAAGTAATGGATGTCTGTGCCGCCAATACGCAGATAGTGCCTGCCGAACTCGGTAACCGTGCCGGATGCCTGGGTGCTGCAAGCCTGATACTTTGCGACACTAATGAGTCGGCGGTCGGAGAATTCTAAACTGTTGTATACCTAATATTTATATAATGAAAAGATCGTATGCAACAGTTGCCCTGATAATGGTGTTTTGGTTTGTTATATCATTTATTACCAATATAATAGGGCCGTTGATTCCTGATATTATCGATAATTTCCAACTGAGTCATCTTGCATTGGCCGGGTTTATACCTATGTCGTTCTTTCTGGCTTATGGAATAATGTCGATACCTGCCGGAATGCTTATCGAACGCTTCAGTCAAAAGACTGTTCTTGCAGTCGGGTTTTTGCTTCCGCTGATAGGTTCTTTGCTGTTTGTCAGCTCGCCCTCGTTTGCGGTGCTTCTTGCGTCGTCGTTTATCATAGGATTGGGTATGGCAATGCTGCAGACTACTATTAATCCGTTGACTCGAGTGGCAGGCGGTGAGGAGAATTTTGCTTTCTTCTCGGTGCTTGGCCAGCTTGTCTTTGGTGCGGCATCGTTCGTAAGTCCGCTTGTGTATTCCGGTCTGGTTGAGAGTCTTACCTCCGGTGAAGCGTTGTCCGGAATTCCGGCTGTGCTTTCTGCTGTTGCTCCGTCAGATTTGCCTTGGGTGTCGCTTTACTGGGTGTTTGCGGCTATACTGATAGTTGTAATCGCCGTTGTATTGGTGGTTCGATTCCCTCGCCTCAGCCTTAATGATGATGAGCGTAGCGGTGGTCTTGAGTCATACCGTGTGCTTCTGCGCAATAAATATGTCTATCTCTTTTTCTTTGGCATATTGAGCTATACAGCTACAGAGCAGGGCGTAGCCAACTGGATATCAGAGTTTCTGCGTCAATACCACGGTGTAGACCCACAGACTGTAGGTGCGCCTGTTGTAGGTCGCTTTTGGGGCTATATGTCGCTTGGCTGCCTGTTAGGCTTGCTTTTGCTGCGTCTGTTTGATTCGCGCACGGTGCTCAAAGGTGCCGGGGCGACGGCGATAGCGTGCCTGCTCGCGGCATTGTTCGGCCCGGTTGATGTTGCGCTACATGCATTCCCTGCTGTAGGTTTTGCAATTTCGGTGATGTTCTCTACAATTATGTCGCTGGGTTTGAACTCGGTAGACCGCTACCACGGTTCATTTGCCGGAATTCTGTGTACCGGGATAGCCGGTGGTGCTCTTGGTCCGCTTCTTGTCGGTTGGCTCGGTGATATGTTTGGTCTCCGCATAGCCTTGCTTTGTATGTGTGTGACGATCGGTTATATCATTAGTGTTGCCTACTGGGCAAAGCCTTTGGTGAATAATAAGACTGTTTCGCTCCGTCAACTGCTCAATTTACGTGGAGCGGAATCTACCGTGAATTAGTATTGCCCCATACTGCTAATTATGTGAATATAAATAGTCCGTGCTTGCGAGTACGGGCTATTTTTGTTTTATTTCGCTAATCTGTTTTTCAATGATATTGAAAAAAACGCTATGTCATGTCGGCATTACTTGCTAAATTTGCAAAAACTAAATTGATAATCAATCACAATACATACCATGAAATATCTATTATGTAGCGCTGTCGCTGCCATTAGTGCATTGTTTGTGTCGGCAGCATCGCCTGACTGGGAGAATCCACAGGTCTTTGCCGAGGGTAGACTTGCCCCGAGGGCTACGGCTTATCCTTATCAATCTACTCAGGAAGCCATAAACGGCAACCGGGCTGAATCGCCATATTTTATGTCGCTCAACGGCAAGTGGAAATTCAAATACTCGCCTAAGCCTGCAGACCGACCTGTTGAATTCTATGAAAACGGATATTCGACTGATTTATGGGATGAGATTGACGTGCCCGGCAACTGGGAGATGCAGGGCTACGGCAAGCCGATTTATACTAATGTCACGTATGTTTTTCCTCGTAACCAGCCTTTTGTTGGTCATGACGATAATCCTGTAGGCTCATACAAACGCTCGTTTTCAATTCCTGAGGATTGGAAGGACCGCCATGTTTTTCTGCATTTCGACGGCAGTACTGCCGGTATGTATGTGTGGGTCAACGGTCGAAAGGTCGGTTATGTGCAGGGTACGAAAAATCCGTCGGAGTTCGACATTACGGATTTCGTAAAGCCGGGCAGCAATGAGCTTGCATGCGAGGTTTACCGCTGGACTGACGGGTCGTACCTCGAGGATCAGGATTTTTGGCGATTATCGGGACTTGAGCGCGATGTGTACCTGTACTCGACAGGCGAGCAGCGCATCGCAGATTTTTTTGCAAAGGCTGATCTTGACAAGGGCTATAAAAACGGCGTGTTGAAACTCGATGTCGATTTGCAGAACTTCGCATCGGATGATTCTCGTAACCGACTTGATGTGGTGCTTCTTGATGCCAAGGGCAAGACTGTCTACAAAGCAGGGCGAAATGTGAGCCTCGGAGCGGATTCGAAGCTGTCGGATAAGTTTACTGCCACTATCAAGAATGTGAATAAGTGGAGTGGCGAAACTCCGTACCTCTATACGCTTGCGATTACTTTGTCGAAAGACAACAAGGTGATAGAATCGACTTCGGCGCGAATCGGTTTTCGTAAGGTTGAGATTAAGGATAATCAGTTGCTTGTCAACGGCAAAGCGATAGAGGTGCATGGTGTGAACCTGCACGAACATCATCAGACAAAAGGGCACGCTATAGACCGCGAGACAATGATGTCGGATATCCGCATGATGAAACAGCATAATATCAACGCTGTGCGTACGAGCCACTATCCCCAGCCGCCGCTGTGGTATGATCTTTGCGATGAATATGGCATCTACGTTGTTGATGAGGCTAATATTGAGATACACGGATACGGCGTGTGGAGCAGTAACCGCGACATTCACCCGGGCAACCTGCCGGAGTGGCGCGAGAGTATACTCGACAGGGAGTATGCACTTGTAGAGCGCGACAAGAATCATCCGAGCGTGATTGTATGGAGTCTTGGAAATGAGAGCGGCAACGGCGATAATTTCAAAGAGGCTTACAAGTGGATAAAGGGGCGCGATGACAGCCGACCGGTTCAGTATGAGCAGTTTGGCAACGGTGAGTATACCGATATCATGTGTCCGATGTATCCGAGTGTGGAGAATATGAAAAAGTATGCCGAGAGCACTACGAATATCAAACCATATATCATGTGCGAGTATGCTCATGCAATGGGTAACAGTTCGGGTAACTTTCAGGAGTACTTCGATATAATTCGCTCGTCGAAGCATATGCAGGGCGGTTTCATATGGGATTGGGTTGACCAGGGCATATTGACCAAGGATGAAAACGGCGACCCATACTGGGCTTATGGCGGAGATTTCGGCGCGTATAATTATACGCATGATGAGAACTTCTGTATCAACGGTTTGGTTAATCCCGACCGTACCGCTCACCCGGGTCTTATGGAAGTGAAGAAGGTGTATCAGGATATTCGATTTGCGCCGGTAGATTTGAAGAATGGGGCGTTTGCTGTAGAGAATCATTTTCATTATCGTAATCTGAGTGAGTATGGTTTTCGCTGGGAACTGCTGAAAAATGGTGAACGAATTGCAGCTGAGGATTTTGCAGTAGTGACTCCGGCAGGGACGACTAAAAAGGTAAAAGCGAATATTCCTGTGATGAATCTTAATGACGGTAATGAGTATTATCTTTCGGTATACGCTTATACGAAAAATGGCGACGAAATAGTGCCTAAGGGTCATGAAGTGGCACGCGAGCAATTTGCCCTCGCAAGTCGCGAGCGATTCGAGCTGCCGTCGGCAATATCGTCGGATTTGAAAATGCGAGAGGATGCCAAGCGCTGGATTTTCGAATGTGCTAACGGCGTTGTTGTCCGCATCAACAAGAATAATGGAAATCTTGAGGATTATTCGGTGAAGGGTAAGCGATTGTTGAGCGCAGGGAAGATACTTACGCCTTCATTTTGGCGAGCTCCGACAGATAATGACTGGGGAAACAATGCTCATCGCCGACTGAATGCGTGGCGAAATGCAGCCGACAACCGCCGAGTGGTTTCGGTGCGTTGCGATAAGGATGGAGTGTTGTATAATGTAGTTGCTAAGTATCGTCTGCCAGAGGTTGCGTCGGATTATTCGATTTCGTACACTATATATCCTGATGGCAAGTTGGCGGTGACGAGTGCCCTGCAAGGCGGTGACGATACTCCCGAACTGATGCGCTATGGTATGCAGTTGCCTATGGGTAAGGAGTTTGAAAACTTTACGTGGTATGGCCGCGGCCCATGGGAAAATTATAGCGACAGGAATACGGCATCGTTTATGGGCATATGGAATGGCAAGGTTGCCGATCAATATTATCCCTATATCCGACCGCAGGAGAGTGGTAATAAGACCGACGTCCGCTGGGCAAGGCTTACTAATGATAAGGGCTTGGGACTGAGGGTATACGGAGCGCTGCCATTGAATGTAAGTGCCCTCGATGTGACAGCAGATATTCTTGACCCGGGCATGAACAAGCGGCAGATGCACAACAGCGATGTACTCCGCGATAGGGATAATGTGTATTTCAACATCGATCTTGCCCAAAGGGGGCTCGGAGGTGATGATTCGTGGGGTAGGGCACCGCACAAGCCTTACCGACTTGACGGAAAGAAGTATTCGTATACGTTTATGCTTGAGCCGGTGATTCCCTGACGGAAAGCCCTGAGGCAGTAGTTTTTTAGGTCCTGTGCTGATAGAAACATCATCGGCACAGGACTTTTTTTTGCCCTTATCTTTCGAAGGGTAGAGTGCGGTAGGTAAAATTTTTTGATAAGATAGTCGTGTTTTCAGAAAAAATTAGTAATTTTGCGCGTACATTTTAGTATCTCTTACGAAGAGATATTTTAAAGTGTTTAGAAACGTATTACAAATACTTTGCAATACAACCACTTGGAAAGCTCCTGTATAGGCTCATCCCTGAGATCCGAAGCGAATGTAAGCGGACGGTTGTTAATAGTGCATGGCAATGGTGCTAACCTATTGCTATGTAATATGATATGTAGTCTGAAATGAATGACAAGCCATTAGAACTCACCCAACAATCGGAATGGTTCGCCATACGGACGCGCCAGGATTTCAGAGCCGAAGAGGTCCTACGGGAGCTCTGCGACGATGTTTTTTTCCCAAAGGAAGTGGTATTGAGGCCGGATAACAGTAAGCGGGTGAAAGCGGTGATACCGCATGTGCTTTTTATCCGCACAAGCCGCGACAATGCGCTTGCCCTCGAGGATGCCGGCCGCCGCAACCCGGAGCGTTCGATACGATTCTGGATTTACCGCTATCCGACCGACAATAAAATCCAAGTGATACCCGCGAGATCAATCGACTTGTTGAGACTGACAACGTCGGCCGACACAAGCGGTTGCGAAATATACAACAACCGGAATTTCAAGGAAAACGAGCATGTAAGGGTCACCGGCGGCCCCTACCAAGGCATGGAAGGCTATGTGCAGCGCGTTCGTAAAAACAAGCATGTGATAGTCAAAATCGAAGGCATCTGCATGGTCATGCTCCCCTTCATCCACCCCGATTTGCTGGAAAGGATAGAGTGATATTTATTTTAAGAGTGCACGGATGCGCTCTCTCTACCGAAGATACCGTCAAAAACTTCATACCGCTATCTCATGATTTAGGGTTTTGAGAAGCGAGTGTAACCATATATTTAAGATGAAAACCAATTACAACATAGCCGTAGCCGGAACCGGTTACGTCGGACTTAGTATTGCAACACTTCTTGCCCAGCATAATCATGTGACAGCTGTAGATGTGATTCCAGAAAAGGTTGATTTGATAAACAACCGCAAGTCGCCGATTCAGGATGAGTATATCGAGAAGTATCTTGCTGAGAAAGAGCTCGATTTAACTGCAACACTTGACGGCGCTGCAGCTTATAAGGATGCTGATTTCGTAGTCATAGCAGCTCCGACCAATTACGACCCTGTAAGGAATTATTTCGATACCCATTGCATCGAGGACGTGATTGATCTTGTATTGAGTGTCAATCCCGAGGCTGTAATGGTTATCAAGTCGACAATCCCTGTTGGTTATTGTCGCAATCTGTATGTAAAGTATGCAGCCAAGGGTGTCAAGCAGTTCAATCTGTTGTTCTTCCCGGAGTTCCTGCGCGAGAGCAAGGCGTTGTACGATAATCTCTATCCCTCGCGTATCATTGCGGGCATACCCAAAATCATAGACAGGCCTGAGTTTGCAGAAGAAAACGCTGCAATTGAGGCTGTTACCGATATCAAATGTATCGGAGAATCTGCACGTGTTTTCGTAGGTTTACTTCAGCAAGGTGCTCTCAAGCCGGATATCGATACCTTGTATATGGGTATGAAGGAGGCCGAGGCTGTTAAACTGTTTGCCAATACGTACCTAGCATTGCGAGTGAGCTACTTCAATGAGCTTGATACTTATGCCGAGGTAAAGGGCCTTGATTCAAAGGCGATTATAGAGGGCGTTGGCCTTGATCCACGTATCGGGTCACATTACAACAACCCCTCGTTCGGTTACGGTGGTTACTGCCTTCCTAAAGATACCAAGCAGTTGCTTGCCAACTATGCCGACGTGCCACAGCAGATGATGACAGCAATCGTAGAGAGCAACCGCACCCGTAAGGATTTTATTGCCGATCAGGTGCTAAACATGGCGGGGTACTATACGGCATCCAGCCAGTGGAACTCGGATAAGGAGAAGGAAATAGTTGTCGGGGTTTACCGCCTGACTATGAAATCCAATTCAGACAATTTCCGCCAGTCATCGATTCAAGGAGTAATGAAGCGTATCAAGGCCAAGGGCGCAAAGGTAATCATATATGAACCAACGCTCGAAGACGGTTCGACGTTCTTCGGCAGCGAAGTGGTCAACGATATCGTTAGATTCAAGGCCTTGTCAGATGCGATAGTAGCCAACCGCTATGATGCATGTCTCGATGACGTGGTTGAGAAAGTTTATACTCGTGATATTTTCAAACGTGACTAAACAATGAAAGTACTCGTAACAGGCGCAGCCGGATTCATCGGCGCAAATCTTGTAATACAGTTGCTCAAGCGAGAGAAAAGTGTTGAGATTGTAGGCATAGACAGTGTCAATGACTACTACGACCCCACCATCAAAGAATTCCGTCTGAGTGAAATTGCTAAGGAGGCGGCTGAGCACTCCGACAGCAAATGGACCTTCATTAAAGGAAACATCGCGGACAAACCGCTCATAGAGAGAATTTTTTCGGACTTCGAGCCTGAAGTTGTAGTAAATCTTGCAGCGCAAGCCGGAGTGCGTTATTCGATTACAAATCCCAATGCCTACATAGAATCAAATCTGATCGGATTCTACAATATCCTTGAAGCATGCCGTCACAGCTACGATAATGGTGCGGACGGAGTGAAGCACCTGGTATATGCCTCAAGCTCTTCCGTTTATGGGTCAAACAAAAAAGTGCCATACAGCACAGACGACAAAGTAGACAATCCGGTGTCGCTTTATGCAGCAACAAAAAAGAGCAATGAACTAATGGCGCATGCCTATTCAAAGCTTTACAATATACCTTCAACAGGCTTACGCTTCTTCACAGTTTATGGCCCTGCAGGACGTCCTGATATGGCCTACTTTGGCTTTACTAACAAACTCATCAATGGCGAGAGCATCAAGATCTTCAACTACGGCAATTGTAAGCGAGACTTCACTTATGTCGATGATATCGTGGAAGGTGTCATCCGTGTAATGAACAGCGCACCTAAGCGCGAAACAGGAGAGGATGGTTTACCAATACCGCCATATGCGGTTTACAATATTGGCAATAGTAATCCTGAGAACTTACTTGATTTCGTGAATATCCTTCAGGAAGAACTTGTTGCAGCCGGTGTACTTCCAGCTGATTATGACTTTGAAGCACACAAGGAACTTGTTCCCATGCAGCCCGGCGATGTCCCCGTCACTTATGCAGATACAGCAGCTCTTGAACGCGATTTCGGGTTCAGGCCAAGCACATCGCTTCGAGAAGGGCTACGTAAATTTGCTAAATGGTATAAGGAGTTTTATAATGTTTAACTCAAAGATGATGAGAGTAATGGGTTAAAACTGAATGAATATTATTAGCTCACACATTGTATGATAAGATTCGCTAATAATTAAGTTGAGATCGACTCCATTATGTATGCGAAATTCTTTCAGTGTTATTCTTTCAAAATAAAAATAAATTAGCATATGTCAATCTTTAAAGACAAAACCCTCCTTATCACAGGAGGTACAGGTTCGTTCGGTAATGCGGTATTGCGCCGCTTTTTAAATACCGATATCAAGGAAATTCGTATTTTCTCGCGCGATGAGAAGAAGCAGGACGATATGCGCCATGAGTACCAGGTGCGCTATCCGGAAGTGGCGCATAAAATTAAGTTTTTCATTGGGGATGTTCGTTCTCTTGAAAGCTGCCGTAGTGTAATGCCTGGTGTGG
This sequence comes from Bacteroidales bacterium M2, assembly GCA_001689415.1. Taxonomy (GTDB): domain Bacteria; phylum Bacteroidota; class Bacteroidia; order Bacteroidales; family Muribaculaceae; genus CAG-873. The sequence goes on along the minus strand of LUJM01000007.1, from coordinate 81,778 downwards.
ACTATATTTTCCATGCAGCAGCGCTCAAACAAGTGCCGTCGTGTGAATTCTTCCCTCTTGAAGCTGTCAAAACCAATGTAATTGGTACAGATAACGTACTGACTGCAGCAATCGAAGCAAAAGTAAAGGCAGTAATCTGCTTGTCAACCGACAAAGCAGCTTATCCTATAAATGCTATGGGTATAACCAAGGCGATCGAGGAAAAAGTTGCCGTTGCAAAAAGTCGTTTTTCAGGCAATACAAAAATCTGCTGCACACGTTACGGCAACGTGATGTGTTCTCGCGGTTCAGTGATTCCCTTGTGGATCGAGCAGATACGTAACGGCAATCCTATCACATTGACCGAGCCTTCGATGACGCGCTTTATCATGAGTCTTGACGAGGCCGTCGACCTTGTACTTTTCGCATTCGAACATGGTCAGAACGGCGACATCCTCGTACAGAAAGCACCTGCTTGTACAATCGGTACACAGGCCGAGGCCGTTTGTGAGCTCTTTGGCGGTAAAAAAGAAGACATCAAGGTTATCGGTATCCGTCATGGCGAGAAGATGTACGAGACGCTGCTCACTAACGAAGAATGTGCTAAGGCTGAGGATATGGGTAACTTCTATCGAGTTCCTGCCGATAACCGAGGCCTGAACTACGATAAGTTTTTCAAAGAAGGCGACGAAACAAGAAATGTATTAACTGAGTTCGATTCGAATAATACTCGACTTCTTAATCTTGAGGAAGCAATTGAAAAAATAGGATCGTTGGAATATATCAAACGCGAGCTTAGTGGCGAAGGCAACTTCGTGCAGTAGAATGAATATTAACAAGGATTTGCTTGATAATCTGAGTCTTCGCGCGTCTCAATCAGACCGGTTGCGTATAAATATGGATATGCGCAATACCTCAGAAGATAATTCTCAACGGATGCTTAATGCTATTGAACCGGGAACTGTAGTACCCATTCACCGACATAGAAATAGTACCGAATCGTGTATATTGTTACGAGGTTCTGCCGAAGAGGTTTTCTATGACAACAATGGAAATGTTACAGAACGCGTATTAATGGAGGCTGGTTCGGATTGTGTTGGTGTCAATATAGAAAAAGGTCGTTGGCATACGATTATCTCGCTTCAATCAGGAACTGTTATATTCGAGGCCAAAGATGGTGCTTATGAACCAATTTCTCCCGAAGATATTCTCACATTATGAAGATACTTGTAACCGGAGCTAAGGGTTTTGTCGGCAAAAACCTATGCGCCCAACTCAATAATATCAAGGACGGCAAGGCGAAAAATTACCCGGTAGAGATCGATGAGGTCTTTGAGTACGACATCGATTCTACTCCCGAGGAACTCGACCGCTACTGCCGCGAGGCCGACTTCGTTTTCAACCTCGCCGGTGTCAACCGTCCCGAGAACCCCGAGGACTTCCGCAAAGGCAACTTCGGCTTTGCCTCGACCCTGCTTGACACACTCAAGAAGCACGGCAATACATGTCCGGTGATGCTGTCGAGTTCGATTCAGGCCACGCTGATTGGCCGTTACGCCGGACACCCCTACGGCGAGAGCAAAAAGGCAGGCGAGGAACTATTCTTCGACTACGCCACCGAGACCGGCGCTAAGGTTCTTGTATACCGCTTCCCGAACCTTTTCGGCAAATGGTGCCGCCCGAACTACAACTCTGCAGTTGCGACATTCTGCAACAACATTGCCAACGACCTGCCCATCCAGGTCAACGACCCGTCGGTTGAACTCGAACTTCTCTATATCGACGACCTCGTCGACGAGATGATACTCGCGCTGCAGGGTCAGGAGCATCACTGCGAATTCGACGGCGTGGAGACCGTTATCAAAGAGGACGGTCGCTACTGTGCCGTTCCGACAACATTCCATGTAACTCTTGGCGAGATTGTCGACCTGCTGCATCAGTTTGCCGAAATGCCGCAGACGCTGATGATTCCCGAGATTCCTGCCGATAGCTTCGCGAAGCGCTTGTTCTCGACCTATCTTTCTTATTTGCCGAAGGAAAAGGCAGTGTTCGACTTGAAGATGAACGTCGACCAGCGCGGCTCGTTTACCGAGCTCGTCCACACTCCCAAGTGCGGGCAGGTGAGTATCAACATCTCCAAGCCCGGCATCACCAAGGGCCAGCACTGGCACAACACCAAGTGGGAACAGTTCATCGTCGTTAAAGGTCACGGACTAATCCAGATGCGCAAGGAAGGTACCGACGAAGTGCTAAATTTTGAGGTTAGCGGCGACAAGATACAGTCCGTCATCATGCTCCCAGGCTACACCCACAACATCATCAACCTCTCCGATACCGAAGACCTCGTGACAGTGATGTACTGCAACGAAATCTTCGATCCGAATCATCCCGACACATTCTTCGATCCAGTAGAAAAGCAATGAAAACCGACTATAAAGACATAAAGTTTGCAGACAACGGCAAGCTGAAACTGCTGATAATCGTGGGCACGCGCCCCGAGATTATCCGACTGGCTGCAACTATCAACAAGTGCCGCCAGTACTTCGACGTAATCCTCGCCCACACCGGTCAGAACTACGACTACAACCTCAACGGCGTGTTCTTCAAGGACCTTAAACTTGCCGACCCCGAAGTATACATGGACGCGGTTGGCGACGACCTCGGCGCGACCGTCGGCAACATCATCAACTGCTCGTACAAACTCATGGCCGAAATCAAGCCGGACGCGCTACTGATTCTCGGCGATACTAATTCGTGCCTGTCGGCCATTCCCGCCAAGCGCCTGCACATCCCTATCTTCCACATGGAAGCCGGCAACCGTTGCAAGGACGAGTGCCTGCCAGAAGAAACTAACCGACGTATCGTAGATATTATTTCCGACGTAAACCTCTGCTACTCTGAGCACGCCCGCCGATATCTTGCCGACTGCGGTCTTCCCAAAGAGCGCACCTACGTTACCGGCAGCCCCATGGCCGAAGTGCTTCATCAGAACCTCAAGGAAATCGAAGCAAGCGACATCCACCAGCGCCTCGGTCTCGAGAAGGGCAAATATATCCTTCTGTCGGCCCACCGCGAAGAGAACATCGACACAGAGAAAAACTTCCTCAGCCTCTTCAACGCGATTAACGCCATTGCAGAGAAATACGATATGCCGATACTTTACAGCTGCCACCCGCGCAGCCGCAACCGCATCGAAAAGTCAGGCTTCCAGCTCGACAAGCGCGTAATCCGTCACGAGCCCCTCGGATTCCACGATTATAACTGCCTGCAAATGAATGCCGCAGCCGTAATCTCAGATTCCGGCACACTTCCCGAAGAATCGAGCTTCTTCACCTCGGTCGGCCACCCCTTCCCGGCAGTCTGCATCCGCACCTCGACCGAACGCCCCGAATCGCTTGACAACGCAGGCTTCATCCTCGCCGGCATCGACGAGAAATCACTTCTTCAGGCCGTTGACACTGCAATCGCAATGAACGCCAACCATGACGACGGCACCCCCGTAGATGTCTATGTCGGTGAAAACGTCTCAAATATCGTAGTAAAAATCATCCAAAGCTACGTTACTGTTGTGAACAAAATGGTGTGGAGAAAAGAGTGATGAAAATAGTTATTATAAACCATACATTTCAGTTACCTCGTTTTTATAAGCGATGGGAATTGTTTGCGCAATCACATCCAGACTGGGAAGTGATTCTTATAGCGCCGAGCAAATATAACTGGGATACAAGGCGGTCATTGATTTTTGGTAGTGATGTACAATCAGAAGGACAAGCCATTTCGAAAGCAAACTTCAAAGTTATAACTGTAAAAATATCAGATTGGAAAATCGGATGGACATCTACTGAAATGGTACAAAGAATCGAGGAAATTAACCCCGATATAATCTACCATATAGGTGGTCACACTCAGTTGTCATTAGTTCAATGTACTAAATTAGTTAAAAACAGACTTAAGCGAACTAAACTCATTGCTTTCAGTATGAGGGGGCCGGCTATGAACATTAGCCGACCCCAAATAGGATCTTTACGTAATATTTTCAGTTGGTCATTGAGTTATGCATCATATTTATTGAGGAAAAGAAATTTGAAATATTTCAATAAATATGTTAGTGCAGTTGTCTGTCATTATCCTGATGCAATTGATTGCTTCAGGAATGAAGGATTTACTGGTCCGATTTATATGTCAACACAAGTAGGTGTTGATGCCGATGTGTATCATCCAGATGAAAATTCAAGGCAGGAAATAAGGAAAAAATACTCATTGGGAGATGAAACTGTTTTTGGAACGGCTGTCCGTTTCTTACCAATGAAAGGGTTGCATGAAATTGTAGAGGCTATGCCAACGAATGGAGATTGGCGGTTGTTGATAATGGGAACTGGAGATGAAAATTTCACTAAAGATTTAAAAAAGAGGATTAAAAACCGTGGGCTTGAGGATAAAATCATTCTTACCGGATATGTCGAATGGAATGAAATAGCAAAATATTGGAATGCAATAGATTGTGCAATACATGTTCCGCGTACTACCCCAAAATGGGAGGAAACTTTTTCGCTTGCTGTAGTTCAGGCCATGGCAACATCTAAACCAATAATTGGTAATACATCAGGTTCTGTCCCCTACCAAATAGGTCCGGATGGAATAATTGTGAAAGAAGGTGATATTACAGCCTTGAATAAAGCCATTCAGTGGGTAATAGACAATCCTGCTAAAGCTAAAGAAATTGGTGCGAAAATGTACGATTATTCAGTAGGAAGTTTTGAAATAAGACATTTAAACCAGCATTTTGCCGCAATACTGCAAGACGTTGTAAATGGTCAATATACTCAAGAATTAGTTGACATGACTCAATTTAAGTGATGAAAGAGAGATTTCGTACTACAAAATATGCAGCGATAGTATTTAAAACACCTGAAAATGAATTAGCAGAGTGGTTTGGATATTATAACTATGATCCATTAGATTCAAGCCATGATCGGTTATTGGTACATCGAGCTAATTTTGATGGTAGGCACATTACAGAGACTGATATAGTCGAGATTGGTTATTACAATATTAACAGTGGCGAATGGACCTCTTTAGGAAAAACGGATTCCTTTAATTGGCAGCAAGGTTCGATGCTACAATGGTTACCCTCGGACTGTGATAAGGTAATTTATAATCTATCTGATAATAAAAACTATAAATCTCGGGTGATTGATATAAAGAATAAAGAATGTAGAGATTTCGATTTCCCAATTTATGGTATAGGTCCATCCGGAGAATATGCATTATCACTTGATTATAAAAGATTATATTGGTGTCGAGCATATCATTACCAACCCATTCAAGATCCGGACTACGACGGTCGAATAAAAAAAGGAGACGGAATTTTTAAGTTGGATTTAAAAACCGGAAAAGTATCATTACTTCTTCCAATTGATCGCATTGTCGAATTTGATCCTGATGATGATTTTGATCAGGCGAAACATTGGTTGGAGCATATTATGATAAGTCCTGACGGAAAAAGATTTGCGTTCCTCCACCGGTTTTCATATGGTAATGTAATGAGTTATAGCACTCGTTTATTTATTTGTGATACTGATGGTTCCAATTTGCAAATCGTTAAGGATTGGAGAAAATATGGGTGGTCACATTTTGGTTGGTGTGGGAATAGTGCTTTTGCTATATACACATACATTGCTCCAAAGGTTGGACGATTAGAAGTAAAACCAGGTGTCGCTCCAGAGAAGAATCTAAAACATAAATTCTTGAGACTTATAAAATCAACAGCAAAGGCGATTATACCACGAGCATGCCTTAATAAGATTGTGGGAAAAACGTCATATTACCAGTTTTATAAAATATCATCATCAGGAAACTGCTACTTAGAAAGAACTCTGGCAGGCGGTTATTTTAAGATAGACGGTCATCCAAGTTTTACTTATGATGGTAATTATATGATAACGGATACCTATCCAGATAATAATGGCTGGCAACGCCTTTTAATTTATAATATGTCTACGGGAAAACAGCTTGAGTTAGCTTCTTTTGAAGCACCATTAAAGGGTAATCCCGCAAGTTGTGATCTTCATCCTAAATTAAGTCGCGATAATCAATACGTGACAGTAGATACAGCACACAGTGGGCTACATCAAATGTTTGTATTTAAACTCGAGTGGGATAGAATTAAGTCTGTAATAGGTTGATGGCAAGTACGAGTAATTCACGCATCGCAAAGAATAGCTTGATTCTTTATGCCGATCTTATCATAAGTTCGGTAATAATGATATTTGCTGCAAGATTTCTTTTGGAGGCACTTGGTGTTCGCGATTTTGGCTTATATAATGTTGTTGGCGGCATCGTGGTGCTACTAAATGTTGTTAATACAGCAATGATTTCCACCTCATATCGATATATAGCTTTTGAGATGGGAAAGGCTGAAAGTGGAGATCCTAACAAGGTTTTCAATACATGTCAGGCGATACACCTTGCTATAAGTATTGCTATTGTTATCATTGGATGGCCAATAGGTAATTATTATATACAGCATTATCTAAATGTTGACGGTTCTACAATTGGAGATGCTAAATTTGTGTTTGTATTCTCCGTATGTACATGTGCAATAAGTACGTTTACGGTTCCGTATCTTGGCCTTATTACAGCAAAAGAGAGATTCAGCATAAAAGCAGGTATCAATATATTACGAAATTTAATTAGGCTTTGTCTAATAGTTTTACTATTAAATATTTCCGGTAATCATATTTGTATTTATGCTGTATTTGCATTCATTCCCGAATTGCTTGTTGCGATTCTTTATGTTGTTTATTGTCAGAAGAAATATGATGAAATAACGAAGTGGAAATGGGTAAAGGATTTAGTCCTTTATAAAGAAATGATTCTATTTGCTTTTTGGATTTTATTAGGGGCAGTTGCTCGTATAGGTAAAACCCAGGGAGCAGCTCTTATTGTCAATTTTTTCTACGGAACGGTTCTGAATGCTGCATTAGCAGTGGCCAATCAGGTAAATGGCTTCGTTAGTTTGGCTACAAATAGTTTGTCTCAAGCTGCTGTACCTCAAATCACTAAAAGTTATAGTGGAGGAGATACCGATAGATCGATACAGTTAGTTGTATATATATCAAAATATACATTCATAATGATGTTGTTGGTCTGTACACCATTATTAATGCAAACTCAGTGGTTACTTGATCTTTGGCTTAATGATGTACCTCAGTACACCCGGAGTTTTGTACAGTTGGTATTGTTAGATGCGATGATAACATGTTTGGGAGCCGGTATACCTGCGTTATATCAAGCCACCGGCAAGATTCGCATTTTTCAAATATCTCTCAGTGTGATTTTATTATCATCAATTTTGTTCGGATATTTTGCATATAAATGGAATTTTGGACCAAATTCATTATTGATAATTTATTGCATAATGTCATTTGTTGATAGAATTGTGGCAGTTATACTTTTGAAAGTAGTGCTTCATCTTGATTTAAAACCATTGCTTAAATTCTCATATCTTAATTCTCTTAAGCTTTCTATATTTCTAATCCCTTTATATTGGATTAATCTGAGCTTGACAGGACCTATATTGAGTCCGGTAATGATTGTAGTATCAGAGTTTTTAATGATATTATTAGTGTTTGTAGCAGGGTTGTCGAGACACGAGAAGGAAATCGCTGTAGGCTTTGCTAAGTCAGCAATTAGAAAGCTTATCTAATAACAATTATTTTGAAACGCCTGAACGTGCTGGACTTTAATTGATTGTAATCGTTTTTATATGAAAGTTCTTTGGATAACGTCATCGCCGATTGGCCCTGTAAGTAGAATTTTGGGCCTGCCTTATGGTGGATCGAGTGGTACTTGGATTCAGACTGAATTTGAAGCAATTCAGCAAGATAAGAATATTCAATTGCTATTCATGTGCCCGATTAGTAATATACCAAATGGTGATATTATTTGTAAAGAAACAAATGAAGGCATTGCTTACGGCATTGGATATAAGGCATTTATACCTTATGGAACAGAATTGCCAAAAAAAGTGGTTCAGTCGGTTCTTAAAGTAGTTGGTGAAATAAAACCGGATATTATTCACATCTGGGGATCTGAGAGTAGCTTTTCTGCAGGGTGTGCTTCATTATTGACTGAGTACAAGAGAGTGATTTTCATTCAGGGGCTTATTGGTATGCATCAACGATATACATCTCCTGTTTATGTGAGAGAGAATCAATATTGGGGGCATATATCGTTGTATCAGAAATTAAGGGCAAAGATTAAGCGGTATTATTTTAAAAATCATATCAAGCTGGAACAACAGGCAATATCTTCTGCCGGTAACGTCATTACAGATAATGATTACACAAGGGCTTATTGCAACTCCTTTGCCCAGCATACTAATTTTTATCAGCATTTCCTTGCACCGGCTCAGGTGTTTTATGATACAGAATGGAATATTGATGAATGTGTTCCCAATAGTCTCTTTACGATATTCGGAATAGATAAGACAAAAGGATTGAATCAATTGCTTAAGGCCTTATGTATTGTTAAAAAGACAATTGCGGATGTAAAACTTTATATCCCCGGTCCATTTAACATTAATAAGTCTGGCCTAATAGATACGAAAAACTCTTCGCCTTTTGAAACATGGCTTGCAAATTTTATAGAGCAGAATGAATTGGAAGACAATGTTGTTTTCTTGGGGCGATTAGATAGAGATGGAATGGCAGCTCAATTTAAATCGGCTAATTGTTTTGTCAGCCCTTCTGGGATGGAGGTGCATTCGTCGTCTGTTCGAGAGGCAATGGCTGTTGGCGTGCCGACTATTTCATCACTGTGCGGAAGTGTAGCGGAATACATAGAGCACGGCATTAATGGCTTGATTTTCCGCTTCGAAGAAGAGGAGGTTCTTGCTCATTACATGATAAAAATACTTAAAGACAAAGAATTAGCTAAAACAATTGGACGAGAGGCACGATTGAAAATGAAGGCTCTAAAAGATGATAAATCGATGAATATGCCGTTCTCGCTTGTGTATAATTCATTGTAATTGGGTTTATGGAACCGTATATTTTTCTGGTAGGTTTTATATTCTTCTTTGCAATTATTTCACAATTCTGTTTTCCTGGTTCAAAGGCAAAACAGGGAGCTGTATTTTTAATATTATCGTTTGTATATATTTATATATTTTGCAGCATTAGAGGATTCGAAGTAGGCAGAGACGTACCCGGATATATAAAGATGTATGAAAAAACAGCCTCGGTTGCATGGAATAATTGGGATTATGTATATTTCGAAAACGGTTATATTGCATTGATGAAGATATGCAATATGCTAAAATTTACAGCAAGGGAATTCTTTTTTGTTATATATTTAATCATCCTATTTCCTGTATTTCTTCTAATAAAAAATCGTTCTCCATATCCTCTTTTATCTTTGACGGTATATATCTGCTTCCAATTCTTTGTATTTGATCTAACAGGATTGAGGCAGGCTATTGGCTTGTCGATTTGTATGCTTGCATATCTTGTTGCAACAAGAACGCGAGACAAGCATAATTTATTATTGTTTGTCCTTCTTGTATTAGGAGCTTCGATGTTTCATAAAAGTGCTCTAATATTTTTGTGTGCTTATCCTGTTTTGAAGCTACCGTTAAATCGGAAAATGATTATTCTGTATTGTATTAGTGTAGCAATTTGTTACTTGCTAAATATAGCAGGTGTCGGTGCAATCCTGTCCTATTTTGAGAAGGATCATTATGAATATTCGACTGATAGTTCGCAGCAGATAGGTTTTTTTGCTATTGCGTTATGCATGATAACAGTGCTTGCTATTTGGTCATATTTCCATACAGATAGGTCTAAACAGTTACAGGTAAAATATGCAGCTAATATGTTGCTGGCAAGTATGTGTTTATTGTTTTTATTTAATGGTTCGGTGTTGCTAAGATCTGTAATGTATTATTACTTTTCGATGATTATTTCTATTCCAATGTTTGTTAGTTGCCTTGGTGATAGAAAATTAAGATTAATGGTTTCTGCCGGGATAATATTTGTTTTTGTGCTATTCTTTTTCACAAACGAAGTCTATACTTTCGATGTGAGTCCTTATGTAATTGGTGAAGACTTAACTCCTACAAGGTAGAATCTTTTATTGAAAGAACGTTAATATACTTTTAAATCATATTTTGGAAATGAATCGCCCCAACGACTATCCTCGATTACTGATAGTCGGTACAGTTCCTTATAACAGGCAGTCTACCTCAAGAGCTTTTGATGCCTATTTCCATGATTGGCCTCATGATAAGATTGCACAGGTATTCTCTAATGCAGCAACTCCACTAAAAGGTCATTGCGGAAAACTTTATCAAATCACAGATGCCATGATGCTTCAACGTTGGAGAAATCGAATGGCAAAAGTAGGAAAAGCCTGGCTTAGAGACGAGTTGAATGAAGAGATTCATGTGGGGTTGGAATCCAATCCGGAGCAGGCAAGTCGCTCTTCAGCATTACATCGCTACGGAGCCAAGCATACACCTCTAACGCATCTGTTGCGAAAAGCCTTGTGGCGGAAAAAATATTGGAATACGCCAGAATTTAACCAATGGTTGGAGGAATTTAATCCGGAGTGTGTATTCCTCAGTTTCTCGAATGATTTTTTTATTCTTGAAATAGCACTCTATATTGCTCGAAAGTTTGATATCCCAATATGTTCGTCGACCGGAGATGATTATTATTTTGATGGCAAGTTTAGCCTTAATCCTCTCTACTATATATATCATGAATGGTATAAGAGTTTGAATAGAAAGGTCTTTAGACATAAAGGAAGTGCGATATATATAGGTGACAAGATTCGGGATAAGTACAATAATGCATTCGGATTGGACGGTGAAACGGTGTATTTGGTATCTGATATCGAACGCCGCGAGTTTAGGCCCATTAATCCTGAAAAATTTACTGTAAGGTATTTCGGCAATATTAAGATGGGGCGCAATACTTCGATATGTGCGATAGCCGAAGCTCTCTTTAGAATTAATCCGAAAATTACGATAGAGGTATATTCGAGTGAGTCCAATCCCGATTATCTAAAGCCCTTTTCTTTACACAAGAATATAGATTTCTGCGGTGTTATACCCTATTCCCAGGTAATGGAGAAAACTGTAGACAGTGATATTTTGATAGTAGCGGAAGGTACCAAGGCGCACGACATAAATCTGTCGCGCTATGCCTTATCTACAAAAGTTGCTGATGCGCTTGCCTCGGGATGTAATATTGTCGCTTATGGGTCAATGGAATGTGGCGCAATCGAATACCTCGATAAAATCGGTTGTGCGACAATTGCCAGTACTATCGATGATATGGAGTTGAAGCTTAGAGCCTTGCTTGATAGTGAAGATATGCAATTACAAAATTATAATACTTCACGGCAAGTATTCGAAGATAACCATACACGAAATCAAAGCAATGCCCGTGTACGGCGCATAGTATCAAGATTAGTCAATAATAATCGAAAAGAATGAAAGAAGACCTCACGCTTGTAATATATTCATGCGGCATTTTCTCAGACCTTTGGGATGCACACGTAAAGTTATTGAATCAGAATTGGCCTGATCGTTCAATCCGAACAATTATTCTGACAGATAGTCCAACTGAAAAAACATTTGAAGGTATAGAGATCATTTCCGCGGGAGACGGTAAGGAACTAACTGAGCGGGTTCGTTTTCTTTTACCTCATCTGACTACAGAATACGTGCTCGTTACTCTCGACGATTATTTCCTCACAACTCCTATTTCGTCTAAAGCTATTAAGAGGATAGTGGAAATAATGGATCGTAATAAATACGATTATGTCAGACTTTTCGACAGGCCTCACTGCCCTTTGAGCGCAACCAATGATAAAGATATTTATACATATACTCTTGATAAAGATTATCGCGTGAATTTATATTCAGGTATATGGCGAAGGAGTTTTATAGAGAGTACTCTTCCGGAAACAGATCTTAATGCTTGGGAGTATGAAGTGACTCTGACCGACAGAGCCCGAAGTGTCAATGGCCGATGTGCTGTCAGCCATGGTAATGAATTTCCTATTTTGGATGTCGTCCGAAAAGGACGTATATTACCCAAGGCGTGGAGATATCTAAAGTCTCACAACTTGTATCATGGCAATCGACCTCGTTTCCCTTATCGAGATTATTTATTGCTTGGTTTGAAAACTCAATCTAATAGATTGTTGGCCAAACTTCCGGCTCCTGTTTACCAGGGAATAAAAAGTATGTGTGTAAAATTGGGCATGCAATCATTTTCTGCCAAACAAAATAGAAAATGAATACAGAGTTTTCTGTTTTAATGTCGGTTTATCGTAATGATAACCCGGAACATTTTGTTCAGGCAGTCGAAAGCATTGGTCATTCTCAAGATTTACAGCCTACGGAGATTCTTCTTGTTGTTGACGGTCCTGTCGAAGAACAATTACGGACTGCAATTAAGCATTGTGAGGATGTCAATGGAAATCTGAATGTTGTGTGGCTCCCTAAAAATGTGGGTTTGGGCAATGCTTTGAGAGAGGGCCTTTTGCATACACATTGCGAGATAGTGGCGAGAATGGATTCTGATGATGTTGCAAATCCGTCAAGGTTTAAACAACAGATTGCATATTTACTGAATAATCCCACAATATCAATAGTTGGCGGACAAATAAGTGAGTTTATAGATTCTCCTGAAAATACGGTTGGTAATCGTATTGTTCCGCTTGATGATATGGAATTAAAGTCATATAGCAAAGCCCGGTGTCCATTCAATCATATGACTGTGATGTTTCGAAAGCAAGATGTATTAGCTGTCGGAAACTACAAGCATTGGCATTTTAACGAGGATTATTACCTATGGATTCGAATGGCCGAAGCGGGGTATAAGTTTGCCAATCTCCCGGATGTCCTTGTCAATGTGCGTGTTGGTAAGGAGATGTATCAGCGACGAGGTGGGTGGAAGTATTTTAAGAGCGAGGCGAGGCTACAGGCCTATATGTTAAAACATGGCGTGATTTCCTTGCCTCGATATATCTATAATACCCTTGGCCGGTTCGTTGTTCAGGTTGCTATGCCTAACCGTCTTCGAGGTTTCATATTCCAGAAGCTTTTCAGAAAGTAATGGGCCACTACAAAGATCTTGAAATAGCAAGGATGGGCGACCCATTTTATGGTCTATCGGATAAACCGGTGGGTATAAGTTGTTTCAATAATCGCTTGCTGAGAAAGTATGTTGACGATTTTGGATCTGTTGCAGAATGTTCTTATAGTGGTAAGCGGGAGAAATGTTTACCCTTTGTAGATTGTGTTAGAAAAATCAACGATATAATAAACACATATTTTACTGATGCCGCTAACGAGGCCGGATATGACAGCCATTTTGATGATGACGGTGATGTAGGCGGTTTTATCAAATTAGGTGGTGGTTATATAGTTCCTGAGGGCAAAACGCATTATACTGATATTGCGGAATTGTTGGAGGGAGAGGCTCTGGATGTAAATGATGTAAAGCTAAAGGAAGATATCCGTGAGGTGCTGCCTGAGGGACTGTTTGTTGAAAAGGATCTTTATGGTTTGAACGAAGCCGAGGAGCGTACGATTGATTGGCGAGAGTTGGTCCGGCAGTCGCGAACTTGGCGAAAGCAGGGGCTTGATTATCCGAATCTTCCTATTTCGGCCCGAACCCAATTATTCAATCTTTTGGAAACGATTCAATCGATAGGTCATAAGGTCCTAAGACGCATGCGGCTTAGTTTGTTTAGAGTCGTAAAATACCCGGACCCTCTCAAAAATGTGGAGTTTACAAATCTCACATCACCGCCATACAAGTTCACACGCGACCTCAGAATGAGTAGAGTGGGAGAGTCAATGTTTTATGGCGCATCTACTCAAGAGTGTGCACGAGAAGAGGCTGTCGGGAGTGATCATAGTTGTTATTATATAGGAGAGTTTGAGGGATTGCATGAATTTACGATGCTCGACCTTCGAAAACTTCGTGAACGAGTTTCTATATTTGATATTGACGAGAATGACTATTATGCTTTGGTTTTTTTGCAATATTTTGCTCATGAAATATCAAAGCCTGTTGCCGATCATAACCCGGAAGATTACATACCGACACAATTTATAACCGGCTATTTTAAGAATTCATTGAAACGATATAAAGCTGACGGTTCGAAAGATGCAATTGATGGCATCTTGTATGATAGCAGCAAAGTTGATGATGCATATAACGCTGTGCTGTTTTTTGATAACGCAGAGAGTGCCAAGCATCTCAGACTCAATGGATACACATTAATAGACAAACGTTAAAAATACAACTCTAAATAAATCCAATCATGCCGAAAAAATATAAAATCGGTTACACAACCGGTGTGTTCGATATGTTTCACATCGGACATCTCAATATTCTCCGCCGAGCCAAGGAACAGTGCGAACACTTGATAGTTGGAGTTAGTACTGATGAGGTTGTTGAGTCTTACAAACACCACCTACCTGTAATTCCTTACGTCGATAGGGCAGCAATTGTTAAGGCTATATGTTATGTTGACGAGGTAGTACCACAAGAATCGATGGATAAGTTTGAGGCTTGGCAAAGCCTCAAGTTCGATGTTATGTTCCATGGTAGTGAGTGGAAAGGTTCGGACTTGTATAATGGTTATGTCGAGAAATTTTCAACGGTTGGAGTTGATGTCGTTTTTCTTCCACATACCGACGGAATTAGTTCTACAATGCTGAGAGAACGTAATGACAAAAAGTAAAAATATCAGCTCATTACCACATACAGATTGTTGCGGCTGCATGGCTTGCGGCGATGTGTGCCCGGTATCGTGTATTAGTTTTGGGAAAGATGATGAATCGTTTCTCTATCCGATTGTCGACGAGTCTGTTTGTATTCAATGTGGTAAATGTGTTAAGACTTGCCCGGAATTCAATCCGTCATATAATAGTGTCCCCTCAGATGTCACAGCAGCATATGCGTTATCAGCTGCAGAACGTAATTCTGGGTCTTCGGGCGGTATTTTCGGCGTTTTGGCCAGCTATATCCTTGCTCAAGGTGGCCGGGTTTGGGGTGCTGCATTTGACGAGAATCTAAAGTTGAGACATTCTTGTGCTACTACTTTGGCGGAACTCAAGCCTTTGATGAGGTCAAAATATCTTCAAAGTGATACGGGTGAATGTTACAGACAGATAGCAACAGACCTCAAAAATGGTATACTAACACTCTTCTGTGGTACGCCTTGCCAGTGTAATGCCTTGCGTAATTATGTAGGAGAAAATAAGAATCTTTATCTGATAGATTTGATCTGCCACGGAGTTCCTTCCCAAGATTTATTTGATAAGTCTATCAAGTGGCTTGAGGATAAGGAGCATTGCAAAGTGACTCGATTTGCATTTCGGTCGAAGTATAAGGGCGCTCTTCATCCACAAGCTTTTTCATGTGAGTGCACTAAGAATGGTAAAATAAAAACAATCAATGGCCTGCATTATCAGTTTCCGTTCTATTTTGGTTTTCAGAAATATATAACTTTGCGCCCCTCGTGCTATACCTGCAAATGGGCCCGCTCTGAGCGAGTAGGCGATATTACTTTAGGAGACTTTTGGGGCGTTGAAGAACATGATGCAAATCTCGATCCAAAGACAGGAATATCCGAAGTATTGGCAAATACAGCTAAAGGGAAGAAACTAATGCAGTGCGTTGTGGATTCGGGCCTTGTCTGGACTGAAGATTTTGCTTTCGAGCAAGTTGCAGGAAATAATGGTTGCTTGCACGGGCCGACAAAGTTAAAACCTGAAAGGGCTGAATTGTTTGCTGAATTAAGAACCGAGCCTTTCGAAGATGTTGTAAAGAATCATTTGGTATCAAAACGTAAGTGGATTTTTGATCTTTACTATGGAATGCCGGGATTTTTTAGGAAGATAGTCCGAATGGTGATGGATAAAAGAATGAAATATGAATAATCTCATGCGTCCGGAAACTGAAGATTCTTATGGATTGAAGGACCTTCAGAACGTGATATTGAATATCGCACAATATATCGATACCCTTTGCCAAGCTCATGGTATTAACTATAGACTCATGGGTGGTTCGGCATTAGGAGCAAAACGTCACGGTGGTTTTATTCCATGGGATGACGATTTAGATGTGTTCATGACTCCGACAGAGTATGAGACTTTTCGCGATGTATTCAATAAATACGGTGATAAGCAAAATTTCTCATTGCAGGAGCTTGGAGAATCAAATGGCCGTGTTATTACTGCTAAAGTGCGATTGAACAATTCGTATTATGAAGAAGAAATAATCAAGGGGTGGAAGATTCATCATGGAGTGTATGTTGATATTTTTATTCTCCATACCTGTCCTGATAATAGCATTGCTCAGAGGTGGCAGTATTTTTGGGCGAAGTATCTTATTATAAAAGGACTTGCCAATAAAACATATAACAGGCGTGGCGGAATTGCCGGATTGGTTGTTAAATGTGCAAAGATTCTACCCAAACGCTTCTTACTTAATTATGGATTGAAGCAGGTTTATCGTTGGCGCGATACCAAGACGATGTATTTCTGTAATTTCCTTGGTAAAGCTTTGTTCAAGAATGGCAAGTATCGCTATGACGACTTCGCAAAGTCAAAACGTGTTCCGTTTGAAACTATAGAAATGAATGTGGCTATAGGACTCGAACGTTTCTTGACTGATAGATTTGGTGATTATATGAAACCACCAACAGCGGAGCGCATAAGATACGAACAACATGCCTCATGCTGGAATCTTGAGGTCCATGATTACTCAGATCGTTCCGACGAAAAATATCTTTTTTAAAATATGACTATAAAATACATCTTTGACAGGCTGATGTCGTTCATCGGGCTGTTGTTTTTGTGGCCTGTGCTGCTCGTCGTGGCGATTCTTATCAGGGTAAAGATGCCCGGTGGTCCTGTGATCTTCACTCAGCGCCGTGTGGGTCGAAATGGTAAGCTTTTTACTATGTATAAGTTCAGAAGTATGACGGTAGGTCATGGTGGCTCGTCGGTATCGGTTGCCGGAGAGAGCCGTATTACTCCTTTGGGGGCTAAATTGAGGCATTATAAGCTCGATGAGTTACCCGAACTTTGGAATGTCCTGATAGGCGATATGAGTTTCGTCGGTCCGAGGCCGGATGTACCGGGCTATGCCGACCAACTGAAGGGTGATGATCGAGATGTATTGAAGCTCCGTCCGGGTATTACCGGTCCGGCATCGTTGAAGTATCGAGATGAAGAAGACTTGCTTGCCGGGCAAGCTGATCCTCAAAAGTATAATGATGAGGTGATTTTTCCGGACAAGGTTAGAATAAATCTCTATTATCTGCATCATTATTCCTTTGTCAAAGATATTCAGATGATTTTCTGTACCGTATTGGGCCGGCGGATGATGTATAATAACGAATTAATCTAATAACAATATGAGCGAACGAATATTGCTCTGTCTGGCTCATATGAGCGGCAGGGAAATGGAATTTATAAAGGAGGCCTTCGATACCAACTGGGTGGTGCCTATGGGGCCGAATGTTACCGGTTTCGAGCACGACCTTGAGGCGTTTGTCAATCGTCGTGAGGGCAATGAGCCTCTTGACAAGAAGGTTGTGTGCCTTTCGGCAGGTACTGCAGCGGTACATCTCGCACTGATTGCTTGTGGCGTAGGGCAGGGCGACGAGGTGCTTGTTCAGTCGTTTACCTTCTGTGCATCGAGCCACCCTATCACCTATCTTGGCGCGACACCGGTGTTCATTGACTCGGAAAAGGAGTCGTGGAACATGGACCCCGAGCTGCTCGAGGAGGCTATCAAGGACCGCATCGCCAAGACCGGCAAGAAACCAAAGGCAATCATCCCGGTTGCACTCTACGGCATGCCGTATCAGATTGACAAAATCATGGAGATTGCCAACCGCTACGAGATTCCTGTGATTGAGGACGGCGCAGAGGGCTTCGGTTCGAACTTCAATGGTCAGGCTCTTGGCACATTCGGCGAGTACGGTGTGCTGTCGTTTAACGGCAACAAGATGATAACCACCTCGGGTGGCGGCGCACTCATCTGCCCCGATGCCGACAAGGCCCGCGAAATCTTGTGGTACGCCACTCAGGCCCGCGAGAGCTATCCATATTATCAGCACGAGGCAATCGGCTACAACTACCGCATGAGTAATATCTGCGCAGGTATAGGCCGTGGCCAAATGACGATTGTTGACGATCATGTTGCCCACCACAAACACGTGCAGGCTCTGTACGAGGAACTTCTCAAAGATGTTGAGGGCATTACCATGCACACAAATCCCGGACCTGAGTATGATTCGAACTTCTGGCTCTGCACTGCCACTCTTGATCCTAACCTCAAAATTAAGAATCAGGAGAATGCATACAAGCAGGTTATAACCGGCGCTGTTGGTGGCGCAGCCGGTGTGACCCACGCAGCCTCGGTGGCGGTGACCGACTGCCAGCCCAACGATAATGTCGAGGCCCTGCGTATGGCCCTCGACGCTGCCGGTATTGAATCGCGTCCACTATGGAAGCCAATGCACAAGCAGCCGGTCTATAAAAACGCCCCCGCCTATACCAACGGTGTAAGCGAGGCCCTCTTCGCCACCGGCATCTGCCTCCCGGCAGGCCCCTGGGTGACCGACGACCAAGTCCGCTACATCGTAGACCAAATCAAAGCCGCTATTCTTTGAATATAAGCATTTGAGCTAACATTATAATTTTATAAATTACCGATAACTCGGAGATTGCAGTATATGCGGTCTCCGAGTTTTTTTTAGTCAAAAATAGAATTATTCTGTTTGGACTGAATAAAACTTGTGGTATGGATGTGGTTGATAGATAGTGGTTTGGGTCGGAGTGCGTGGCAGCCGATTAATTATTGTTGGTCAAAAGAGGAATAATCATTATAGGTGATAAACTAAAATGAGGGTTTATTCGTTTATGTATTATATATAATAAGAAACAAGAAATAATACATCCATTATGCAAGTGATAAAAGGTAAAAAACGCATTATCAGTGTTGTGGCTATTTTACTTATATTAGCCCTTATAGGTGTAGGTTTGTATTTCCTGCTCCGTCCCAAACCTGCTGTGGCGCAATTGCCGGTAGTAGAGGTGCAGCCAGTGCATCAGGCGGATGTCAATATATATGGTGAATATGTAGGACGTATCCGAGCGCAGCAATTTGTGGAAATCCGCGCCCGCGTAGAAGGCTATCTCGAACGGATGTACTTTGAAGAAGGTACACATATAAATAAAGGTCAAACCTTGTTTGTCATAGACCAGAAAGTATACCGCGCGAGAGCAGAAAAAGCCCGCGCCCAGCTCAACAAGGCCAAAGCACAGGCACTCAAGGCCGAACGAGACCTTGCCCGTATCCGTCCGCTTTATCAGCAAAATGCCGCTTCACAGCTTGACCTCGACAATGCCGAGGCGGCTTATGAAAGCGCCAAGGCAGAATTGTCGGTTGCGCAGGCAGACCTTACCCAGGCCGAGTTAACCCTCAGTTACACAACCGTGTCGAGCCCGATTTCGGGTTATATTTCCGAGCGTAGTGCCGATATCGGTACCCTGGTAGGCCCGAGTGGCAAGTCGCTGCTTGCAACAGTGGTTAAGAGCGATACCGTACTGGTCGATTTCTCACTTACAGCGCTTGATTATCTGTCGCTTAAAGACAGGAATGTAAATCTGGGACAGAAAGACGATAGCCGCCAGTGGAATCCGTATGTAACCGTAACTCTTGCCGACGGATCACCCTATCCTTATCGTGGTCTTGTAGACTTTGCATCTCCGCTTGTAGACCCGGCAACAGGCACATTCTCGGTACGAGCCGAGATGCCTAATCCTAATCATACGTTGTTGCCGGGAGAGTTTACCAAGGTGCGAGTACTAATGGATGTTCGAGCCAATGCAATCGAGGTGCCGAACAAGTCGCTTGAAATCGAAAAGGGAGGAGCGTATGTGTATATTGTCAAACCCGACAGCATTGTCGAACGACGATTTGTAGAGACCGGCCCCGAGGTCGGCAACGACATAGTTATAGAACGCGGCCTTGCCAAAGGTGAGTATGTAGTTGTGGAAGGCTATCACAAATTACGCCATGGTATGAAGGTGCGTCCTGTAATAGTATCTGATTCAATCACAAGCACACAAAGCGAACAGGTATGAAACGAAATTTCTTTCTTGATCACCCGGTGTTTTCTATCGTAATATCGATAGTTATCACCATTCTGGGCTGTATTGGTCTGGCGATGTTGCCGGTCGACCAGTACCCCCGTATCGTGCCCCCGGTGGTGCGAGTGAGTGCTTCTTATCCAGGTGCTGATGCCATGACAGTGACTCAGGCAGTTGCAACGCCTATCGAACAGGAGCTGAACGGTACGCCCGGCATGATATATATGAGTTCGTCGAGCTCGAATTCAGGCGGATTCTCGGCTCTTGTCACATTTGATATCGGAGTAGACCCCGAGCTTGCTGCGGTAGATGTTCAGAACCGTGTGAAGAAAGCCGAAAGCCGACTTCCGGCAGAGGTTGTACAGAACGGTATCAGTGTTGAAAAAGAGACAGCCAACAAGCTGATGACCATTACACTGCTTTCGTCAGACCCTAAATTTGACGAGATATACCTGTCGAACTACGCAACGCTCAATGTTCTCGACCCTTTGCGCCGAGTGCCTGGTGTGGGTTCTATCCGCAACGTCGGTGGCCGCTACTATGCGATGCAGATATTTGTGCAACCTGATAAACTCGCGGATATGGGCTTGACTGTCAAGGATATTCAGAATGCCTTGAAAGATCAAAACCGCGAATCAGCAGCCGGTGTTCTTGGTCAGGCGCCGATGCAGGGTATCGATATGACGGTGCCTATTATTGCCCGAGGCCGCTTGTCGAGTGTTGCAGAGTTCGAAGATATTGTGATCCGCGCCAATGCCAATGGCTCGATAATACGCCTTAAAGATGTAGCCCGAGTAAGCCTCGAGGCATCGAGCTATAGCACCGAGAGCGGTATCAATGGTGGCAATGCCGCAGTGCTTGAAATCGGCATGCTTCCCGGCTCGAATGCTATGGATGTGGCGAATCAGATCAAGTCTACCATGGATGATATTGCAAAAGGCTTTCCTGAAGGACTTACATATGAGATTCCATTTGATATGACAACATATATTAAGGAGTCTATCCACCATGTATACCGTACGTTCTTTGAGGCTTTGCTTCTTGTTATCCTTGTAGTTTTCCTTTCACTTCAAAACTGGAGGGCTACGCTTATCCCCGTCATCGCCGTGCCTATATCGCTTATCGGTACATTCGGTGTGATGCTGATATTCGGATTCTCGCTCAATATGCTGACGCTGCTCGGCCTTATCCTTGCAATCGGTATCGTAGTTGACGATGCTATTGTGGTAGTAGAGAACGTAGATCGTATCATGGAGCGAGAGCATGTAGACCCACCCGAGGCTACACGCCGGGCTATGGAGGGCCTTGGTAGCGCCCTTATAGCGATGTCGCTTGTGCTCTGTGCGGTGTTTGTACCTGTAAGCTTCCTGCCCGGTATTACCGGTCAGTTGTACCGTCAGTTTACAATCACGATTGCAGTGAGTGTGATAATATCGACCATTGTTGCACTTACCTTGTCGCCGGTTATGTGTGCGATGTTGCTCAAACCACAGGGCAAGAAGCGTAAACGCAAATTCTTCAGGCTTATCAACTATTGGCTTATGCGAGGCAATCACTTCTATTGCCGCATGGTCGGACGGTCGTTGACACATCCGCGCAGAATGCTTGCAGCGTTCGGTATGGCATTGGTTGTAATATTTGTGAGCAACCGCCTGGTGCCTACAAGTTTTATGTCGCCCGAAGACCAGGGATATTTTACCCTTGAACTCGAATTGCCGGAGGGTGCGACGATAGAGCGAACCCGCGAGGTTGCCGACAGGGCTATGGAATTCCTGCTCGCCGACAAGGATGTAGAGTATGTGCTCAATGTCAATGGTTCGTCGCCGCGCATGGGTACAAACCAGGCTCATGCCCAGCTGACAGTGATTCTCAAACCAGCTGACGAACGCGGTAATAACTCGCTTGCAGAATTGCGCGAACGAGTATCCGCCGAGTTGTCGGAGTATCCCGAAGCGAAGATTTACTTCTTTACTCCGGCGATTATCCCGGGACTTGGTACGTCGGGCGGTTTTGAAATGGTGCTTGAGGCACGTGCCGATGCCACGTACGACGACCTTTCGCGGGCGGTAGATACCCTTCGCTATTATACAGAGAACAGTCCGGAGTTTTCCGGTCTTTCGACATCGCTCCAGAGTGATATCCCACAGCTTTTCTTTGACGTAGACCGTGATAAGGCAAAACTGCAGGGCATACCATTGAGCGATATATTCTCGACGATGAAGGCCTTTACAGGCTCGGTTTATGTAAATGACTTCAATATGTTTAACCGCATCTACCGCGTATATATCCAGGCGGAGACTCCCTACCGTCAGGGACGTCAGGATTTGAACCTGTTCTTTGTACGTAGTGCCAACGGCAATATGGTGCCAATCACATCGCTTGGTACGAGCCGATATACCGCCGGCCCGGGATCGGTAAAACGATTCAATATGTTTAATTCGGCAACAATATCGGGCGAAGCCGGCAGCGGCTACAGTACCGGTCAGGCTATGGAAAAGCTTGAGCAGATAGTGAGAGAACACTTGCCAGAGAATATTGGTGTCGAATGGTCGGGCCTATCGTATCAGCAAAAGCATAATTCAGGCAATACTGCCGCTGTGCTTGGTCTGGCATTCCTGTTTGTGTTCCTGTTCCTGGCCGCACTCTACGAGAGCTGGAGCGTGCCCATGGCGGTAATTCTATCGTTGCCTATTGCAGGTGTGGGCGCCTATCTCGGTATCGCGATATGCGGACTTGAAAACAATATTTACTTCCAGATCGGCCTTGTGATGCTTGTCGGTCTTGTTGCAAAGAATGCGATTCTGATTGTGGAGTTTGCAAAAGAAGAGACCGATAAAGGCATAGATGCGGTGCAGGCGGCATTGACAGCAGCCCGATTGCGATTCAGACCGTTGGTGATGACATCGCTCGCATTTATGCTCGGCCTATTGCCACTGGTATTTGCCACCGGCCCGGGCTCTGCAGCCCGTCGCGATATCGGCACCGGTGTTTTCTTCGGTATGCTTGTGGCCATAACGGTCGGTATAGTTTTTGTTCCATTCTTCTTTGTACTTATTGATAAGGCTAAGAAAAAACTATCGAAAAAATGAAAGCAAGACTATTGATATATCTCTTTGCGGCAATAATGCTTGGCTCTTGTTCAGGAGTCAAGAATTGCCAGAAGCCCCAGCTTGACCTTCCGATGTCGCTTGCAGGAAATGCAACCGACAGTATCACCCTTGCCGATATGGAGTGGTGGAGTTTCTACAGCGATTCCACCCTGGTAGGCCTTATTCGCGAGGCACTGGAGCATAACCGTGATTTCCTTGCAGCGGCGGCAAAGGTAGAACAGATGCGTCAGTTGTACGGCGTTCAAAAACTCAACTATGCGCCCACAGTCAGTGGTCTTGTTCTTGCCGATCATGAAACAAATGATTATCATGGCAAGCCGCATAGCGACCAGCCTGAGTATAGCCTTAAGGCTTCTTTGAGTTGGGAAGTCGACCTGTGGGGAGGCCTCAAATGGGCGCAGCGCAAAGGTGCGGCAGAGTTTCGTGCAAGTGTTGAAAACCAGCGTGCTATGCAGATGACATTGGTGTCGGAGATTGCGAGCGCGTATGTAAACCTGCTTGCTCTTGATAATGAGCTTTCGATTGTCCGCCGAACACTTTTTACTCGCGAGGAGAACCTTAAAAAGGCAAAGCTGCGTTTTGAAGGCGGCCTGACACCCGAAACCGTATATCAACAGGCACAGGTGGAGTATGCATCTGCGGCAGCGTTAATTCCGGGTCTTGAGCGTCAGATTGAGATTCAGAAGAATGCTATATCACTGCTTCTTGGCCGCTATCCGGGTCAGGAAATCAGCCGAGGCAAACTATCGTTTAATGAGCCTATACGGCAGGAATTTCCCATAGGGCTGCCGTCGTCGCTGTTGAAGCGTCGCCCCGACCTTCGAGCAGCCGAGGCTTCACTTGCCGGGGCCCTGGCAAATGTCGGAGTGACCTATGCCGACCGTTTTCCCAAGTTGCGAATCGGCCTTACCGGAGGCCTTGAGAATGATGACCTGAAGGGATTCTTTCAGTCTCCGTTTACTTATATAGTAGGCCAGATAAGCGGAACCATTCTTGATTTTGGCCGCAACAAGCGCCGCTATAAGGCATCGATTGCTGCATATGACCAAAGCCGCTTGAACTATGAGCAGAAGGTGCTGACAGCCTTTAAAGAGGTTGACGATGCCGCTGTGACTTTCCGCCTGATCAAACAAACTACCGAGCGTCGTAGAGAACTCCTCGAGGCTGCGCAGAAGTATGCTCAGCTGGCATACATGCAGTATAGCATGGGTGTGATAAATTATATCGACGTACTCGACGCGCAGCGCCGCTACTTTGAGGCGCAGGTTGGATTGAGTAATGCAGTTCGCGACGAGTACCTTGCCCTTATCAATCTCTATAAGAGCCTCGGAGGCGGTTGGAGAATCTAATTTACAGATTAGAAATTAGTGAGTAGTTTTTTCTCATGATATTTGGCAGGCTGCAAAATTCTCGCTAATTTTGCATCTGCAAAAAAGAAATCAAATTTTTACAAAATAACAATGAGAAAGAATATCGTTGCTGGCAACTGGAAAATGAACACCACCGTACAGGAAGGTGTAGCCCTTGCCAAAGAAGTAAACGAAGCCCTGGCCGCAGCAGCCCCCAAGTGCGACGTTGTGATTTGTGTACCTTTCACCCACCTTTGCCCTGTAGCTGCAGTAATCGACCAGACCCGTCTCGGCCTTGGTGCTGAAAACTGCGCCGATCACAAATCGGGTGCATATACCGGTGAAGTTTCAGCTCCCATGGTAGCTTCTACCACTGCCAAATACGTTATACTTGGTCACAGCGAACGCCGCCAGTACTACGGTGAAACTGCCGAGACCCTCCGTGAGAAGGTAGCTCTTGCGCTCGAAAACGGCCTTACCCCTATTTTCTGCATCGGTGAAGTGCTTGCAGAGCGCGAAGACGGTTCGTTCAACGAAGTTGTTCGTCGCCAGGTAGAAGAAGGATTGTTCAACCTGAGTGCTGAAGATTTCGGTAAAATCGTTCTTGCTTACGAACCCGTATGGGCAATCGGTACCGGCAAGACCGCTACCCCCGAGCAGGCAGAAGATATGCACGCTTGGATACGCAGCGTAATCGCCGGCAAGTACGGCGAGGAAGTAGCAGCCAATACCTCTATACTTTATGGTGGCAGCTGCAAGCCCTCTAACGCAGCCGAACTCTTTGCAAAACCCGACATCGACGGTGGCCTTATCGGTGGAGCAGCGCTCAAATGTGCCGACTTCATGGGCATTGTAAACGCGTTCTAAAAACACACAATAATCACCAAGGCTTGCTCTGTTTACCCGGGGCAAGCTTTGGTGTACTTTCTAATAATCATTATGTCGAAACTTGTAATCCTTGTTTTATCGTGTGCGATAGCATGCTTGAGTGTGGCTGCCGAGCAACCCTCGATAGTGCAGCATATCAATGCCGGTGGTAATATAGTGATATATCAGCCGGAAAGCCTTGGCAAGCTTGTTTCTACCCCCGAAGCAGTAGCATCGGATGTTGAACGAGAAGAGTCAGACGGCTATGTGAATGCTTCCGGCTCGTCGCACGTGTCTACGAGGGTGGGGTACAGGGTTCAGGTTTTTGATGACAATAATCCTCGGACGGCCCGCCGTCAGGCCGAAGCCCGCCATAGTCAGGTTAAGTCGCAATTTCCTCAAATGCGGACTTATGTAACCTTTAATTCTCCATATTGGCGAGTAAAGGTGGGCGATTTCCGTACACGTGCAGAGGCAGAGGCGGCGATGGCAGAATTACGCCATGCATTTCCGTCGATGGCGGCTTATATGCGAATAGTACGTGAAAAAATAAATACACTCGATTGAAATGAATCAGCTTACCGATCAGGAACGTTTAGAGGCAATTGCATCGCATGTCGAAAGCATAATAACACTTTTGGGAGAAGATACGACCCGCGAGGGCCTTGTGCGTACCCCTATGCGTGCAGCCAAGGCTTTGGCATTTCTTACTTCGGGATATCGTACGAATCCGGACGAAGTGGTAGGGCAAGCTATTTTCGAGCATGAAGGATCGCAGATTGTAGTGGTGAAGGATATCGAATTCTACTCACTATGCGAGCATCATGTACTTCCGTTTTTCGGGACTATTTCTATTGGTTATATTCCAAACGGTAAGATTGTGGGTTTGAGCAAACTTGCTCGTATAGTTGATGTGTTTGCCCGCAGGCTTCAGGTGCAGGAACGTTTTACTGCTCAGATTGTAGAAGAGGTGAGCAGGCAGACCGGAGCCAAAGGTGTGATAGCTATTTGCTCGGGCGAGCATCTGTGTATGAAGATGCGCGGGGTGGAGAAGCAGCATGCATCAACGACGACTATGCATTATAATGGAGACTTTGCCGATGCGGCTCTCCGTTCTGAATTTTTAAATTCTATAAAATAGGCTATATAGTACTGTAGTCTATCGAAAGTGATACAAAATAGCCCCGGCGGATGACTGCCGGGGCTATTTTGCGTTATGTCATATAGTATTCTACGGTCTTACGACCACAACTTCGGCTCGTCGGTCCTGGGCATCGTTGGCGTATGCATGTGTAGCACCCATGCCGTGGACAGATACTTTTGAAGCCGGTACTCCATGTGCGACAAGATAATCGCCAATGGCGCGGGCTCGACGTTCGCTAAGGCGTTGGTTGTAGACAGCACGTCCGTGTTCGTCGGTGTATGCTTTGACATCGAGGCTGAGGCCTTTGTGTTTTGCCACTCTTGCCATAGCTGTGAGTTCGGGGTTTTCGGGCACGTTGTCGGAGTCGTATTTAAAGAGGTAAATCAGTTTTGAGCCGACGGGGTTTATGGCCACATATTCGGTCCGGCCGGTAGTGGAAGTGGCCGGATTATCGGTAATAGCTGTTTCGCTGTAGTATGTAGCATCGCTATTGTCGGAGCCGAGGGTCGGTTCGAAGGGCGATACGAATGGATCGGGAATGGTACCCTTGGCATTCGGATTGTCGTAGAGTCCCATTTGGGTGAAATACTGTTCGGTAGGAGCAGCTTTCACCCTGTCGTTACGCTGAGGTGCAGACGGAATGCCGTCGACCCAGATGTAGCATCCTACGCCAAAAGCAAGACCGAGAAGGATTGCAGCACCATAACGTACGAATCGTGGTGTTTCATCTACATCGGCAGTGGTTGCCGGTTCGATGATATCGTCGTCGTCGGTATGAGCTCCCAGTCGTGCCGCTTCATGATGTGGATTGAGTTTACCCTGTTCCGGGTGGCCTTTGAGGCGCTTGTTTCCGGTATCTAATGGCCGGTTGTTGTCGTTCGTTGCCATAGTAGTAGTTTTTTAGTTGCAAACGTATAAAAGAGAAATCGTCTTTAATACTATTGTAACAAGCGAACGAGGCAATCGGTTTTTACCGATACGTGAAATCAGGGCTTTAAGGTAGTAAGCCGATGTGTTTTAGAGCTTCTACAACGCCGTGGTTTCTTACGTCGGTGGTGATATAGTCGGCTACGGATTTTACGTTGTCGGATGCATTGCCCATTGCGATGCCTATATGGCAATGCTTGATCATGGATATATCGTTGTCGCCGTCGCCAAAGGCCAATGTTTGGTTTAAAGGTATGTCGAAGTATTCGAGCATGCGGTCAATGCCGATGCTTTTGCAACTTCCTTTCGGCACTATGTCGCAGAAGTATGGATTCCAACTGGTGGCATCGCAGTTTTTGAGAATGGCTGAATAAAGGGATGGATCGGACCAGTCTTTTTCTTCGCCAAATGCCATCATCTGTACCACATCTTTGCCGTTGATGCATTCGAGCGGTTTGATAGGGATAGGTGGAATGTTGATGAGTTTGCAAGCCTTGGCGGCATAGTCGTTGATACCGCTTATAAAAATGTCTCCGTCGGCCGGTACAAGGCAGAATTCGAGAGGCATGGCTTTGTACGATTCGATAAGGCGGTGAATATCGTCGGTTGCAATAGGATGTGTATAAATGATAGTTTTCTTGTCGGATAAAAGACTCATTCCTCCATTTACAGTTACATATCCGTCGAACTCAGTATCGCCAATATTGTCAATCCAATTAGCGTGTCGTCCGGTTGCGATGAAGACTTTGATGCCCTTGTCGCGCAATGTGCGGATAGCATTCTTTACCTCTTGAGGGATGTCGTGATCACCAAATGGCACGAGTGTGCCGTCGATATCGAAAAATACAGCTTTGATTTCCATGCTGCAAAATTACGAAAAATAATCCAAGAAAGGGTAGGGTGGAGGTATTTGGAGAGGGAGCTTTTAGTTCGGTTTCGTCATACTCTCTTAGTAAGAGATATTATTTATGATGCAAAATTACTAAATATTTCTGAAACAGCTACTATCAATCGAAAAATTTTTAGCCTTGATTCTCTGATAAGGCCTCATGTCAAATTAGAGAGAGAATCGTCCTTAGCTTATCAGCTTGATTAACAATACAATATCAGCAACAACCTTTTAATCCATATCTCTTACTAAGAGAGCATTAAAATTTCACTGCTTTTTGAGTACTCACAAAGCAAAACAACCACAGGGAAAGCTCCTGTATAGGCTCGTTCCTGAGATCCGAAGCGAATGTAGGCGGACGGTTGTGGGTAATGTACGATGAAGGTTTATGCCGGCTGTCGTACAGGAAGGTGAGGTATAGTCTGATATGAACGAAAAACCATTAGAACACAGTCAAAAATC
The DNA here is from genome assembly GCA_001689415.1 of Bacteroidales bacterium M2. Classification (GTDB taxonomy): domain Bacteria; phylum Bacteroidota; class Bacteroidia; order Bacteroidales; family Muribaculaceae; genus CAG-873. The sequence continues at coordinate 52,851 of LUJM01000007.1, read as the reverse complement.
GGAGTGGTTCGCGATAAGAACCCGCCAGGATTTCAGGGCAGAAGAGGAACTGAAGCCTTTTTGCGATGAAGTCTTTTTTCCGAAAGAGACTGTTGCAGGTTCAAATAATAAGTTGCGTATCAGGGCTGTAATACCGCATGTGTTATTTATAAAGACAAATAGGCAAACCGCTCTTGCCCTTGAGGATGAAGGCCGTAAGAATCCGGAGAAAGCTATAAAATTCTGGATATACCGTTTCCCGACCGATAATAGAATCCAAGTTATCCCACAAAGTTCGATAGATTTGCTTTATCTACTGACCTCAGACGATACCTCAGGTTGCGAGATTTATAATAACCTTGACTTCAAAGAAAACGAGCACGTAAGGGTGGTCGGCGGGCGCTACCGAGGCTTAACGGGCTATGTGCAGCGCGTAAAGAAGAATAAGCACGTAGTAGTCAAAATCGAAGGCATCTGCATGGTCATGCTCCCCTTCATCCACCCCGATTTGCTGGAGAGGATAGAGTGATGCGGAGATCGAGCGGTTTTGCGTTATCTTATTGGTTTTTACGTCGAAACTGCTTTTGAGGTGCTACTCTTTATTCCGGTGATTGTTTTTGCCAGCAATAGATGCCTATTTTACTTATATTTAGGGACGAAATAAAACTATTATAACATCATAATGGCTCATCATAATTTTCGTAAGGTGGCAATTATAACTTATTCCGGAGCCTACAATTATGGCTCTGCTTTGCAAACCTACGCGTTAAATAAATATTTACGAAACATTGGCTTTGATGCGGTTACAATTCTCGGGTGATTTGGAGGCATGAGAAACGACACCTCATAATAGAGTTGCCAGACCTCATAACAGCCGCAGTAGAAGTCGGGCCGGAATATGTACAGATTCTACGCTGAATATTTGCATTGTTATGTTCTCAATCTCAGACACCGTAATAAAATTATCAACAGTTTGCTTCAATTATGTTGATGTGATAAATGACTCTGCGCATGCTCTTATTAGTTAAGATAATTCCGTCGGGGATATCATAAGCGCGAATCCTCAATAAAGCATGGAAGGTTTATTAGGTGGTAAAAGGCTGTATATTCAGTAAAACGGCAACTGACTATAATGCACCGATCCGAACAACATAGCCACTAACTCACTGACTACACAGTTTACTCCCGCCGCATCGCAAACGCTCTCAATAACCAACGTTACCTTGCTTCTATATGTGAAACACATCTAATTCTGATTGAACTCCCAATTTAAGAAAAACATAAATACTAAACATTTATAAATGGAAAAAGAACTCAAAATTTGTGTCATTGGTTTAGGCTATGTTGGCTTGCCGTTGGCTCGGCTTTTCTCAACCAAATATTCAACAATCGGATTCGACATGAACCAAAAGCGTGTTGACGCTCTCAACAGCGGTCATGACGCTACTCTTGAAGTGAGCGACGAGCTTCTCCAGGACGCAATTAATAATCATGGATTCCGTTGCACAACAAATCTCGATGAAATCCAAGATTGCAATTTCTATGTTGTTGCAGTCCCAACTCCAGTAGATGACAACAATCGTCCAGACCTCAAGCCTCTTTGGGGTGCATCAGAGACTGTGGGTAAGGTTATTTCAAAGGGAGATATTGTCGTTTACGAATCGACTGTATATCCTGGCGTTACCGAGGAAGAATGTTTGCCTGTTGTAGAACATATAAGTGGTCTTAAATTCAACGAGGATTTCTTTGCCGGTTATTCACCTGAGCGAATCAATCCTGGAGACAAGCTTCATACAGTTGAAAAAATCAAGAAAGTGACATCTGGTTCTACTCCTGAAATAGCAGACATAGTAGATGGAGTATACAACTCGGTTCTTGTAAACGGAACCCATAAAGCTCCCTCAATCAAGGTGGCAGAAGCTTCCAAGATCATCGAAAACTCACAGCGAGATGTCAACATTGCATTCATGAATGAACTTGCAAAGATTTTCAATGCAATGGGCATCGATACTCATGATGTGATTGAAGCCGCATCTTCAAAATGGAACTTCATTAAACTGTCTCCCGGACTTGTCGGCGGCCATTGTATTTCAGTTGACCCTTATTATCTGATTCAGAAGGCTCAGGTATATGGAGTTCTTCCCCGCGTGATGTTCTCAGCGCGTCGTCTCAATGATGGTATGGGAGCCTATGTGGCAAACCAAACCATTAAGGCAATGAATCTTAAGGGGTTAAGGGTTAAGGACGCCAAGATTCTCCTTTTAGGCATAACCTTCAAAGAAAATTGTCCTGATATTCGAAATACTAAGATTGTAGATATCTATCAAACACTGGCAGAATATACCTCAAACTTAACCGTCTACGATCCTTGGGCAAGCCAAGATGCTGTCAAACATGAATATGCGATTGATGTTGTAGATACTCTTCCTACGAATGAAAAGTACGACGCAATAATCCTTGGAGTTGCTCACAAAGAATTCCTGGGTATAGACATTCGTAGCCTTCTCAACGACAAAGTGAATGGTGTTGTCTATGACGTAAAAGGCGTTCTTAATCGAGAGGATGTAGACGCAAGACTGTAATGAAACTAATATTACTATCGGGGGGGTCTGGGCGACGTCTTTGGCCCCTCTCTAACGAAGCTCGTTCTAAGCAATTTATAAAATTGCTTGAGACATCTGATGGATCTCTACAATCCATGGCACAACATATATATGGCCAGTTATGTGAAGCAGGTTTAAATGATGATATTCTAATATCTACAAATACATTACAACGAGACTCGTTCATAAGCCAGATTGGAGAAAACATATCAATTCTTGCGGAGCCAGAAAGAAGGGATACTTTTGCTGCAATTGTATTGGCATGTTCATATTTATTTACGAAAAAAAAATGTGATGTAAGTGAGCCAATAATTGTCTTGCCATGTGATCAATTGGTAGAACAAACTTATTTTGACACAATTAAGAGAATTGGTGAATGTATCACTACTTCTAATGCGGACCTCGTGCTAATGGGAATTCAGCCAACTAATCCATCTACAAAATACGGTTATATCATTCCCTCTGCAAAAGATTCTGATGGTAGTGCAAATGTATTACATTTCAAAGAAAAACCTGATATAGAGACCGCCACTAAATATTTAAGACAAGGAGCATTATGGAATGGGGGTGTCTTTGGATTCAAACTTGGTTATTTAATTGATGTAATAAAGAAATATTTATCAGATATATCGTTCGATTATATATATGATAATTTCACATTGCTCCCCAAAATTTCATTTGACTACGAAGTTGTTGAAAAAGCAAATGATGTTAAGGTAATCACATATTCCGGTAAATGGGAGGACTTAGGCACATGGTCATCCTTCTTATCTGAAATTAAGCGTCCTGTTATTGGTAACGGACTACTTACAAGTGACTGCCAAAACACCAATATAATCAATGAGTTGAACACTCCCGTTTTGTGTTCAGGGTTAAGCAATATAGCTATTATATCAACTTATGATGGCATTCTGGTACTTGACAAGTCTAAATCTGAGAACTTAAAACCGTATGTTGAACAAGTTGCAACGAGACCTTTATACGAAGAACGACGTTGGGGCGAATATAAAGTCATTGATCAACAGACTTTTGACTCGGGTTATTCACAACTTACCAAACAGATTGTACTGAAGCCCGGAAAATACATAAGCTATCAAGTTCATAGTCATAGGGACGAGGTTTGGACTATTGTTGATGGTGTCGGTGATTTTGTTTTAAACGGAAAAGTTATCCCCGTAAAAGCCGGCGATGTTTTAAACATTAAAGCAGGTCAAAAACATGCTATTCGAGCCAATAACAGATTAACCTTTATAGAAGTTCAATTTGGAACTGATTTAGTGGAATCTGATATTGAACGATTTGAATGGTTCTGGTAAGATATAATAATGGGGTCTCAAATCATTAAAGGGGCTAAATGGACAGCTGTTGAGAGGTTTTCGAATCAATTTATTCAACTAGCTGTAAGTATTGTAATTTCCCGACTAATTTCGCCTGAAGAATTTGGCGTATTAGCCATTTTACTGGTGTTTGTAAATATAGCTCAAGTATTTATAGATAGTGGTCTTGGCAATTCATTGATCTATTTTAATAAAATAGATAAAGATGATTTAAATACGACATTTATATTTAATGCAGTCATTAGTGGGATTATCTTTAGCCTTCTGTTTGTAATTGCCCCATACATTGAGCAGTTTTATTCGTTAAAAGGCTTAACAGAATATTTAAGAATTGCATCAATCGTTTTGCTGGCTAATTCAGTTGCAGTCGTACCAACCGCAATTCTAAAAATCAATTTAAATTTCAAATCATTAGCAACTGCAAATCTTGCCGCAAACATTTTCAGCGCAATAATTGGTATTGCTTTAGCTATCATTGGAGCCGGAGTATGGGCTTTAATTGGTCAAATGCTGAGCAGAAGCTTAATATTGGCATTACTTATGCTAATTAAAAGTAAATGGGTGCCTAAATTTTGCTTTGTACTATCATCGTTTAAAAAGCTTTACCGTTATGGTGTTAATTTGTTTGCGACAAGTATAATAACAAAGTTTACTGACGAAGGAATTGCAACACTTATTGGAAAGTTTTTAACACCTTATAATCTTGGATTATTTTCAAGAAGTGGTCAATTTGCAACATTTCCAACATCGTGTATAGGCTCACTTGTCACTACTGTCACTTTTCCAGCACTTTCGGCTGAAAAAGACAATATAGAGCGCTATAATAGATTATATTTGAATGCTTTGGAGCTACAAGCTTTTTTGGTTATACCACTCTATTTTTGGCTTGCAGTTGAGGCGAAACCATTGATTATTCTCCTTTTAACAGATAAATGGATAGACGCAGTTCCAATATTTCAAATATTGTGTATCGGACGAATTTTAGCTCTTTTGGCGATTACAACAGAACAGAATCTCAATGCAAAAGGTCGAAGCGACTTATGCCTTAAACAACAATTTTTTAAGCTTTTGTTGAAGATTGTCCTTGTATTTGCGGCCTTACCTTTTGGAATAATCGCGGTTGCTTTAGCAGACGCAGTTCAAACTCTCGTTCAGTTTTATATTACAAATAAGGTCGCAGAAAACACCATTGGCTTTACATTTAGGCAGCAACTAAAATTAGCTATACCTTATTTACTATCTGCAATGTTTGCTAGTATAGTTGCATACATTCCTATTTGCTTGATTGAGAATTATTGGATTCAAATACTTTTATCTACTTTGTTGGGTATTGGAGCATACTTAGTGATGGTATTTATCTTTTTCAAAAAAAGAGAACCATACTTCCTCCTAAAGAAATTTATATAGATAAGTATGATTATTGCGATATTATCAATAATATTGTGTTTGTTCCTTATCAAACAAATAAAGCGGATTTCCTCTGGCGGATTCCTTAACTTGTTCTATTCATTTTTCTATACATTAGAATTATCAATCGCGCTTATTTTAGTTGCATTCGATGACGGTTATAAACTATACAATGGCATTTTTCTTTCCGAAACATTACCAAGTTTTGGTTTAGCATGTGTTTTAGCGAATCTTGGCATATACTTTGGACAGAGGCTATCGAACTATTTTTTCAAGCGAGGAATAAATCTAAGCCTAAATGAAAGAATTAATAAATTAAGTGAGTTTTACAATTTAAATATAGTTTCGCTTTACTTCTTAGTACTCTTTTCATTTACCATTATTTCAAGCCTCGATATCGCATATTACATCGCTGTTTTAGCACTTTCATTCTCATTTTCAACGGCTTTGATCGGATTAATATGGGCAAAACTGAATAGATTTAATAAATTCTTATGGATATTCGCCCTTGGAGTTAATTTCATTTTTCACGCTGTCCAAGGTAGCCGAGGAACGGCTTTGTTCCCTATAATATTCCTTGTTATAGGATATATGATTTCAATAAAGGAAAACAAACGTCTCTTCAAAAGGCAATTAATAACATACTCATTTATCGCCTTTATATCATTTCCAATTTTATCATTAATCTCAGATTTTCGTACTATACAGGGCCGCGGATTGGAAGTAAACATGGATAATATTGAAATGCTATGGAATATAGGCTTAAACTACAAATCCAATGAAAAGGATGATGGTGAGGAGTTAAGATCTTCCTTGGGACGAATGTTAATAGAAGCGAATCCTGCTGCTGTATTTATGACACCGGATAGAGTAGATTATCGGTATGATGATTCCATGATGGATGAAGTCATTTCCATAGTCTCATTGGCTGGCGATTCCGGTAGAGAAATTAATAGAGAAGAGCGTGGGAATGCTGGATACGGCACTGGCGTGGCAACAAGATATGGTTTTGCCGTTAACGCTACAACCTCAGTTGAGTGGCCTGTTTTTGCTGACAGTTATTCTAGATTTGGATATATAGGCCTCTTTGTTTATTCCTTTGCCTTTGCCATGTTTTTTTCTTATTTAGAAAAGTTTACCACACGCTTATGGAAAAGGAATCAATTGCTGTCAATGATTCTAATGCTTTTTATACTTTATAATGGAGTACTATCCTATATGTATTCCTATTATGCATTGATGAAGGTTTTAGTGTTCAGGATGACTCTTGTATGGATTGTAACACAATTTATAAGTTTATTTACTAAACGACACACTATTAATAAATTAGTTGCACGATGAAAATTGCAATAATAGGAGCTGACCGAGCAGACTCAATGGAGTTTCACCTTAAAGATGCATTTATGCATCTAGGTCATGACGTTATAATTTTTGATATATACTCTTTTGCATTATTCAAGAACAAGTCGTTGAGACCATATGCCCAGTCTGTGGACAAATTCCTCCGGACAAGCAATGATAAGTATGATGCGCGGAGATTCAAAACATTGTCGAATAATGTTAAGTCATTCAACCCAGACTTGATTGTTTGTCTTTATAAGGACATTCACCCATCTTTTATTGATAATGTAAAGTCGTCATCCAATGTTGTTATACATGTGAATCCAGATCAAATGACGACATTGGGTTATCAGCAAGTATTTGCTGGGAATTATGATGCATGGTTTACTAAAGATAAGTATATGCTCCGTTTTATGACGGATAATATGCACTTAAATACATTTCCGTATACCGAAGCTTTCAATCATCGATACAACCCAAAGCCGATGATTGAAAAACCTGACCTTGAAAGGGAACTTGATATCGATGTTGCTACATACGGAACCCTTTATCCTTACCGAACTAGAATGTTGGGAGAAATCATACGTGGAGGTATTGACATTAAACTATATGGCGTTGTACCCCATCGTTTTTTCGATAATACACTTGCTCCATATTGTACTGGGAAATACATTGTTGGAGAAGAAAAGGCCAAGGTTTTATATGGATCCAGAATAGTTTTAAATAACCTACATTTTGCTGAAGTTGAATCAGTGAATTGTAGATTCTTTGAGGCAAACGGCTGCGGAGCATTCCAGTTATGTGATTATCGACCAATACTAGCAGAATTACTACCTGTTGATCCTGAGACAGTTTCATTCAAGGATACGAACGACGCTATTGATAAGATAAAGTATTATCTGTATCATGCCGATGAACGCCATGAGATAGCGAATAAAATATATTCACATTTCCTGGAACACTATACATATGATCACTTAGCAAAATATCTGTTAAAAACGGTATCTGAACTATGAGAAAGGTCATATTCATTCAACGCAATAAGAAAGCCGGTTTCAGTATTGATAAGGTTGCTCGTCCTATTATCGAGAACACTGACAATAAAGAAGAATTATCAGTTCCATCGTCAGGTGCCGGTTTACAGGATTTGTTTAAAAACCTAATATTTGTTCTTAAACATAGAGATAAGAAAGCAATCCATCATATTACAGGTGATATTCATTATTGTTTGCTTTCCCTTATTGGCTGTAAAACAGTATTAACAGTTCATGACACAGTAACACTTGATTACAATACTAAAAAAAACATCAAGTATTACATAAAAAAAATGCTGTGGTATACAATACCATTTAGAATCGCTGATAGAATCGTATGCATTAGCGAAGAAACCAAAAAACATGTTCAGAAATACACAAAACGAGATGATATAATTGTAATTCACAATAGTGTCGATCCGAACATCAAACATATACCGGCAAAAAGTTTTGGCGCAAAATTCAAAGCCTTAATTATCGGCACCAAACAAAACAAAAACTTAGAGCGAACACTTGAAGCCTTATCAATTTTTGACTGTCGTGTCACAATTATCGGCAAACTCTCAAAAATACAAAGCGATTTAATTGAAAAATTGCAAATAGATGTTACAAATAAATACAATCTCAGCGATGAAGAATTAAGACAAGAGTATTACAATTGTGATCTTGTCCTCTTTTGTTCTTTGTTTGAAGGATTTGGGATGCCTCTTTTAGAAGCAAATAAGGCTGGTCGTCCAGTAATTTGCTCTAATATCCCTGTACTGAAGGAGGTTGGTGGAAACGCTGCCATTTATGTTGATCCATACAGCGTTGAAGCTATAAAAGACGGAATCTCGAAATTAGTGAAAGATGAAGATCTTCAGCACTCACTAATTGATTTCGGGCTGTCGAATTCTGAAAGACATGAAATCTCTGCTTTAATGGGAGCATGGAATAAAGTATACAACTCTTTAGATTAAGCAATGAAGATTTTTATTTCAAGTCAGCTTTTTTACCCTTCGAAATTAGGAGGACCAGCAAATGCGGTATATTGGCTTGCCAAAGCATTGGTTAAATCCGGGCATCAAGTATCAGTTGTCACAACTCATATTAGCGTTAACAATGCAGTTCCAACAGATGAATGGATTACCTTGGATGGTATAAGAGTAATTTATTGTTCAGGCAAGGGATTCCCGTATATTAATATTATAAAAACCAGCTATTCCGAAATCAAAACTGCTGATATAGTACTGCTCACGTCTGTATGCTATAAACCGGAAATAATACTTGCACAATCAGCAATTAAGTTAGGGAAACCTGTGGTATGGTCTCCGAGGGGTGAATTCTCGAAGAGCGCCATTAATAATAGAGCTGACAAGAAAATATTTTTTAGTTTTATCAAAAAATTCCTTGTCTCTAAAATCTCTATTCATGTGACATCAGAAGCTGAACGTGATGATGCTCGGTCAGTTTTGGGCGGAAAGGTTAACACCTTGCTTATCCCCAACTATATGGAGCTGCCACAGCCTGTTCTACCATCCGTATCGGAAGATCAATACTTACTTTTTTTAGGACGAATTGCACCGATAAAGGCATTAGACAAATTAATAAAAGGAGTAGCATTATCACAAAAATTCAGACAATCCTCAGTCAAACTAAAGATTGTTGGAGTGCAAGAATCTCAATTCAAAGATTATTATCTTAAATTATCTGACCTTATCAATTCAAATGGTTTAGCTGATAAAGTTTCATTCGAAGCTCCCCTATTTGGAGAAGATAAGTTCAAGGCACTCTGTAGTGCTCTGTTTCTGGTTTTAGTCTCTGAGTCTGAGAACTTTGGTAATGTCGTAATTGAAGCCTTAAGCCAATCAACACCTGTAATCTCTTCACATGGAACTCCTTGGGAAATATTAGAAGAAGCGAATGCCGGTTATTGGATTGATAATACTCCTGAGTCAATAGCCAAGACCATAGATAAGGTTCTTGAACTTGATAACACAGATTATTCCCAAATGAGATTGAATGCATCAAATTTAGCTAAGTCATTCGATATTTATGAGAATATCGAGCAATGGAACAATGCACTCGATATTATTCATAAGCATAAGAAGTAAATTTAAGATATAGCAAAATTTAAACAAGAAAAATTATAAAATGTCAATTTTCAAGGACAAAACCCTTCTAATTACAGGAGGTACCGGATCGTTTGGAAATGCAGTCTTACGACGCTTTCTTAAAACAGATATCAAGGAAATTCGCATCTTCAGCCGCGATGAGAAGAAACAGGATGATATGCGCCATGAGTATCAGGTGCGCTATCCTGAAGTGGCTCACAAAATCAAGTTCTACATCGGCGATGTGCGCAATCTTCAGTCGTGCAAAAACGCGATGCCCGGTGTTGATTATATCTTCCACGCCGCCGCGTTGAAGCAGGTGCCGAGCTGCGAGTTCTTCCCAATGGAAGCCGTGAAAACCAATGTCATCGGTACAGACAACGTGCTTACAGCAGCCGTTGAGGCCGGTGTAGAGGCCGTTATCTGTCTTTCGACCGACAAGGCGGCTTATCCAATCAACGCCATGGGTATAACCAAGGCTATAGAGGAGAAGGTGGCCGTTGCCAAGAGCCGTTATTCAGGCAAAACTAAAATCTGTTGCACACGATATGGCAACGTTATGTGTTCTCGCGGCTCTGTAATTCCTTTGTGGATTGAGCAAATCCGGTCGGGTAACCCTATCACTCTCACCGAGCCTTCTATGACCCGATTTATCATGAGTCTTGACGAGGCTGTCGACTTGGTGCTGTTCGCATTCGAGCACGGTCAGAACGGTGACATCCTCGTACAGAAAGCTCCCGCATGTACAATCGGCACACAGGCCGAGGCCGTTTGTGAGCTCTTCGGCGGCAAGAAAGAAGACATCAAGGTTATCGGCATCCGTCACGGCGAAAAGATGTACGAAACCCTTCTCACTAACGAGGAATGCGCTAAAGCTGAAGATATGGGTAACTTCTATCGTGTTCCAGCAGACAACCGTGGCCTTAACTATGACAAGTATTTTAGAGAAGGTGATGTTGAGCGAAACACACTTTCAGTCTTTGACTCCAATAACACTCGTCAACTTACGGTGGAAGAGACAAAGATGAAAATTGCGGCTCTGGAATATATCAAAAATGAACTTTCTGGAGAAGGAAACTTCGTTCAGTAAATCCACGAAAAGAATGAAATTTCTTGTACTAGGTTGCAATGGCATGGCTGGTCATATCATAACCATTTATCTTAAAGAACAAGGACATGAAATAATCGGCTATGCTCGCTCAAAATCTACATTTGTTCCAACCATAATTGGAGATGCATCTAACTTTGAATTACTTAGAGGTGTAATTGCGGCTGGGAAATATGATGTTGTAATTAATGCTATAGGTCTTCTTAACCAATTCGCAGAAAAAAATCATGGAGCTGCAACATTGCTTAATGGATATCTCCCTCATTTTCTCGCAGAAATTACGGACGAAACGTCAACTCAGATTATTCATATGAGTACTGATTGTGTGTTTTCTGGAAAAACAGGCCATTATACTGAGTCATCGTTTCCAGACGGCACAACTTTCTATGATCGCTCTAAGGCTATGGGTGAATTACAAGACAGTAAAAACCTGACATTACGCAATTCTATCGTTGGTCCAGACATAAAAGCCACGGGTATAGGTTTGCTTAATTGGTTTATGCAGCAACCTGGTCCATCTGTAAATGGATTCACGGGGGCTATTTGGACAGGCCAGACAACACTCCAGTTGGCTAAAACAATGGAAGTTGCAGCTAAAGAACGTGCCTTTGGACTTGTCAATGCTGTTCCATCATCGTCAATCACTAAATTTGAATTGCTAGGTCTTTTTAATAAGTATCTGCGCGGAGGTAAACTTACAATTAATCCTATAGATGGTGTAACCGCAGATAAATCATTAATCCGGACAAATTTTGAATTTAGTTATAATATACCGGATTATGAGACCATGATATTCGAAATGGCGGATTGGATGAAAAAACATCGCTCATTATATCCTCACTACAATATAAAATGAAGAAATTGAAATTAATGACGATTCTGGGTACGCGCCCTGAAATCATAAAAATGTCGGAAATTATAAAGAAATCCGATAAGTACTTTGACCATGTGCTTGTTCATACTGGTCAGAACTATGACTATACTCTCAACGAAGTTTTCTTTAAAGAACTTGGACTTCGCCAACCTGATTTTTATCTTGGCGTTGTCGGTGAAAACCTTGGTCAGACAATGGGTAATGTCATAGCCAAGGCATATGAGTTGATGATAGAAGTTAAGCCTGATGCAATAATAGTTCTCGGTGATACCAACTCGTGCCTTTCAGTGGTAGCAGCAAAGCGTCTCAAGATTCCGGTATTCCATATGGAAGCAGGTAATCGTTGCAAAGATGAAAATCTGCCTGAGGAAGTGATTCGTAGAATCGTTGATGTCACAAGCGACCTCAATCTCTGTTACTCCGAGCATGCACGCCGTTATATACTTGACAGCGGTGTGAAACCGGAGTATACTTACGTTGTTGGTTCTCCGATGGCTGAAGTACTCAAAGTTCATGCGCAGGCTATTGAAGATAGCAACATATTGGATGAACTTGGCTTGAAGGAACGCAAATACATTTTGCTTTCGAGCCATCGAGAGGAAAACATTGATATAGAAGCGAACTTCTATTCTTTGATGAACGCAGTCAACGCCATGGCAGAATACTACGACATGCCTATACTTTATAGCTGTCATCCTCGTTCAGAGAAATTTATTAAGGAACGTGGCTTTAAATTCGATCATCGTGTAATCCAGCATAAGCCTCTCGGGTTTATGGACTACAACAAACTTCAGCAGAATGCCTTTTGTGTTGTATCGGATAGTGGCACACTCCCTGAAGAAAGTGCAAATCTTCACTTCCCTGCAGTCTCTGTCCGAACTTCTACAGAACGCCCTGAAGCTATCGATAGTGGTGTCTTCGTGATAGGTTCTATCACCTCCGATGCCGTCATTCAGGCTGTTAGGATGGCAGTTGACATGCAAAACGAAGGATATCGTACGTCACCGGTAGAAGCCTATACTGATGATAATGTTTCCGACAAGGTTGTTCGCATAATTCAATCTTATGTAGGAATCGTCAACAAAATGATTTGGCGAAAATAAATTTTTCAAACGTATAGATGAAAAATAAACTAATTATCGTATCTGAATTATTTTATCCAGACAAAGCGTCAACAGCATATATAATGACAAAGATTGCAGACAAGCTATCCGAGTCTCAGCCTGTTGAGGTTATTTGTGGAGATGGAAGTTATGAAGATGGAAGTCTTATCTCAGATTCTGAGACTAAGAATTATAAGGTTCATCGCGTAAAGCAAATACAATTAGATAAGAATAAAATTCTATCAAGGATAATTCGATTTACATTCTCTTCTTTGCGTCTTGCAAAAAAACTATATTCTATATCTAACAAGGGTGATAAGGTACTCATTGTAACAAATCCAGCACCTTTTCTCGTTCTATGTTCTTTTATCAAAAGAATTAAATCGTTAGATTTAACCATAATAGTTCAAGATGTTTTCCCCGAAAATTCTGTCGCAGCAGGAATAATCAAGTCCCCCAATAATATAATCTATCGCATACTAAGGTCTGTATTCAACAAGGCTTATTCTTCTTCGGATAGATTAATTGTAATTGGCAGAGACATGAAAGACTTATTCTTAAAGAAGCTTTATCCACATACCCCCCCAATGGTATTGATTGAGAATTGGTCTGATCCTTCAAATGAACTCGAAGTCAACGTCACAAGGAATGGTCCAATAAAATTGCTTTTTGCTGGCAATATTGGGCGATGTCAAGGCCTTGAAAGTTTTATTGAAATTTTTGGGAACGTTGATAACCATAAATTACAGCTAGAGCTAAGAGGCTCAGGAGCAATCGTATCTATTCTAAATAAGTGCATAAAAGATAATAAATTCAGTAACATAAAAATAGGATCAAGCTTTACGAGAAATGAGCAGTTCTCAATTTTAAAAGATTGTGACATAGCACTGGTAACTCTATGTGATGGTATGTATGGACTTGGCGTACCATCTAAATCATATAATATAATGTCAGCAGGAAAACCTATATTATATGTTGGTGATCCGATGTCTGAAATTGCATTAGTAATCAAAGAGGCGAAAATTGGATATGTCTTTGCAAATTCAGATATTCAAGGGCTCAAATCATGGCTAACGAATGTGAATGAAGATATTCGGAGTGAACTTAAGGAAATGGGTAAAAGAGCGAAAGAATTAGCATTAACACGTTTCTCAGAAGAAACCATTCTTTCAAAGTACACTAACTTATTTAGCTCATAGATTATGAAATCTCTTTTATTTACCGGGGCATCGGGCTTCCTGGGCAACAATATTCTTCCGAAACTTAGGGCAAACTATTACAAGGTTACGACCTTGGGGCATCTTAACGCTGATGACTTGACTGTCAACTTGGCCAAGGATGTGCCGGAATTGCCTGAGCGTTACGATATTGTACTTCATGCTGCCGGTAAGGCACATGTCGTTCCCAAGACGCTTGAAGAAGAAAAATTATTTTATGATGTCAATTATGAGGGTACTAAGCACCTTTGCTTAGCGTTGGAAAAGGCCGGTGTTCCTAAATCGTTGATATTCATAAGCACAGTTGCGGTATACGGTTGTGAGTCCGGCAGTCTTATTACGGAGGAGCACCCCCTTAATGGTACAACGCCATACGCCAAAAGCAAGATTATGGCGGAGGAATTTCTTACTGACTGGTGCCGGAAAAACGGTGTGGTGCTTACGATTCTGCGCCCATCGCTGCTTGCCGGAGTTAATCCGCCGGGTAATCTCGGCGATATGATACGTGGTATAGAAAAAGGCTTTTATGTAAACATCGCAGGAGGTAAGGTATGTAAAAGTATACTTATGGCAGATGATATCGCCTACCTGATTCCGCTTGTTGCTGATAAAGGCGGAATATACAATGTATGTGATACATCTCAGCCCACTTTCGGAGAACTCTCAATCTTGATTGCCAACCAACTGGGGAAAAGGAAGCCGATCTCGATACCGTATTGGTGTGCCAAGAGCCTGGCTTTAGTTGGAGATATCGTGGGGAAGAAATTTCCAATAAATTCTCAGCGTCTTGGCAAACTGACACAATCACTGACATTCTCTAACCGGAAAGCCATAGATGCACTCGGTTGGACCCCCATGAAAGTCCTTGAAACTCTTCATATCAAGTAATTTATGATTTTCGCTGTTATTTTTGTTTTGCTACTCTTTTTAGAGCTGGCATACTTTCGCATAGCCGACAAATTCAACATCATCGACAAACCGAATATGCGTAGTTCGCATACGAGCATCGTACTGCGCGGTGGTGGCATCATATTCCTGTTCGGTATATGGCTCTATGCCGCATTCTTCGGCTTCCAGTATACGTGGTTCATCCTTGGACTGTCGCTGGTAGGCTTGATTAGCTTTGTCGACGATATCCACTCATTGCCCGATAGTGCGCGACTGGTTGTGCAGTTTGTGGCAATGGGGTTGATGTTCTATCAGTTTGGAATCCTGAACTTGAATGACTGGTGGATTGTGATCGTCGCATTGATAGTATGTGTAGGCATTATCAACGCATACAACTTCATGGACGGCATCAACGGCATCACGGGCGGATATTCTATCGCCGTGTTGTTGCCACTCATTTATCTCAATGGCAAAGAACAATTTATCGACATGTCTTATTTATACGTTGTCGGATTGAGCCTCTTGGTGTTCTGCTTCTTTAACTTTCGCAAGAAGGCCAAATGCTTTGCCGGTGACGTTGGCTCGATAAGCATGGCGTTCATCCTATTGTTTGCCCTCGGGCAGCTGATTCTCAAGACTCAGGATTTCTCTTATATCGTATTCCTTGCGGTATATGGTGCAGATGCCGTACTGACAATCTGCCACCGTATTCAGCTCCATGAGAATCTCGGCGAAGCACATCGCAAGCACGCATATCAATTGATGGCAAACGAACTCCGCATCCCCCACGTGGCCGTGTCGGGTCTGTATATGGCAATGCAGCTCGCGGTTTCTGCCGGACTGATTTTCTTGCCGATTAACCATTACGTCTATCTGGGTATCGTTATCGTGGTTCTCGCGGCATCCTATCTGCTGTTTATGAAAAAGAACTATCACCTTCACGAAGCCTACTTAAAATCCAAATCATGATAATCGACGACAAAGTCCTTGACGAAGTAACAAGGAAGGCGGCGGAGAGTCCTCGCCTGCGAATGAACTTCAATCTCCATGACAGCCTTGATGCAAAGGCCCAAAGATTGATCAACGTACTGCTGCCGAGCACGATTCTCCCGATTCATCGTCACCGCCACACGGCAGAAACCTATGTCCTGCTCCGAGGCAAGATGTTCGTGGTGTTCTATAACGACATGGGCGGACAGACCGAACGATTCCTTCTCGATCCGGCACTTGGTAACTACGGCGTACAGATTCCTGCAGGCCAGTGGCACACAATCGAGGTAATCGAACCGTCGGCTATCTTTGAAGTAAAAGACGGCCCTTACACCCCTCTCGAACCGGAAGATATTTTGGACTGATATGGAACGCATCCTCCTTTGCAAGCCCAAGATGTGCGGGCGTGAGATTGACTTTATCAAGGCGGCGCTTGCCGAGGACTGGGCTGTGCCCCTTGGCCCGGATTGTGACGCGTTCGAACATGAATTGGAGCAATTTGTAGGGGAGGGTAAAAAGGTCGCATCGCTTGTTTCTGGCACTGCGGCTATCCACCTCGCCTTGATTGCATGCGGTGTCGAGCCTGGCGACGAGGTTGTCGTACAGTCCTTTACCTTTTGCGCGTCCACAAATCCGATAGCATATCTTGGAGCAAAACCTGTCTTTGTGGATTCAGAGAAGGACTCGTGGAACATGGATCCCGAGCTGCTCGAACAAGCAATTTTAGACCGTATCGACAAGACCGGACGCAAGCCCAAGGCGATTATTCTCGTGGCACTCTACGGCATGCCGTATCGCATTAACGATATTCTGAAGGTGGCCGACAAATATGGGATTCCCGTAATCGAAGATGCCGCCGAAGGATTCGGATCTCGTTATAATCGCCAGGTTCTCGGCACGTTTGGACGCTATGGCGTGCTGTCATTTAACGGCAATAAGATGATAACTACCTCGGGTGGCGGAGCTTTAATTTGCCCAGATTCCGAGGCGAGAAAAGAAATAATGTGGTACGCGACGCAAGCCCGCGAATCATACCCATACTACCAGCACGAGGTTGTGGGATATAACTATCGTCTATCCAATATCTCGGCGTGCATCGGCAGGGCGCAGATGACAGTTCTTGACGAACACATAGCGCATCACAAACACGTGCAGGCCTTGTATGAGGAACTTCTCAAGGATGTGGAGGGTATTACTATGCACACTAATCCCGGACCGGAGTACGACTCTAACTTCTGGCTTTGCACGGCAACTCTCGATCCCAATCTCAAGATTAAGAATCAAGAATTGGCTTACAAGCAGGTAATTACCGGCGCTGTAGGCGGAGCAGCCGGTGTAACACACGCAGCCTCGGTGGCTGTTACCGACTGCCAGCCCAATGACAACGTGGAGGCTCTGCGCATGGCCCTCGACGCTGCCAACATCGAATCGCGTCCACTATGGAAGCCCATGCACAAGCAGCCGGTCTATAAAAACGCTCCCGCCTACACCAACGGCGTAAGCGAAGCCCTCTTTGCCACCGGCATCTGCCTCCCGGCAGGCCCCTGGGTGACCGACGACCAGGTCCGCTACATCGTAGATCAAATCAAAGCAGCTATCGAAAAATAGTTCGTTGATAAAAAGATACTAAAGACAGATTGCAGATAGTCCATACATATAGGTATGGATTATTTTGCAATCTGTTTCTGTCTGTAGCGATATTATGTTTCAAATATCAGCACAATTCAGAAAATCAAGGAGTAAACATCGTCCCGATCAACCCGGAGTCGTGTTTCTTAGAATATTTGAAGTGTTTACTAACACTGTCGGTGAGAAGCAACGGATAGAGCGAAAAATTACGACTGATGTTGTCGGCATGACAGCCGGTGTGATTGAAGAACGCCGTGGAGAGTTGCTTGCTTCGATACGAATGCTGTGCAATGTGATAGAAAACAGACATAATAAGGGGATTGCTTACTCGGTGGACGACGTAGTATCAGACTATCGCAAAGCTATCGAAGGAGATGAAAGCATGAAATCTGTTGTTTTAGATTCAAAAGAAAACCGTCCGTATCGTGGTGATCTTATCGCAGTTGGTCGGGAATTTAAGTCGGATTTCAAATTTGTCTATCCTGATGCCGAAGAATCCGATTGCGACAATGTGTTTGATTTTATCAATCGGATGTCAAAGAATCTAAAAAGTCAAGGACGGGTTAGTATGTCTCGGTCATATATAAGTTTGCAACACAGCCTTTTAGATTTTTGCACGGACAGTTCCTTGTCATTCGAAAAGGTAAATAAGGAATTGATACACAGCTATTCACAATGGTTGAAAGCTTGCGGGCTTGCCGATAGTACCCAGTCATTCTATCTCAGGACATTTCGTAGTTTATTGAATCATGCAAAAGATTGTGGCCTAATAGGCGATAATGAAGAATGGTTCAAGGGCTTGAATACCAAAGTCAATTTCGCTGTCAATACATATGACAGGGTATCACTCGATTCAGCTTTGCTCAGGACGATGGCCGAGACAGATTTTTCGAGCAATACGGATATAGACTTGGCTCGAGATATGTTTATGTTCGGCTTCTATTGCCGGGGTATGGAGCTGGTTGATATTGTGAATCTTACCAAGTCTAATTTGTCGGGTGATATGCTTGTATACCGTCGGCGCTCTAAAGGATTGGAAAAAGCTATACCTATCGATTCGCGGGCAATGCAGATAATACGTAAGTACGAAAGTATGAGCGACACATATATTTTCCCGGTCAAGGAGATGTATAAAGGGGTGCAATTCCATACCCTCAGAGACCGGGTATATACTTATATGAAAATTATTGGAAGGGTTATCAAATTTCCGCGGTTGACGTTCAATATGAATGTGAGTTCGTGGAATGCCCTGATGTCGAGAGTTAACTTGTCGGGCATATTGTTAAGCGAAGGATAGAATTCGGCTATATTATTGACAAACAATTCGTTCGCTTGCGGGTATATTTGACCAGTCAAATATACCCGCAAGTTCTTTTGCGGAAATGGGTGTTGGCCGGGCTATGATACCTGCAGTATAAGCAAGCTGTCCGATTATCTCTTGTGGCGTATGTGTCTGTCTCAGGTGTTCCATATCGAGCCCTTTGTCGCGTTTGGATAATCGTAAACCATCGTTATTGCATATCAGTGGCAGATGGGCGAATTCCGGAGGCGTGAGTCCCAACATATTATAAAGGTATATCTGTTGAGCAGCGGAAAGGAGCAGGTCACAACCGCGTACAACCTCAGTTACACCCATTGCGGCATCATCAATAACTACCGCCAACTGGTATGCCCAAGCTCCGTCGGCCCGCCTTAGCACGAAGTCGCCACAATGCTTGGCAAGGTTCACGCTCTGATATCCGAATACTCGGTCCTCAAAACAGATATCGATGTCGGGTACAAAGATACGGGTAGAGTGCGCCCTCACCGGTTCTTCGGCCTTGCTTGGTAGTGACTTTGGCCTGCACGTGCCCGCATAGATAATTCGTCCGTCGGTCTGATGCGGAGCTTGAGTCGCCATAATATCGGCTCTGGTACAAAAGCAAGGGTAGGTATATCCGGTCGCCTTGAGTTTTTCGAGAGCCTTTTGGTAGATTTCACCGCGCTTGCTTTGCATGTATGGAGCCGCCAGGCCCTTTCCGTCAATACCACCTTCGTCCCACTCAAGACCGAGCCATAGCAAATCTTCTTCGAGTTGCTGTGCGTATTGGATTTTAGATCGTTGAGGGTCGAGATCTTCAATCCTGAGAATCCAGCGACCGCCCCTGCTGCGGACAGAGAGCCACGACATCAGTGCGGAAAATACATTGCCAAGGTGCATGCGACCTGTCGGCGAAGGAGCAAACCTACCTATAACAGTACTCATCTGCGGCGTTTTTTACATGTTTCATCAAGCGGACATCCGCTGCAACCACTATCTTTTTTTCGTGTTGCGAAATATACTATCGCCCCACCGACTATAATGCCAACGATAATCCATTGTATAACCGAGCCCATATCGATGTTATTTAGATTGTTTCTTTACAGCTTTGTTTACCTGCCCCGGAGTTGCGTCGGCAGGGCAGTCGTCGAATGGAATACGGAATGTGCAACCGTTTGCGAAGTTACTGCATCCATAGGCGGTACGCCCTTTTACGATGTGGCCTTGGCCGCAAATGGGACATACAATCTCTGCAATACTCTTTATCCTCGGAGCACGAGGCTTCTTGGGCTTTTCCTCGGCAGTGGCCTTGGTTTTGGTAGCCTGCGACTGTGCCTCGATTCTCAGGTTACTGTTGTCGCTGAGGACATTAATCACAATCTGTCGCATCATGTCGCTGATTTCCCGCACGAAACTTGCCGGAGAGTAAGAGCCGCTTTCGATTCGGCGGAGCTTGTTTTCCCACAGACCTGTGAGTTTGGCTGATTTCAGCAATTCTTCATTGATAGTTCCTATCAGGTCGATGCCTGCTTGTGTGGCAACAAGATTCTTGCGCTCGCGACGTATGTATCCGCGTTTGAACAATGTCTCGATAATGGCAGCACGAGTTGACGGGCGGCCTATGCCGTTGTCTTTCATAGCCTCGCGCAGTTCTTCGCTGTCGACGGTTCTTCCGGCAGTCTCCATAGCCCTAAGCAGTGTGCCCTCGGTATACGGTTTTGGCGGCTGGCTTGTCTTTTTTGCAAGAAATGGCTTGTGCGGACCGCTTTCACCTTCGGTAAATACCGGCAGAACGGCATCATTCTCGTCTTGCTTGTCGTCGTTGTTATCGGATTTGGCAGGCAGCAGCACTCTCCATCCCGGTTCGACAATCACCTTGCCGGTGGCCTTGAATTCGCAGTCGTCGCTTCGTCCAAGAACAGTCGTTGCCTCGAAACGGCAATCAGGGTAAAATACTCCGATGAAGCGCATGGCAACCAAGTGGTACAACTTTTTTTCGTCGCCTTCGATACCTGACGGATACTGACCGGTCGGTATAATCGCATGGTGGTCTGTGACTTTGGAGTTGTCGAAAACCTTCTTGTTTTTCGCAATCGGGGCAGCGAGGATAGGCTCGGTCAGATTGGCATACGGTGTCATTTTTTTGAGCGTAGGTCCAATCTTGGGATAGATATCGTCGCTTAGGTATGTGGTATCTACACGAGGATATGTGGTCAGTTTCTTTTCGTAAAGACTCTGTATCAGTCGGAGGGTCTGGTCGGCTGTCCAGCCAAATCGCTTATTGCACTCTACCTGCAGCGAGGTTAGGTCAAAAAGCCTTGGTGCTGATTCGCGACCCATTTTCTTTGTTACTGATGTTATTGTAAACGGCAACGGCTCAATCCTGGCGACTGTTTCGAGTCCGGGGGCTTCGGTTTCGAATCGTTCGCCGGTCGATGTAAAGTTTACATCCCGGTACATGGTGTGTAGTTCCCAAGAATCCTTAGGCACGAATGTCTCGATTTCCTGCTGTCGTTTTACAATCAAAGCCAAGGTTGGGGTCTGCACACGACCGATAGATAATACCTGGCCTCGCCCGCCATACTTGAGGGTGTAGAGTCTTGTGGCATTCATACCGAGAATCCAGTCGCCGATAGCTCGCGAAAGACCGGCAAAGAACAGACTGTCGTATTGCTCCTGAGGTTTAAGCTGGCCGAATCCTTCGCGTATAGATTCGTCGGTCAGTGATGATATCCAAAGACGTTCTACCGGGCATGCAGCATTGGCCTTTTTCATAACCCAACGCTGTATCAGTTCACCTTCCTGCCCGGCATCACCGCAGTTTATAATCTCGGTAGCTTCGCCGATCAGATGTTCAACGATACCGAACTGGCGTTCGATTCCCGGATCTTTTATTACCTTTATATCGAATTTCGCCGGGAGCATTGGTAACTCGGAGAGACACCAGCGCTTCCAGCGTGGAGAGTAGTCATCGGGTTCATAAAGACAACACAAGTGGCCGAGAGTCCATGTTACCCGGTAACCGTTGCCTTCGTAGTAACCGTCGTGACGTTCGTTAGCTCCCAGGATATTAGCAATATCCCGGGCCACACTCGGTTTCTCTGTTATGCAGAGCTTCATTATATATTAAGCGCTTCCTTTGCTTGGTTCCACAGTTCGTCCATCTCGGCAAGAGTCAGGTCTTTGAGGTTCTTGCCTTGCTCTTTAGTGCGTTCCTCAAGCCAGTTGAATCTTGCTATAAATTTGCGGTTGGTACGCTCGAGAGCGTTGACCGGGTTTATATTATAAAGACGGGCAGCATTTACGAGGCTGAAGAAAAGATCGCCGAATTCCGATTCGATATCTTCGCTTTTGCCTGATTTGATAGCTTCGTGAACTTCGTTTGTCTCCTCGGCAACCTTGTCCCATACCTGTTCGGGTGTTTCCCAGTCAAAGCCTACGTTTGCTGCTTTTTCCTGAATTCTGAAAGCTTTAACCAGCGAGGGCAGGGCAGCGGGCACTCCGGCGAGAACCGAGCGGTTGCCGTCTTTTTCCTTAAGCTTGATTTGTTCCCAGTTTTGTGCTACCTGCTCGGGCGTTTCAGCCTGCACATTGCCGAATACATGAGGGTGACGGAAAATAAGTTTGTTATTTATCGCATCAGCAACATCGGCTATATCGAACTGACCGTTTTCGGCGCCGATTTTTGAGTAAAACAGCACATGAAGCAAAACGTCGCCAAGCTCTTTTTTGATATCGTTGATATTATTGTCAAGCAAGGCCTGGGCAAGTTCGTATACTTCTTCAATCGTGTTTGGACGAAGGCTTTCATTGGTTTGCTTTGCGTCCCAGGGGCATTTGACGCGTAATATATCGAGTGTGTCAATGAGGCGGCCTAATGCCTCAAGTTGTTCTTGTTTTGCCATTTTATGATTGGGTGTACGATTGATATAGGTGATATGGCCACCGAAAAGGCGGCCATATCATTATTTGTATTTTTCAACCCCTTCTTCGAGCCATGCTACGAATTCGGATACGTTTTCATTGTAAACGCGGGGTTGCGATAGCGGCTTGCCTTCGTTGTCAAGCAGTATGTAGTATGGCTGCGAATTAATGCCAAACTTATACCTCTGCAGGTAAGCCCATTTTTCGCCGACGGTAGTCAGCTTGATAGTTTTTCCTTCTTCAACCACGGTCATGGGTTCGGCAAGGTCGGCCTTGTCATCGACCATGAGCTTAATCATTACATAATCCTTGCTGATAATGCCACGCACAGTGGGTGTGTCGAAGACTGCACCTTCCATTTTGCGGCAGTTGACACATGCATATCCCGAGAAGTCAAGTAATACGGGTTTGCCGTGCTGTTTGGCATATGCCATACCCTTGTCGTAATCATCAAATTCCTCGAAAGTGCCACCGTAGAGATTGAAGTCCTGGGTGTACAGCGGTGGCGCGAATGCGCTCACAGCCTTCAACGGCGCACCCCAAAGGCCGGGGACGAGGTATACTGCAAACGACAGCGACGCGACAGCCATAAAGAAACGGCCGACAGATGTATGCTCAACCGGGGCGTCGTGGCTGAAACGCAAATTGCCAAGGAGGTACAGGCCGAGAAGGATAAATAGGATAATCCAAATCGACAGGAATACTTCGCGGTCAAGGATATGCCAGCCATAAGCAAGATCGGCTACCGACAAGAACTTGAGCGAGAGTATAAGTTCGATAAAGCCAAGTACTACTTTTACGGTGTTGAGCCATGAACCCGAGCGAGGCAGCTCTTTAAGCATCGAGGGGAAGAACGCAAACAGACCGAAGGGCAGTGCAAGGCCGAGTGCGAATCCACCCATGCCCAAGAGCGGACCCATGAGGTTGCTCTGAGAGAATGCTTCTACAAGGAGTGTACCGATAATCGGGCCTGTACATGAGAATGATACCAGTACGAGAGTAAACGCCATGAAGAATATGCTGAGCAGACCTGTGGTGCTCTCTGCCTTTGCATCAATGGCATTTGACCAGCGAGACGGAAGTGTGAGTTCGAACGCGCCGAAGAACGAAATGGCAAATACTACCAGCAATGCAAAGAATATCAGGTTGAAGACTGCGCCGGTAGCAATCTCGTTGAGCTTGCCCGGACCGAAGAGCACAGTCAGAATAATGCCGAGAATCAAGAAAATAGCGATAATACTCAAAGCATATATAATGGCGTCGCGAATCGAGCGGCTACGTGATTTGCTTTTTTTCAAGAAGAAACTAACCGTCATCGGTATCATGGGCCATACACACGGGGTCATCAAGGCCACAAGGCCGCCGAGGAAGCCAAATAGGAGTATCGCCCAATAACTCTGAGCTTCAGTTCCGGTAGATACTTCAACAGGTTGCCACCAAAGTGATTGATTGGCATCGCTTGCCAAAACATTTGATTGCTCTTGCGGGGCGGTTTCTACAGCTTCCGTATTGGATGCCACAACGGTGTTTCCTATCTTAAGATTGAAATCATAACGTGCGGGAGGGGTGCATGATTCTTCGGTACATGCCATATAACGAACCGTACCGCTGATCGTTCCTGATGCGTTTTCTGCTACTTTTAACTTTTGTGTAAAGCTCACAGTACCCGACAACCATGCAAGGTTAAGTTTCATAAACTCATCGAAATGCATGCTTTCGTCTCCGGCTTTCACAAGGTCGCCGTCGACTGTAACTCCGACAGGAAGCGACAACGTCATTGTAGTAGGATCGGGAACACCGGCTTCCGGTTCCATTTCGGGCATGTTGAAACCGTAGATGTGCCAACCTCCTTCAATCTTGCCGGTTACTGTCAGTGTGGCTGTGCCATTTTCCGGTCCGCTGATAGATGCTGACCATTCCACAGGGTTTGGGGCGGCGTTTGCAGTGATTGCAAACAGGCCTATAATCAGCGAGAGTAATATGTATGCTCTTTTCATTACTTATTCAGATTGATAGGTGTAGTGATAGTTTCTTTGGCAGGCGGACGACAAGTAGTACCGTCACAAGCCATAAAGCTAATAATACAATGAAGCTTGGGTTCTTTTCCGGTTATTTTAAATGGTATTGTAAATTCTATATTGCTGTCCCACCACGACAAAGTCATGCCGAATAGAGGGTCGTTAACCTCAAGAGCCTTGCGAGCAGGCTTTATATTGCCAGTAAATTCGATGTCCTTTGAGCCTTCAAGATTGAATTCTGTCGGTTTAGGACCGTCTTTTGGTAGTTCAAGACCATACAAGTGCCAACCTTTCTCAATCAAGGCTCGGAAGGTGACAGTGCCTTGATTGGGGCCGGTGGCCTTGACAAATGTACGCCAACGCACAGGCTGTTGGGCTGTCGCCGTAATCCCGGCGAGGACTATTATAGCCAATAAGAGTGTGATTATACGTTTCATAAGTAGTTATGTTTGGAGTATCGCAACGCAATAGGCTCAAAATTCTTACAAAATTACTAATTTACTTTATAAGATAAAAACTAAAAAACTTAAAATGCGGTTTTAAATACTATGCCTGTTCTGAAAAAGCTTGTTTTAAACAGTTAAAACGGTAGGGGTAGCTGGTATTTGCTAAATTGGGTGGAGTATAGCTGATGTATTTTAGTTGAGTCGGCATGTCCTTTTTCGAGAGCCATAATGAGTGTGCCCGAAAAATGGAAAAGCTTACCTGAAAGCTCACGGAAATGGTCGTTGACAAAGCTCTCCATATCTTCTTTATCACCATTGAAGATATAGAAGTCGTACATGCCATTGAGGAAGCCTATAAGGTGCTCGCGAAAACTTTGCCTGATTCTTGCTTTAAAGTCATCGCGTGCATTCTGGTTCGAAGATATAAACAGAGCGACGACGTAGAGGAAGTTGATGCTATAGTGCGAAAGCCAAAGTGTGTCGCGGTCAAAAAGCCGGTTCTCGAAATGTCGGCTTACACTATAGTTCTTCCCGTCACGGTTTTTGCGTAGGTGTATCCCCGGTTCGTTATACCGGTATTGGTCGTCGATTTCGGCACTGATAAAGAAATTGGGAGTTGGGTTGTATCCTTCGGTAAGGCTGTCGCGGTATAGGAGCTTGTTGGCAAGAAGTGACTTGTTGTTCCGAAGCAAAAGGTTGATGTTATAGTGTATTACATTGCGGGCGTATGTGTATTGTTTATACTCTGAATAGCCATGAACGGCACCGCCGATCTTGTAGTATTTACTGTCGCCGATGTAATAGATGTTGTCCGATGATATCAATGAGGTATAGGGGTATATATGATCAACGATCTTTCCGTCGCGTTGATTCCTCAATGCCACCGGGATATTGTTCTCGGATATAAGAGTGTCGATCATCGTCTCGAAAACGATGTCGAAGTCTGAAACGAGCAAGTATTCATCTGTGTCGGGCTTGGACGACATCAGTTCGGATACAGTGAAAAAGTTATAGCATAAGTGCCATAACTGTAGTGCTTTATCTGAGAAGTATTTGTATTTTATCTGCAGCAGTCTCGATTTGCCAAGACCGGCGATATAGCTTTCGAATTTATACCCTGTTATCAGTTGGTAGTTGACATCAAAGTTTATAGGAAAACCGTATTTGTCGCGAACGTGCGCGAGTATCGAGTAAAAAATGATAAGTAGTTCTTCGTCAAAATTGATTTGCTTTTTCCTGTTTACCGTATCGATGTAATATGGGGCGCCGTTGTATATAATTGTGTCTCTTTTCGATATGGTTTTGTTCCAGTGAATCTTGTTATATCCGCTATGTATATTA
Organism: Bacteroidales bacterium M2; assembly: GCA_001689415.1. Lineage (GTDB taxonomy): Bacteria > Bacteroidota > Bacteroidia > Bacteroidales > Muribaculaceae > CAG-873. The sequence continues at coordinate 26,219 of LUJM01000007.1, read as the reverse complement.
TTGATAATGAACATGAAATATTCGCGGTTCTCGTTTGCGAATCGTATAAGGGATAAAATTGTATCGAGTAGTGTGCTGTCGTTTTGCTGCCCATTGTGGTCGACTCTGTGGAACTGTTTGCGATAAATAATTTTGGATTGCTGATTTTCGGGCAGTTTGTCGTTGATTTTGGCGTATTCGAATATGGCTCGGTATATCCAAGTGGAGAAGTTATAGATAAAATTGCGTTGGTCGGGGTTGAGCAATTCGTTGCTCAGCGCCTTCTCTACGTCAATTATATCTAATGGGCTTAGATTGCCGAATACTGTATCATCGCTATCATTGTCGTGATAGTCAAGGATAACTTTGGGGAGAATGAATACGCAGTCACGGATCAACGGATTATAGTAGTATCCTATTTTTGATACGCGACATACGTCTCCTGCTATGCGATAATCACCTTCGCACAGCAGTTCCCTTGCAGAATCGGAGGGATATGGGAAATCTTCGATGAGGAGTCTCATTTAGGGTATTCGCTAATTGAGAGTCCCCAATCTTTGCTTTCTACGGCTTGTATAAGCTCTTTCATTTTATCTACACCGCCCCAGCCGTTAGTAGAAACATATATATTCTCGCCGTTACATTTTACTATTTTTACTCTCGGCTTTTGGTCTTTTCTGTTCTTGAATTCCTCTTGAAGTTCTATAAAATGCGAGACTATATTTCCAAGTGTCCGCCATTCTTCAACCACTTCCGCGGCAGACATATTGGGGTGGTCGGCAATGTATTGTGTTACAAGCTGTGCGGCAAGGGATCTCTTGTTATACTGCCCCGTGCCATTGATGCTGTATTTGGTGGTGTCTTTGCTTCGTGGAAATTGGGTATCGTTGTCATCGATTTCGTCATCGGAGTCTTCGTTTTCCGGCGCGTCGATATCTGTTACTATTTTCTCAACACCGAGTGTGTCAAGATAATCTATCACATGTTCGAGCATAGGCTCGCCCTCGGAATCGAAAAAAGTAGAAAACGCAAATTTCTTACCGAAAGCCGAGTCTTCTTTTTCCATGCCGGCGTAGTCTTTAATCACGTCATTCCACAGATAAAAAATGGCTTTGCTTACAAGCTGTTTCCAGCTGATTTCGTGATTCGTGTTGGGTTTGATGAACCAGTAGCCGAGTTGCTTGTCTTCTGATTTTGTTAGTTCAAGGATTTTCTTGTTTACCTTATTGATAAACGAGGTCCAGCTGTATATTTCCTTGCCGACTACGATAGTGTGCAAGTGTTCTCCAGGTTTTATTGCCGTATATCGCATTTCCCAACGCCGTTTGAATGCCGAATCAATCGGGAATAACGATTGGTCCGAGGTGTTCATTGTCGCATAAATGAACAGGTTCCCCGGCAGGCACATCTCCTCGCCCGAAGCAATGTTTTCGGGTATGTTGGGTGTGAGATTCAAGTTTTCGGCTATGTAGGCTTGAAGGTCCGTGTCCGGTTTTATGGTATAGCATGATTGTCCGTCGATTTCTCTGTCGAGTAGCTGGAAGATGTCGCCGAATATCTGGGCACAGTTACCCCTGTTTATTTCCTCGATAACCAAGAAATAGGGTTTCGAACGGTCGCGCCAAGCTTCGATATACGCTTTTACAAACGCTTGAGCGGTAAAGGCATATTCGATTCGCCCATCTCGCATTGTTGGTTTGAAACAGCCGACAAACGATGAATAGTCCGTGTCGGGGTGGAAGGTTGTGCGGATACTGCGCTTGGGTGCAATTTCGTTAATAACCTTGTTTACGGCGTGTGATTTGCCGGTGCCCGGTGCTCCGAAGAATATTATTTGTCGAGGTTCGTCGCTGTTATAGATTTCAGGCTTTAAATCTCGTTTGTCGAAGAAGCGGTACTCGTTGCCGTCATGCTCGATTTCAAATAAACCACTGTATGCTTTGTTGAAAACAGGTATAAAGTAGTCGAAGGCTTTGGTATTGGCAATCTCCGTGGATAGGTAAAATGTGTGCTCGTCCACCCCGGCTTGGCCTGTATATTCAAATGAATTATCGGTGTCTACCCGCCCGCTTGCTGGGTCATAGTAGCCGATTGAAAAGTTTGTTGCACCGCCGTAGTTAGACTTTACACGTATATGGCCTTTATGATAGTAGCGCGGTAGTTTGCTGAAATCTTGGTCGGTTTTCAGTACTATCCTTCCGACCCTGAGCCAGAATTCATTGAGATTAGCGGTTTTAAACGAGGATGATAGTCCGGTTTTGAATAGGGTATAACTGTAGCTTGTTGACACTATTTCATAATCGGGATAGAACCGTGATACGAATCTTTCGAGGCACTGTATTGATAGTGCGTTTCGCGCTTTAGTCCCCGGTGCATATTCGGTTTTCGACCAGTTCGACGGCAGATACCATAGTCTGTCGTCAACTCGGTAGCTATTGCTGAAATATTGGCCTTCGTCGATGTTGTCGGCTTTAAATAAGCCGGTGAACACGATTCCGTTGTCGTTGTCTTTTATCGTGCGGAATGTTACACCGTTTTTTATTGTCGCCACTATGGTATGTGGCCAGAACGCGGCAAAGTTGTCGAGTTTGTAAAAATACATAAAGCATTTCTTTGCAAACTGATTGAGAATCGAATCCTCTGCTACTATATTTCCGGTTTCTATCAAATGACTGCAATCTTTGTCTTCGATTCTATTTTGCGTGGTGCAGGCGATGAACTGTTGCCATTCAGGATTTAATCGCAGCGCATCATTTTCAAAACCCGGGGCAAATGTTTTGATTATCTCGAAGAGCGCAGACAAGTCGCAGCGTTCGCCATCGTTGGAGAATACTTGTATGGTGGCTTTTGTGTCATTATTAAGGCCGATTACAGGCAGCCCCGAGCACATATAGTACATCGCTGGAGCTTCGCGTAAAATATCTACGCGGTCAATTGCCCCGGCGAATATGTATGAAATTTCTAACTCAACTGTAGATTCGTCGTTTATGTCGCTGCCTCTGTTGATGTGTGTCAACCGGGCGATGGCTTTGAGTCCCGCCTTGACCGCACTTGCTCCCTTGTGGTCGGAATCTATCCAAATAAATACATTAGTACCGCGCACAAACTCGGCAGGAACCTTGGTGCATTTTATCCTGATGCGTGTTAGTATTCTCTGTAATCCGGAAGGAAGGTCTTCGATCTGAGATATTTCTTCGGTATAGTTTTTCCCTAAAGTGCAAATCGCAAATGTGTACATGGCTGCGGCTTTTTCTTTTTTTTAGATGCAAATATATACATTATTTTTACATTGTCCAAATGAATGGTATATATCAAATTTATCATTTGTTAATACGTGTGTGCGTGTAGTTGGCACATAGGTGCTCGTAACTTTGTGCCATAATCAAAAACACTCTCCATATGGCAACTATCACAATCAACGACACAGTATGGGCAACAGCGACCTTTGAGGGACGCACGATTGCTTCGTTTTCTTCGAGTGGCTTCACATCATTGGCAGATGTACTGAAAGCAGTCCGCAAAGCTTTGGGCGGCGTAGTAGGAATGGTAAGGCTTAGTGTGCGAAATGCAAGCCGGGGTTGGCGGCAGGAACGCAGTCTGTATATTGCACCTATGCGCCCGGGTGTACAGTTGTCGCTGTTTTGACATTTTTTTGTGAGTTTGTTCTCATAATTTTTTTATTAATCGTCTTTTTTGTACTTTTGCACTTCATATTTTGTTTAGTATTCTGAATTTTGAAGCGCATACGGAATTTATTGTTTATAGTTATGATGCTGGTGTCGGTTTCTTCGGTGCCGGTGAAAGCTATATCATTCAATCTTGATTCTATCGCGACGTGGGGTAAGTTTCCGCGCTTTGTTGTCAATACATATCGCTGGGGCGACAAGTTCTTTAATGGTTACGATACCTGCTACGTGCGACCGACCGGCTATAAGTTTTCTGCCAAGATTACTACCGAGAGTTGGCTTGACGGATATAGTTTTCGCTTGCCAAACAAGACCAGTATATTCATGCGCTCCGATCCCTCTACGTCATTGGGTGTGTATCTGACCTATCTGGCAGTATCGGCCGGATATGATGTGAATGTGAGCCGCTATTTCGGCGGTTCCGACCAGTCGCGTAAGCGTTTCCGATTCGGCTTTAACTGCATGTTGTTTGCCGCGGAGGCGTATATGATTCACAATAATGTCGGCACGACTCTAAAACGCTTTGGGTCGGACCACCACCTGCATGTGCCGTTTGATGCTATTGATAACTCCACCTGGGGAATCGATGCGTATTATTTCTTTAATCACAAGCGCTACAGCGAGGCGGCATCGTTCAACTACAGTCGTTTACAGCGTCGTAGTCAGGGCGCATTCTATACGGGATTCTCGATATATACCCAGAAATTACGCTTTGATTTCAGTGGCTTGCCGGATTATATGAAAGACGAGCTCCCGCAGCATTGGGCTAACAATATTTACAGGGTCAATACCCATAATTATGCCCTGCGCTTCGGCTATGGTTACAATTGGGTTTTCGCGCATAATTGGGTTCTCGGAGTGAGTGAGTCGCCGGTTATAGGTGTGCGAAAGGGGTTTGTTAATAGTGATATAGATAAAGTGTCGATGTCGCTCTACAATCGTCTCAAGTTGGCAGTCGTATGGAACAAAGGGCCGTTGTTTGCCGGTGTTACCGGCCGATTCGATGTGGCCATTGTCAATGACCGCGAGACTACCTATGCCGGAGGAGTGCTTAGCGGCGAGGCTGTTTTCGGCTTCAGATTCAACCTGTGGTAGTGTACATGGGCTTCGATTTTGCGGCTATTTAGATTTTTTGTATGTATCGGCTACTTCTATTAGATAACTTTTTCGTACTTTTGCACGTCGAAACCGAAAAAGAATCTTTTTGAGATCTCTCATAATATATATAATAGCCATTTTGGCGGTCGTTTGTTGCTTGTCGGTATGGGGTCGTCCCGCACCGACTCGTGATGTATCGCTCGATTCTTTGGCGATTCCTGTTGACCGGGTAGTACCGACCATATTGTCGCGAGATACTATCGAAGGGGAATCATTGCTTGCGGTTCCGGCAGCACCGGTGGCGAAGGCAAGTCGTGTAAAGTATGTCAAGACCGACCTCGATGCGGCAGTTAATTTCTCGGCCAAGGATTCAATGCTTATCATTGGGCGCGATTCGGCCTTTATGTATGGTTCCGGCAACGTTACCTATGGCGATATCAAGCTTGACGCAGCCGAGATACAAATGGATCTCAACGATAACACTGTATTTGCTGTCGGGCGCGAAGACTCGACCGGTGTGGTGCAGGGCAAGCCGGTTTTTAACGAAAACGGTACAGACTATGAGGCTGCAACCATGCGCTACAATTTCAAAACCGAAAAAGGATATATAACCAATGTGGTCACACAGCAGGGCGAAGGTTATCTAACCGGTGGTACGACCAAAAAAGATGTCGAAAACGAATTCTATATAAAAGACGGTCGCTATACAACTTGTGATGATCACGACGACCCTCATTTCTATTTCAATATTACAAAAGGCAAGGTCCGCCCCGGTAAGGATATCATAGTGGGACCTACATATATGGTTCTTGCAGGTCTTCCATTGCCGCTTGCCGTGCCTTTCGGTTATTTCCCCTTCACGGATAAGTATGCGTCGGGTATCATTGTGCCCACCTTTGGCGATGATTATAACCGTGGTTTCTACCTTAGCGACGGCGGTTATTACTTTGCAATCAACGACAACATCGACCTTGCTCTTACCGGCGAGATCTATACCAAAGGTTCATGGGGCTTGAGGGCTACATCGACATATGCCAAGCGCTATAAATATTCGGGTAACTTCAATCTCAGCTACTTGAAGACAATCATGGGCGAAAAGGGATCGCCCGACCATTCGGTGCAGACCAACTTCCAGGTGCTATGGAGCCACAGCCAGGATTCTAAGGCAAACCCGAATATGTCGTTGTCGGCCAGTGTGAACTTTACCACATCGGGCTATACGCGCAATGACCTCGGGTCTTATTATTCTCCGTCTTTTACCGAGAATACCAAGAGTTCGTCGATCAACATGACTTATCGCATCCCGAATTCAAAGTGGAGTCTGTCTACCACATTTAACGTATCACAGCGAACTCAGGACTCGACACTCTCGGTCTCGTTTCCTAATGTAACTGTTTCATTATCGCAGGTATACCCCTTTAAGCGCAAAAAAGCTATCGGAGCCGAGCGCTGGTATGAAAAAATCAAACTTTCCTATACCGGTCTGTTGCAGAATTCGCTTACATCCAAGCAGAATGATTTCTTTAAAAAGAGCCTTATAAAGGACTGGCGCAATGCCATGAGTCATAAAATACCTATTTCGGCTACCTTCAACGTGCTGAACTATATCAACCTCACGCCATCGCTCAACCTCAGCGACCGCATGTATACCAACAAGGTAAACCGTAGCTGGGACGAGGCTGAACGTATAGAGCGTATGGATACCGTATATGGCTTCTACAACGTGTGGGATTTTCAGGCCTCGGTATCGCTCGACACCAAGGTGTATGCATTCTTCCAGCCTTTAGGCAAGCTCGGTCAGAAGTTCAAGATGATTCGTTGGGTGCTCACTCCGTCTGTATCGTTTAGCGGTGCGCCCGACTTCTCAAGCTCGTTCTTCGGGTACTATGGACAATACACCTACACAGATTCGCGAGGAGAGCAGCAGGTGAAAAAATACTCAAAATTCCCTAATGCCTTGTTTGGCGTTCCCGGCCAGGGTAAAAACGGGTCGATATCGATGTCGCTTTCCAACAACCTTGAGATGAAGGTAAAGACCGATAATGACTCGGTAGGGGAGAAAAAGATTTCGCTTATAGAGAATTTCAATATTCAGCAAAGTTATAATATCGCTGCAGACTCATTGAATTGGAGCGATATATCTACGTCGATTCTATTGCGTCTGGTCAAGAATTTCAATCTCAACCTTTCGGCGACGTGGGATCCGTACACCTACCAGCTCAATTCGTCGGGCACGCCTGTCAAGGTCAATCGTACACGCTTACAGGCCGGTAAAGGGTGGGGTAGGCTTATGAGGACCGGTACATCGTTCTCGTATACCTTCAACAACGACACTTTCAAGCGTAAAAAGGATAAGAATAAAGAAAACAAAGAAACCGACCCTAACCGATCAGGCTCGGAATATCAGCGGGATATGGATGATGCGCAGGACGATATGCATTCATCCGGCTCGCATGACGATATCGAAATGGGACGCGACGGTTATGCCAAGTGGTCTGTGCCATGGAGTCTGACATTCAATTATTCGGTCAATTATGGTTACGGCGCTTTCAATAAGGAGAAAATGGAGTTTGACGGACGCATCACTCAGAATCTCTCATTGAGCGGAAACATACGTCCGACGCCCAACTGGGATTTCTCGTTTTCGGCCTCCTACAATTTCGATACACACAAACTCGCATATATGAATTGTAATATATCGCGAGATCTGCACTGCTTTACCATGAGGGCAAGCTTTGTGCCTGTCGGACCGTACAAGAGCTACAATTTCCACATATCCGTTAAGTCGTCGCTTCTCAGCGACTTTAAATACGATAAACGTTCGTCGCTCTCCAACGGTATACAATGGTATTGAGTTTACGCCCATTCCGCAGCCTGATTCTGTTCTATTTGTCATGCATATTGGCAATCATAGTCCTGTGTGCAGACTTTGATTTTGCTGTGGCCAGCGAGCTGAAATTATATGTGTCACTATGCCTATATGGCGGTGAGGGCATGCTGCTGTGTTCACCGCTTTGGATTCTTCGCGGGCGTTGGCGGGCTATCGTGCCTGCGATAGTATGCGTGTTGTCCTTGTTCTTGTATGCCAATGTGCTTTACTATCGATATTGGGGAGATTTGCTGCCATGGTCGCTTATTGTAGAGCCTGCGAGTTACAATGCTTTGGTTTTCGATTCGGTACCGGGCCTGGTAGCGTGGGGTGACATCGTGTTTTTTGTGCTGCCGGTTGCTATAATCTTTCTTTATAGGCGTTTAAAGGTGTCGCAGGCTGCAAAGCTGTCTTTTAGATGCCAAGTTTTGACGATTGCCATTGCTGTTTTGGCTTATTGCGCCGGAATGTGCGCATCGGTTATTTCTACTTTGCGTTATTACAAGGTAAAAAACGAAGAATCGAGTTTTGCCAAAGTCGTAAATGAGAAGCTGAGTACATACTCTAACAGCCATGTTTTCGAATGGCATGGCAACGGAGTACTGTTATACTCTTACATACAGCTGGCCCGTGACAGGAATAAAATCGACCGGCTGTCGGATGAGCAGGCACAACTTGTGGCTCGGTGTCTTGATAATCTTGAGCAGTATGTGCATACGGATAGCGTATTTTTAGCAAACAAGGGCAAGAATCTGATATTTATAGTTGTAGAATCGCTTAATTCATGGGCTGTTGGCTCCGAGGTTAATGGTCACAAACTTACACCTACGCTTGACTCTTTGTTGACTTCTGAAGGCACTATTTCTTGTTTGGATGTTGTACCGCAGCGCCGTTTTGGAGGCTCGTCCGACGGTCATTTCATTTACAATGTAGGTCTGTTGCCAATAGCTCATGGTAGTGCCGCTATGTTGTTTGCCGACAATGATTATAGCGAATTATCCTTAGCGGGGAGATTCAAATCGTCGTGCGACTTTATAGTCGAAAACGGAAGTGTTTGGAATCATCGTGCAACATCCTCTGCATATGGCTATGATAATCTCGTGGAGCAGATTGATGTGAGCAAATGCGCAATCGACCGTGCGCTCTTCGAATTAGTGGCTGATACAATCATACATATGCGTCAGCCTTTCCTTGCCGAGGTTATTACTCTCGGTATGCATTATCCATTCGAAGACAATAATTTGCAGGTTCCACAATGGCTTTCCGATGCTGAACTGGACGACAAGCATCAGCACAACTATCTCAAAACACTTTGGGGATTTGATTCGGCTCTCGGAAGTTTTATCGCAGACTTGAAGCATTCCGGGATGTATGACAATACGGTGCTTGTGCTTGCTTCTGACCACGACCTCGATGTAGGAAAACGAAAGTCTGACGGTCGTATAACCTTTGTGGCGGCTAATACCGGGAGGACTGAACGTATTGATCGTCCTGTCGGGCAGATAGATATATTCCCGACAGTGGTTGAGATTATGGATCTTGAGGGTTGGCGAGGGCTTGGTATGTCGATGCTTGATTCGCGTAACTGCTCGTCGGTTTTGGCCGACGGTAGCAAACGTGGTGCTTCTGATGCTGACATTGATAGTCTTAAACAGACCATATGGCCCGTGTCGGATCTGATAGTAAGGTCCGACTATTTCCGAAAAGCAGAGTAGGGGAGTCTCAACAATTTATAAAGGTTGTAATAAGTCGGCAGTTGCCTTTGGCAATCACAGTCGGCATCGACGCGGGTATCAATGCAGTATGGCCACGGGTCAGTCTTGTAGTTGTACCGTCAGGGGCTATTAGCTCTACTTCGCCGTCGATAGCGATTACGATAGTAAATGAATCCCTATTATTAAGGTTCAGTATGTGTTCGTTTTCAATATCAATTGCGGTGGCGGTAAAATGCTTGCAATCCGCTATCACAAACTCGTTGTTCTTTCCTTCGGGGATTCGGGTTGGCGCAGTGTCGGCAACGTCGGAGAAATTGATAGCAGCCAGAGATTCCTCGATATGAAGCTGGCGGGGGTTGCCGTCGGCATCAAGTCGGTTGTAGTCGTAGATGCGATAGGTTGTATCGCTTGTCTGCTGTATTTCAAGTACGAAGTTGCCGCGGCCCAAACTGTGGATGTGGCCCGCCGGAAGGAAGAATACGTCGTCTTTATCAGGATAATACTTGCACAGATAGTCGATAATAGTGTTGTTGTCGACTGCTTTGCGGTATTCGTCGGGACTGAGCTTGCGATTTAGGCCGCAGTAAAGGTATGCGCCTACAGACGGGGCGATATTTACCCACATCTCGGTTTTGCCGCATCCATTATATTTTTCCTTGGCAAGCGAATCGTCGGGATGAACCTGTATCGACAGGTCATCGGCTGAATCTATAAACTTGACGAGTAAAGGAAAACTGTGACCGAAACGCTCATAAAGCTTTTTGCCAAGCAGGGCTTCTGCATGGGTATCAAGAAGCGTTAGGAGTTTCCGGCCTTTGAAAGGACCGTCAGATACAACTGACTCATGGCCCGGTAAGCCTGATATTTCCCAACTTTCGCCAATCTTGTCGCCGGGGGACGGCACACCCTTGTATTCGGCGATGCGCTGTCCTCCCCAGATGACTCTTTTAAATTGGGGCTCGAAGGTCAATATCGGTAGTTCTTTCATAAAGGTCTTAAGCAAACAATCCTGATAGGGATTATATTTGGGTGCAAATTTACTCAAAAAAATTTGTTATCTTTTGATTTGTCACATATAAATGAGAAATATTAATGCTCAATAGTAATAAAACAACGTAGTAATGGGGCTGAAACACAGATTTAAGGCTATATTTTTATTCTAAACTTAATAAATGTTAAAATATGAATAAATTTAGTACTATGTATTGCATAGTACCTTATTGTTGCTTACCTTTGCAGTGTAAAACAAAAAAAGTATCCCTCTTAATAATCTACAATCTTAAAAAATGAACATCGACAATCTAAAATCACAAATGCGCAAGGGGATGCTTGAGTTTTGCGTGTTGCTGCTGCTCAGGCACGGAGATGCTTATGCCTCCGAAATAATCACAAAAATGAAGGAGGCGCATCTAATTGTTATGGAAGGTACTCTTTACCCTCTCCTGACCAGGCTTAAAAACGACGGACTCCTGGCATACCGCTGGGAAGAGTCTCCGTCGGGTCCACCACGCAAATACTACGGCATTACTCCGCTCGGCCTACAGTTTCTCGAGCAATTGCAGGCCTCGTGGGATGAAATCTCTCACACTGTAGGGCATCTGCAATCGCTTACTTCAACTGTTACACCTCCTGATATCAATCTACAATGAAAAGAACATATCCGGCCAATATCGACGGCCAAATTTTTTACATAGACGAAGACGCTTTCGAGCTCCTCAAGAATTACCTCGAACAATTACATCTTATCTTTCGCGGAAACGAGGGCCAGGAGATTGTGGGTGATATCGAAAGCCGTATACGTGAGTTGTTTAACGAGCGCATCGACCGGGGTGCCAGTGTGATTGTATTGGCTGATGTCAATAATGTGATTTCCACTATGGGACGTCCGGAAGACCTGTGCGAAAATCCCGAACAGGAAGACGGGGCTACAACGACACAGCCCCAATCCAATGACTCCACAAGCCCGATTATAACATTCAACCTTCCCGGACGCAAACGCCTTTACCGTAATATGAGGAACAAGGTATTTGGCGGCGTATTTGGCGGCTTGGCTACATTCCTTGGCTGGAACGCAAATATAATGCGTCTGTTGTATGTAATAGCATTCTTTACTTTTACACCATATTTAATGGGCCCGTTGACACTGTTGTACTTGCTGTTGTGGATGATTATCCCGGTGGCGTCGACACCCCAGCAGCTGCTTGAGCAGAACGGCCAGCCTGTTAATGTCGATACGGTCGGTCAGGCTGTTATGGCAACAGCCCCTGCGACATCATATGACAGTGCAAGTCATGACGGTGGATTCGTTGCTAAGCTGTTTACAATAATCGGTAAGCTTATCATGGCGTTCTTGGGTCTTACTGTTGGCGCTATCGCCTTTGCCGGATTGGTAATATTTATAGCGACCGTGTCCGGAGCCATTGCTTATTACTTCAGCGGGTCTGTCGAGATACTTTCGGGTCTCTCTTTTGAACCCTTTGAAGTTGGTTGGCCTTCTGTGTTCAGCGCCATATTTTTCAGCCTGAGTGTAGTGGCGCTGTTCGGACTTATGGCATGGGGCGCTTTCTCGGTAGTGTTTAATTTTCGCGGGGTTTCACGTCCGGTATTCTGGATCATAGTTTTAACATCGATTATGCTTATCATAGCCGCATGTGCACTTGCCTTGATAGGATTCAGTGCATGAATATAAAGCCTCTCAGAGGCTGTCTTTAAGTCAAAAAACTGTAAAAAAATGGTCATATATCCAATATGGCCATTTTTTTGTATTGCATATTTTGAAAAATACCACTAACTTTGACAGTCATAAATACAATAAACCAAATAATCGGAAAAAGATACTATGAAATCATTATTGTATCCTGCGATAGCACTTGGCTTGCTGGCCTCTTGCACCGGTGTCGCGGATAAGCAATTAACCAAATCGGGTCTTGATCCCGAAAAATTCAAGGCAGAGTTCCGAGGCGACAGTACAGCGCTCTACACGCTAACAAATGCGGCCGGTATGGAGGTATGCGTTACCAACTATGGCGGTAGGGTTGTATCTGTAATGGTGCCTGACCGCGATGGTAAATTCTGTGATGTTGTGCTTGGATTCGACAGCGTACAAGCTTATTTCCCCGAGGTGAACCAGACCGATTTCGGCGCTTCGATAGGTCGCTATGCCAACCGCATCAACCAGGGCCGTTTCGTCCTCGACGGTGATACTGTATCATTGCCGATAAATAACTTTGGTCATTCGCTCCACGGCGGTACGGATATGGGTACTCTTGGCTGGCAATACCGCGTATACTCGGCTACGCAGCCTAATGACAGTACTCTTGAGCTGACTATTACCGATGCCGACGGTAACAACGGTTATCCCGGTACGGTGAATGCCAAAGTGGTATACAGCCTCAAGGCCAACAATATACTCGATATCGATTATACTGCTATAACAGACAAGCCTACTGTAATCAATATGACCAACCACTCATATTGGAATCTCAATGGTGATGCCACCAAGGATATCCTCAGCCATGAGCTTACTGTTGACGCCGACAATTATACTCCGGTAGATTCGACCTATATGACAACAGGCGAGATTGCCCCCGTTGCCGGAACTCCATTTGATTTCACTGCTACCAAGCCTATCGGCAGGGATATCACTGCCGACAACGAGCAGATTCGCAACGGCAACGGTTACGACCACAACTGGGTTCTCAACTCGGCCGGCAACGATAATCTGGCATCGGTAGAACTTTACAATCCTGCAAACGGCATACTGCTTCATGTATATACCAACGAGCCCGGCATACAGATTTATACCGGCAACTTCCTTGACGGCACAGTCAAAGGCAAAGGTAATACAGTCTATAACCAGCGTACAGGTGTATGCCTCGAAACACAAAAATATCCCGACAGCCCCAACAAACCTGAATGGCCGTCGGCAACTCTCCGCCCGGGCGAGACTTATCACAGTCATTGTGCCTACCATTTCTCAGTCAAATAATCAGTATAGAATCTAACCTTAAAACTTGAAACATGGCATTTTTAGACTGGATTGTCATCGCGCTCTTTTGCTTGGCGTTGATTGGCATCATTGTATGGGTAATGCGGCAGAAGCAAAACAATGCCGCAGACTACTTCCTTGGAGGTAAGGACGCAACCTGGATTGCTATCGGTGCGTCTATTTTCGCTTCTAATATCGGTTCTGAACATCTTATCGGCCTTGCCGGCTCGGGCGCTTCGTCCGGTATGGCTATGGCTCATTGGGAAATCCAGGGCTGGATGATTCTTATCCTCGGTTGGGTATTCGTTCCATTTTATACAAGGTCGATGGTTTATACCATGCCTGAATTCCTTGAGAAACGTTTTAATCCTCAGTCTCGTACCATATTGGCTACGATATCGCTAATCAGCTACGTGCTTACCAAGGTAGCCGTTACTGTGTATGCCGGCGGCCTGGTATTCCAGCAGGTATTTGGTATCGACGAACTTTGGGGTATCGATTTCTTCTGGATTGCAGCTGTAGGCCTTGTGCTTATTACCGCTCTCTATACGATTTTCGGCGGTATGAAGTCGGTACTGTATACATCTGTGCTTCAGACTCCAATTCTTCTGCTTGGTTCGCTCATCATTCTTGTACTCGGCCTTAAGGAACTCGGTGGCTGGGATGAAATGATGCGTATTTGCTCATCGGTAAAAGTGAACGAATATGGTGATACAATGACCAATCTTATCCGCAACAACGGCGACCCCCAATATCCTTGGCTCGGTGCTCTGATCGGCTCGGCTGTTATCGGTTTCTGGTACTGGTGTACCGACCAGTTCATCGTACAGCGCGTGCTTTCCGGTAAGAATGAGAAAGAAAGCCGTCGTGGTACAATCTTTGGAGCTTACCTCAAGCTGCTGCCGGTATTCCTGTTCCTCATTCCCGGTATGATTGCCTTTGCACTCCATCAGAATCTTGGCGACTTCCTCCCACTTAATGCAAATGGTATGCCTAACAGCGATGCCGCCTTCCCCACATTGGTTGCCAAGCTACTGCCTGCCGGTGTGAAAGGCCTTATTGTTTGCGGTATCCTTGCTGCTCTTATGAGCTCTCTTGCTTCGCTGTTCAACTCATCGGCAGCGCTTTTCACAATCGACTTCTATCAGCGATTCCGTCCTGATACCGAGCCCAAGAAACTTGTCCGTATCGGTCAAGCAGCTACTGTTGTTATCGTAATCCTCGGCATCCTTTGGATTCCTGTAATGCGTTCGATCGGCGATGTGCTTTACCTCTACCTGCAGGATGTTCAGTCGGTGCTCGCCCCCGGTATTGCATCGGCATTCCTTATCGGTATCCTATGGAAGCGTGCATCAGCTCAGGGCGGTATGTGGGCACTTCTCTCAGGCCTTATCGTCGGTCTCACTCGTCTTGGTGCCAAGATTTACTATACAACCCAAGGCATCGTACCCGGTCAGAACCCCGATGCAAGCCTTTTCCAGCGCGTATTCTTCGATGAAAACTGGCTCTTCTTCTGTGGCTGGATGCTTCTCTTCTGCCTCCTTGTCGGTGTGACAGTGTCACTATGCACCAAAGCTCCCGAAACCGCAAAAATCCAGGGCCTTGTATTCGGCACATCTACCCCCGAGCAGCGTGCTGAGACAAGTGCAAGCTGGAATCACTGGGATGTTATCCACTCAATTATCATTTTAGGTATTACCGCAGCATTCTATATTTACTTCTGGTAAAAATGTTAGAAGAACTCAAAAAGAAAGTTTACAAGGCCAATATGGCTCTTGTCGAGCACGGCCTTGTAATATTTACCTGGGGCAATGTCTCGGGTATTGACCGCGAGAAAGGTCTCGTAGTCATCAAACCCTCGGGTGTTGACTACGATGTAATGAAATGGGAAGACATGGTGGTTGTCGACCTCGCAACCGGAAATGTTGTCGAAGGCGATCTCCGTCCCTCATCCGACACTCCTACCCATTTGGCTATCTATCGTGCATGGCCCGAAACCGGTGGTGTAGTACATACGCACTCTACATATGCAACTGCCTGGGCTCAGGCCGGTATCGATTTACCGAATATCGGTACGACACATGCCGATTACTTCCACAATGCCATACCTTGCACTCCGGATATGACAGAAGCAGAGGTTAAAGGTGACTATGAACTTGAAACCGGCAATGTGATAATCAACACATTTGAGAGCCGCGACATCAATCCGATGCACACGCCCGGTGTTCTGGTTAAAAACCACGGCCCATTCTCGTGGGGTAAGACTCCCGACGAAGCTGTTCACAATGCAGTAGTTATGGAGCAGGTTGCCAAAATGGCCTTCGTCGCTTATCAGGTAAACCCTGCGCTGACCATGAATCCACTTCTGGTAGAAAAGCATTTCAGCCGCAAGCACGGCCCCAATGCTTACTACGGCCAGAAAAAGAAATAAAATCTCTCAATGGGTCGCGCAGTGTTATATTCATTGCGTGACCCAAAATATATTAATGTATAACCTCTAATCAAAGTTAATAAGATGTTTGATAATCTTGAAATATGGTGGGTGACCGGAGCCCAGATGCTCTATGGCGAGGAACCCGTTCGCATTGTTGAATCCCATTCTAAAGAAATGGTCGACGGCGTAAATGCTGCCGGTGTGATACCTGTTAAGGTTGTATACAAAGGCACAGTAATGTCGTCGAAAGACATTGAGCGTGTTATGCTCGAGGCAAATGCTGAGAAGAAATGTATCGGTATCATTACTTGGATGCACACGTTCTCGCCTGCCAAGATGTGGATTCACGGTCTGCAGCAGCTCCGTAAACCGCTCCTTCACCTCCATACACAGTATAATGCCGAAATTCCATGGAAGACCATGGATATGGACTTCATGAACCTCAACCAAAGTGCTCATGGCGACCGCGAATTCGGTCACATCTGCACTCGTCTCAATGTGCGTCGCAAAGTGGTTGTAGGCTACTGGAAAGACAAAAAGACCCTTGAGAAAATCGCTGTGTGGAGCCGTGTGGCTGCCGCTTGGGCCGATGCTCAGGATATGCTCGTAATCCGTTTCGGCGACCAGATGAACAATGTTGCCGTTACCGACGGCGACAAGGTGAGCGCTGAAATGCAGCTTGGCTACCATGTTGACTACTGCCCCGTGAGCGAACTAATGGAATACTTCAAGAAAGTTGAAGATTCGGCTGTAGACGCTCTTGTAAAAGAATATCACTCGGAATACAAATGCGAGGGTGATGTGAAGAAAGAAGGTACTGAAGCCTATAAATCAGTTTGGAATGCCGCCAAGGCCGAACTCGCTATCCGCGCATGTCTCGATGCCAAGGGCGCTAAGGCATTCACTACAAACTTCGACGACCTCGGTACAGACAATATCGACGACCCCAATTTTGTTGGTTTCGACCAGATTCCCGGTCTTGCATCACAGCGCCTAATGGCCGAAGGCTATGGTTTCGGCGCCGAAGGCGACTGGAAATCTGCAGCTCTTTACCGCACTCTCTGGGTTATGAACCAGGGTCTCGGCGGCTGCTCGTTCCTCGAAGACTACACTCTCAACTTCGACGGTGACAAGAGCTCGATTCTGCAGGCTCACATGCTCGAGGTATGTCCTATGATTGCAGAGGAGAAACCCCGTCTTGAAGTTCACTTCCTCGGTATCGGTATCCGCAAGGCTCAGACTGCTCGTCTGGTGTTCACATCCAAACCAGGCAAGGGTATCACCGCTACTGTTATCGACCTCGGCAACCGTTTCCGCCTGATTGTCAACGATGTTGAATGCATCAAGAGCAAACCTCTGCCCAAACTGCCTGTAGCATCAGCTCTTTGGGTACCCATGCCTAACTTCGAGATTGGTGCCGGAGCTTGGATTATGGCCGGTGGAACACACCACAGCTGCTTCGCATACAATGTCACTCCCGAGTATTGGGAAGACTACGCAGAAATGGCGGGTATCGAGATGGTACACATCAACAAGGATACAACCATGACCGAGTTCAAGAAAGAACTCCGCTATAACGAAGTATATTACTCGCTCAAGAAATAAGCTATGTCACTTGATGCAAAAAGCACAATAATGCAGGGTCGTGCCGTCCTCGGTATCGAGTTCGGCTCTACCCGCATCAAGGCTGTACTTGTCGACGGCGACTACAAGCCTATTGCACAGGGTGCTCACGAGTGGGAGAACCAGCTCGTCGACGGACTGTGGACATATTCTACCGAGGCTATCTGGTATGGCCTTCAGGACTGCTATGCCGACTTGCGTAAAGACGTAAAGGCAAAGTATGATGTTGAAATCGAGAGCCTTGCTGCTATTGGCGTTAGCGCGATGATGCACGGTTATATGGCATTTGACGAAGCCGGTGAAATTCTCGCTCCCTTCCGCACTTGGCGTAATACCAATACCGGAGAGGCTGCTGCTAAATTGTCCGAACTTTTCAACTTTAATATACCGCTGCGCTGGAGCATTTCGCACCTTTATCAGGCGATTCTCAACGGCGAAGAGCATGTAAAGGATATCACATTCCTCACCACTCTTGCCGGATATATCCACTGGAAACTGACCGGTGAAAAAGTTCTTGGCGTTGGTGATGCTTCGGGTATGATTCCGGTTGACTCTGAAACCAAAGATTACAATACCACTATGGTTTCGAAGTTCAACGAACTCATCGCCGCAAAAGCATATCCCTGGAAACTCGAGGATATACTTCCCAAGAGCATCGTAGCCGGTGAGGCTGCCGGTGTGCTTACCGAGCGCGGAGCTTCATTGCTCGACGTTTCCGGTCACCTCAAAGCCGGTGTTCCCTTCTGTCCTCCCGAAGGCGATGCCGGTACCGGTATGGTTGCCACCAATGCTGTTCTTCGCCGTACAGGTAATGTTTCTGCCGGCACATCGTCATTCTCGATGATTGTTCTGGAGAAAGAGCTGTCGAAACCCTACGAGGTTATCGATATGGTAACTACTCCCGACGGTGCTCCGGTAGCTATGGTACATTGCAACAATTGTACCAGCGACCTCAATGCCTGGGTGAATATATTCAAGGAATATCAGCAGCTTCTCGGTGTGCCTGTTGACATGGGCGAGATTTTCGGCAAGCTCTACAATGCCGCCCTCGAGGGTGCGCCTGATTGCGGCGGTTTGCTGAGCTACAATTATTTCTCCGGCGAACCGGTAACCGGTCTTGCCGAAGGTCGCCCATTATTCGTCCGCAAGGCTACCGACAAGTTTACCCTTGCCAACTTCATGCGTGCGAACCTTTACGCTTCGGTTGCCGTGCTTAAGATTGGCAACGACATCCTATTCAATGATGAAAAGGTAGAGGTTGACCGCATCACCGGTCATGGCGGTCTGTTCAAGACCCCCGGCGTTGGCCAGCGTATTCTTGCTGCTGCTCTCAACTCTCCTATTTCGGTTATGGAAACTGCAGGCGAAGGCGGCCCGTGGGGTATGGCCTTGCTCGCCGGATTCATGATCAACAATCCCGAGAAGAAGTCGCTTGCCGGCTGGTTGAACGACACCGTTTTCCTCGGTGCAACCGGCACTGAGATTGCTCCCGACCAAGCCGATGTGGAAGGTTTCAACAAGTATATCGAGAACTATACTCGCGGTCTCGCCCTCGAGCACTGTGCGATAAGTCTCTAATCTTAGCTAATATTGTGCGCCGGAGATACAATTGTTTCTCCGGCGTATTTTTGCTTTAATCGAAGTATTATCATACATGTCGAAGAAAAGAACATTCTTATATGGCTTCACGATAGCTTTAGGCGTGCTCGGCTGGATGTTTGTTTACGCCTGTTCGTCGACAGTTCTCGGCGGCTGGTATCTGTCGGCTATCGCAGCAATAATTGCCTTGCTCTTTGTCATGCCTATGGCGAGGTGGTGGCAGAAGTTTACGCACCTGAAGTCTATGCTGCTGAATGCCTTGATTGCAGTGGCTGTTGGTGGCGGCATTATTTCGGCTGTTCTCATTGGTCTCAATTTCATCGACCTGCCGGGAACTGAACCGGTATATTATCGTTGCAAGGTCGAAAAGGCCTATCGTACCGAGCATCACCGTTCTCGCCGCGTAGGGCGCAGGTATGTGTCTACAGGCGAAACTTATTACCGCTACCATGCCGATATCAGCTTGCCCGACGGTAAACAGGTCACTGTGCCTATTACTGCCGGACGCTATCGCACAGCCCGGGCCAACGATTCGATTACCATTGCTGTTCACAAAGGTATGATGGGCGTGGATTATATAACCCCTAAATTTAAATCGAAATTATGAAATTTGTTTCGTGGAACGTCAACGGTCTTAGGGCCATTGTCGGCAAGGGTTTCGAAGATACATTCAAACAGTTTGATGCTGATTTTGTTTGCCTTCAGGAAATTAAGTTGCAGGAAGGACAGCTCGACCTGCATTTCGACGGTTATGATGCCTATTACAGTTACGCTGAGCGCAAAGGTTATTCAGGCACGGCGATTTTTACACGCCATAAGCCTTTGTCGGTGCGAACTAATATGGGCGTGGACCGACATGACCACGAGGGTAGGATTGTAGCTCTCGAGTATGACAATTTCTACATTGTCACAGTATATACCCCCAACTCGCAAAGTGAGTTGGCAAGACTTGACTACCGACTTGACTGGGAAGAATCTTTCCGCGAATTTCTACTTTCTCTTTCGGCTCAAAAACCGGTTGTGGTATGTGGTGACCTCAATGTGGCCCATAACGAAATCGACCTTGCCAACCCAAAGACAAACCGCATGAATGCCGGATTTACCGACCAGGAGCGTAATGCGATGACCCAACTTCTCGCTTCGGGCTTTGTTGATACTTTCAGGGCCTTGTACCCCGATCGCACCGCAGCATATAGTTGGTGGAGTTACCGCGGACGTGCCCGAGAGAAAAACGTAGGCTGGCGTATCGATTATTTCCTCGTTTCAGAAAATCTGAAAGATAAGATTGAAGAAGCCAGCATTTACCCGGAAATTACAGGCAGCGACCACTGCCCGGTCTCATTAGACCTCAATATCTGAAAACTGATAGAATAAGTCAGCACCCTAAAAACAGAATCGATGTTTTTAGGGTGCTGTCATTTTGTGGGCAAAAAACGGGGCGCGATTTCGCGCCCCGTTGCTTAGATATGTAAGAAGTTTATCTTACGATTACTTTGAATGATGCATTGTCGATTTCCACGATATAGATACCGGCAGAGATGTTGATGCTTTCGCTTGCCGACATGTTGTGGCGACGAGCCATTATGCGTCCGTCGCTTGCTGCAACTGTTGCATCTTTGCCTTCGAAACCGCTTATCGAGATGCGTCCGCTTTCACCGACTACTGTTCCGGCAGTGGTGATACCGCTCACTCCCGACAGTCCGAATGCTGTATAAGTATTCGACAGCGGATGCTCGGTAACGATGTCTCCGGCACGTGTTACAACGCTGATGTTGTACTTGTCGCCGTTCTTGGCATCTGCGTGGGTGTAAGTGTTTTCGGTGTGGTTGCTAACGATCTTTTCGCCATTGCAGTAGATATGGTAAGAGTCGATTTCTGCATCGCTTACCGGGCTGAAATGGATGTCGTCAAGGCATACGCCGAAGATATCGGTGCAATGGTAGTGGAATGCGAAGTAGCGTGCTTCGTCGGGGAGCGTTGCTTCGAGAGGATTCCATGCTATCTTGGTCTGAGAATAGGTCTGCAGCAATTTGAACTCTTTGCCGTCGGCCGACCACAGAAGGTCAATCTGCTCCATGCCATAGGCCTCGCTAAGGATATTGAGGCGGAAGCTTACTTTCGATCCGGGTATAACCTCGGGTGAAATCAGCCAGTCGTTGGCGGCAGATCCGTCGTCGGGAGTGATAGCCACGATATACTGCTTGCCGCTGTATGCCTCGGGCATAGCTCCGGCAGGTACCATGTCGGTGTTTATAACCTGGAATGCCTTGGGCTCGTTCTGGCCGGGGAAGGTGACACCCTGGAATCCGTATACATACTTGCCGTCATCGTCGCGGTTGGTCCATACGCCGAGTTTTGAACTGTAGTCGAAGGCATCGTAGCTCTCGAAGTCTTCATCGCCTGTAAGATGCAGAGCAGGTGTTGTCCAGCTCAGGCTTACGCCGCCATTATCGGCTGCTGTACCGGTGAGGTCGGTTACAATCGGTTTAATACCGGCTGTGATTTCAACTTCGAATTCCGACATGTTGTCTTCGTTGATTTCATCGTTGAAGTCTACAAGCTCAAAGCGAAGTTTGTGGCGGCCAATCATATCGGCAGTCGGTACGACAGTATAATTGACATGAACTGTCTCTCCGGGTTTGATTTCGCTTACATCCGTCTTTTCGGGTGTGAGTTCAAGTTCGCCCAGAGTGCATTTGATAGTTGGCAATGCGATTGCACTTTCGCTCGGGTTATTGATTTTACCGGTGATAGTGTAGCTGTCGCCAACAATCATGTTGTCGTAAACCGAAACTGTAGTGCTGAGTTGCTTGTCAAAGATATTACGGATGTCGTACGAACGGAGGATAAATACCTCGCTACCGCCGTTGAAATCTACTTCGATATATAGGTTCACCCATTTCTTGCCAAGAACTTCGGCGGGCAGATCGATAGCGATGTCTTTCCATTCGTTGTTTCCTTTGGTCTCGATGTCAGCGATACGGATGTCTGATTTACCGTAGATATTGGCATAGAGAGTTGCCTTGGGAGTTGCCGATGATGCAAAAGTCGACAGTGTCACACGAGCTTTGTTCGAATTTGTCGTTGCGAACTTAGGTAGTGAGAGACGGCTGTGTTTTACATTGGTTCCGGCTGCATTGATGCAGAACAGAGCCACAGGCATATCTTTCACTTCGGGGAACAGATTTGATGTCGATGTAAACATCCATCCGGTGTATTCGTCGGTGGGTGTCGGGGTCATGAGGGGCTGGTAGAGTACTCGGCCTGTTGTGAAATCCTCTTTGATTGGCAGAGGGTAGGGTGTGCCGGTGGTCTCTACGGCAAGACCTAATTGCGACATGCCTTTATCGCTTACCGCTGCCACACCTATGATTGTCGAATTCTGCAATTCTGGTACGGCATAGGTATATGTGCTTGTTCCGGC
Source organism: Bacteroidales bacterium M2 (assembly GCA_001689415.1). Taxonomy (GTDB): domain Bacteria; phylum Bacteroidota; class Bacteroidia; order Bacteroidales; family Muribaculaceae; genus CAG-873. Next base: position 3,804 of record LUJM01000007.1, on the reverse strand, counting down.
AGGTATCTCTGCTACAAGATTCCAGTATTCACCGGTTTCATCTACAGGTACATATACGTTGTGAGTGAGTGTCGCGTGGTCTACAGCTCCGCCGTTGATACCGCGTTCGGCATCTGTCCATGTCAGTATCAGCGACATATTGTCTTCGCTAACGGTAGCTGTTACGGTCGGAGATGCGGGCTTGTCGAAGCCGCAGAATGCAGAAGCTGTTGCCGGTTTGCCTTCGCCGTGTGTGGGCGAAGTAACGACGATTGTAAACTCGTTGACTCCTTCGCGAGCTTCGATTTCGATGCAGACAGTGCTGCCGGGAAGACCGCTTGCCGATGCTGTAGCACCGGTCGGAGATGTTACGCTTGCAGTAAGTGTCTCAGCCGGGTCGAGAGTGTTGCCGTTGACACCGACTGTCGGCATAGTCAGGGTAACTGTAGCTTTGAGAGCACCGGTCGGGTCTGATACTGCCTTTGCGTCATCTGCAGCCACAGGGGCTGAGGCTGATTTGCCCGAGTCGTACATCTGAATGTTACACAATGACAAAGTGTGTGCTTCTGCTCCTGAAAGGCGGTGAATGCCGATTACATAGTTGCCTGCCTCGCCGGCGATGAATTCTCCGGCCTGTGTTGTATACAGGTAATTATTGTAGCCTCGTTTCGACACAATGACCTCGGTCATTGCCTCGGGAGTGCTATCTTTACCAATGCAGATGTCGAAATCTTCGGGGAACTGTTCAAGGTATGCACGGATATCGGCGCTGACTGTATAGATGCGGTTCACATCGCTTACTGCAACTTTGGGGAAGAAAATCCAGGCATCCGATGTTTTGATGTGAGATATTTATAATGCTGATTACCAGCAATAAATCACAATTTAAGTGTACTAAAAATGTACTTATTGCGATAATTAGAGTAAATGGAATAAAGGAATTTATGGATTTTTAAGGGGAGTTAGTTATTTTTAATTCGATTCTTTTTCGCTCTTTTGCTGATAATTCGAGAGGATATATAGCCTTACATTGAGAAAAAAATCACTATCTTTGTAATTGGATTGACAGCGGTCAGTCCGCTACATTCTGGAAAAATAAGAAGCGTTATGCTCAATCTTGTAACTTGAAAACGTAGGACACTTTCTGTAGAGCAAGGATTAGCATAGTGGTTCTCACGCATATGCGTGGGTCACTATCGTTACATCTGCTCTCATGGTTTCCTACGACCTTCAAGTTAAGACGTGGCATAGTTGGCTCACGTTTTTTGTTTAATATACGGGAAAGGGCCATTCTCGACTTAATCATTTGTTATGCCATATTTTATAAAAAACGGCGATTTAAATTACTCCGAATTTGTGGAGGCAATAAAGAAAATAAATTCTGCGACAAGTATCACAGGAATAGACTACACTGATATCCAAGTAGTAGGCGATAAAGTTGTTGGCACTAGAGCGTCCACTAATAATCATTTTAGTATTTCTCTAAAAAGACTTTACGAAGCTTACTGCAACATACTTGTTTTTACAACAGCAGACCTTAAACCTTATGTGAATAGAGTTCAATCACCATCTCTTGCTATTCTTAGGGCTATTAATGCAATAAAGGAAGGAGATGATGTGCAGCCGGATTTGATGACAAACCCTAATTGTGATGTCGTAATATCTAAAGAAAGCTTTGGAGAAAGTTATCCTTGGCTTAAAAAGTTTCTGATTACATTTTTCATCGCAGGATTAATAATGCTTCTCAGTCAACTATTCCCTGAAAGCAAAGTTGAAAATGGAAGATTAACTGATGCTGCCCATACAGAAGCTGTAATGGCTATTAAATCTCAAATAAATAATCCATCAAGTTATGAAGGTGGAAGTTGGAATGACGCAGTATGGGATTCAAATTCTCAGACAAAACGCTATGTGTTAAAACACAATTTTACGTGTAAAAACAGTTTTGGTGAGCGTGTGCGTCACATGGCTTTTATATATTTCGATGTAAAAGGAAAGCCTACTGACATTGAAATCTTGGAATATTGAAAGAAAAAATATATCATCTGTTAAATTCAATTTATTAGGTTGGTATGAGAGTGGCATTATCTATCAGCATTTTGGCATTCATCATGAATATTGTATTTCCATCCTGTCAAAATAATACACAAGATGTGCCTATATTTAAAACCCAAAAAGAGCTTACTGAGTGGATTAAATCGATAGTGATTAAAAACATCAAAGATTCGGTGTCGGCAAAATCCGTTGACATTATTGAATGGACTTATATCGCAACAGCCAACGTAGACAGCATTAAGGATATCTATCTCCAAAAAGGATTATTAGACAATAATGATAGCGACAAATACTCCGAATTTATAATCAATGTCGATGAACACGAACAATGGGCATATAAGGTATTGGGTGACGCTTACCTATTGGGCGGCTTTTTTCATGAGCCTTGTGCAGTCTCAGTATTAAAAGATATTCACATGGGAGGAGATAATGAGAAACATCCGATTTGTATACGCATAAACGAAATCTATATGGATAGTGTATTTATCAAGGAGCCTTATGCAAATTATTGGCAGTTAAATAACGATTGTCCCGTTTCATTTCGGACTTATTTTGGTTTATGGCGTTCATTTGTCGGTTGGCTACCTCAAGGAAACTCTTATATTGCAGCCTGCAAATTCAAATGTAACGGTAGTCTCAAGATTGATGGCGGGTGGTCTATTTTTTTCATAAATGGGAATGGGGTGGTTGTCTACATGATTCCAATGCTTGATTTTGCTCAAATAATGCGCATTATCAATAAGGATTATTGGTGGGAGATAATAGAATCTTTCACTCCTGAATATAGTAAAAAATATATGGATTCACTTTTGCCGATACATGGAGGCTTTGTAGACAAATTTGGCACAGAATATAATAGAAATGGTAAAGAAATTAGATATGGCAAGGAATTTGGCGAGTGGTCTATTTCACATTAAGAAGACATTTAAACTGAATAAAACAGATTATCTTCAAAAAAATTAAGTTCCTGAAATTCAATACATCCAGGAACTTAATTTGCAATCAGATTTTATGCTTGCGTAATTGTCTTGGCTCTTTTGGCCTGAGGCCGAGCTTTTCAAAGAGTTTGCGAGCCATATCACGGAACCACTGAAAGACGCTTACGCCGTCGATATTCAACATGAAACGGTGTGTATTCTCCGGATCTCTTTCCAATTTGGCAACTGACCCCTCTGTGCGGAAGGTCTGATTGTGTTCCGACGAGAAAAGGGCTCCGGCAAATCCTACCTTTTCTTGGGCAAGTATGCGCTGCGTGAAGCGGTCGGGAAATCCGATGTGGGTACAGTATCGTCCCCAATTCAGCAAATCTTCAAGGTCAGGGAAATACCGGGCAATGTCAGCCTTGTATTTCTGGAAATCTCCGTTTGCCTCGTTGGAGAGTTTCTGCATTTGGAGCCGGGCAACATCATCGGAGAGTTTTGATGATGTCGCCATGAGCGATTTGTTTTCGGCGGCGAGAGAAGAATTAGCCTCGGTCAACCGGGTGTTTTCGGAATAGAGTTCATTGTTCTGCTGCCGTATCTCCTCGTTTACCTGCGTGAGCATGTTCTTCCGGGTGTCGAGGGCGGTAGTCCGGCACTCAAGGTTCTCCACCTTGCTCTCCAAAGATTTTTTCTCTTTGTCGAGCTTTCTTTTCTCAATGGAGAGATTGCCGATGTCTTCTTCAAGACCTTTCTTCTTCACCATGCAGTCGCGGTAATATTCGTGCTGCCCGATGTGGCGCGCCTCTGAACCACGGATGCCACGCTCCAGACCGTATTTCGCCATAGC
>LUJM01000006.1 GCA_001689415.1 Bacteroidales bacterium M2 | reverse complement strand
TGTTACCAAGGCGTTAGATTTCCGGAGCAAAACGCCCCAAATCGCTAAAATATAACAGTGTAGTCAACGGAGTTTTTCTCCTTCAGATAGCCAATAATTGCCTGATAGTCAAATTGATACTATATTCAGAACAATTCTGGTGGCACCACAGAAGACCGCTAATTCTCAATGAGTTAGCGGTCTTTTGTTCATCCATACCCCTTCGGGGCACTCCATATCTTTTCTTATGATTATCTAACACCTTGATAATCAGCACGCAAATCATCAACATTCAAAATCATTCAACTCCCCTCCCCCATAGCTCCGAACTATAATAGACTTCAACTATATTCGGACGATAAAACCTTTAGCTCGATGAGGCTTGACCGAGTCAAATGTGGTGACCTCTGCCGGATTTTCGCAGGGTCTCCATGCTTAACCGTTATAATCCCATAATATTTTCATACCTTTGTGGTCGGGTTGATGCAAGTCAGCTCATGACTTTTTAGAAATAAGAAGCGGTATGCTCTCTTGTAAGTCGAGAACGTTGGAAATTCAAGACTCTGCACAAGGTCAGCATAGCGGTTCTCTCGCATACGGCGTGGGCCGCTATACTACATTCGTGCATTTAGGTTTCTTGCAAGGCAAGCGCTTCGCGATGACCTACGACCTTCGACTTAGAATGCCGTATCGGTAGCCCGAGCTTCTATATTTTAATAGACTATATAGAAAACACAATGAAAGAAACTTCAAAAATAGGAACCACACTGAAAACAGCACTCTACACTGTGGCGGTGTCGCTTCTTATAGTCTGTAGCGTATACAATCAGGCGGTTGGCTGTAACCCTAATAAAGTGATTGCTCATTGCTATGCCGACAGTATGAGCGTAGAAGCAATGCATTTTATTGAAAATCTGCCTGCGGATTTGCAGAATAAACAAGCCGATGCCATTAAAGCGGCTATTGCAGGTGAGCATAAAGCCCTGATGGATGTGAGAACTTCGCGTAATAAGAAACCGGATTTGCCAATAGAGGTGGACGCCATCGATTTAAATGTAAATTATAGGTTATACACTTCAAAAGCACAGATTGACTCCACTCGTTCACTACTGATATATCTTCATGGTGGTGGTTGGTGTTTTGGCAGTAACAATAGTTGTGCAACTTTTTGTGCCGAATTAGTGAAAGAGTCAGGGATTGCAGTATTATCCGTAGATTACCCCCTTGCTCCTGAGCACCCATATCCCTCTTCATTGAACGCATGTGTAGATGCTCTATCGTATGCTTATGAGCATGCATCGGATTGGGGTGTAGATCCCAACAGGATATCTATTGGAGGTGATAGTGCCGGTGGCAATCTCGCATTGACAACCGCAATTAAAATGGTTTATACGCAAGAACAAGTTAATAGAACGGGGGTAAAGGCTAATTTACCGAAAATCTATTCTCTCGTATTGTTTTATCCTGTGGTAAAAGTTTGGAACGACGGCTCGGAATCGTGGGAACACTTCAAGAATGCGTATGGACTTGATGGTGAGTTAATGGCGACATTCAATATGGCATATCTCAATGGCGCAGACCCTCAGTTGCCTCTTATATCACCATTCAATGCTTCCACAAAGCACTTGGCTCAATTGCCTCCGACACTCCTTATTAATGCAGACCATGATATCCTTCGCGATCAAGGCAAAGAGATGTATAATAAAATGAAAGAAGCCGGTGCAAACATTCAACGGATAGTTCTCCCCGGCACTACACATCTCTTTATCACCGTTCCGGGACAACCAACCGCGTTTAATCATGCCTTAAAGTCTACAATAGACTTCCTTAAGAAAAAATGGCATCGCCGATTATCACATTGTGGAGTTTACTCCGACATTGTTCAGTAAACAGTGTATTTATGAATTGTTAAATTAAGGAAACAGCAAAATTAATGATATTATGAAGATATTAAAACTTAGACATGTTTGCATTGCCTTGTTGCTTGCCGGACTTGCATCTTGTGGAACGTCTGCAGACAAGGGTACAACAGAGACAATTGTCGAACAAAATTCAGTAGCCAACGATACTCTTGCTGCAATTAATGAGGATACCATTCTTATTAACACAGCGTATGAAAAATTCGTATTTGCAATAGACTCACAGAATGAACAACCTGATACTTATTTTACAGCTAACGCACTAAAAAAATTGCAAGAGGACTATGAATACGATTGTGACGAGGAACCTTGCTACGCGTTTTATGCGTTGAGAACCAAGATGCAAGATTCTAATCCGGAAACAGATGGAGCGTCAATGGTCAACAACATAGAACCCGATGGCAATGATTGGTATGTGGTCTCCTATTCTGATATGGGCTGGACTGGTAAAACTCGAATCAAAATCGCAGACGGCAAGATTGATGACTATCAGCGTATTGAACAATAAATTAATCATTCGTCAATAAAGAATGTATCAGCTGTTCAATAATTGCATATACGTAAAGGCTCATATCGGTTTGCCAACTATAAAAAACTGAATTCAATTACACATCAATGCCACCGAGGGAGGCTCTCGCTTCTCTCGGTGGCGTTGGGTTTAGTAGCCTTGAGGGAGTTCCGGGTTAAGCGGCAAGCCGATGAGGCGTCTTCGGGGATCTGTGGGTTTGCTCGCACCTGCTTGATTGCATCGATTTATCTCCCGTTCGGTCGATGAGCTAAAGGTTCGCCCGGCATCAGGCGTGAGCGTTGTTCATGTGACAGCGGTTGTGGCTTGGATTCAGCCTTTGGCTTTATATGCGTGGGCTGTTCTAATGAATGGAGAACCATAAAAAGCTCAAATTATAATAGACGGGATTGGCTATTTTGATTATTGTGAAGATGCGGAACGTGGTCTACTGATGGATTTTTAATGGAAGTTACAGCCTTGGCTCGTGCTGGAAATAAATATGCGACTAAAATGCTTAATAACACTGACATTGACCCCTATGCTGAATGTTGGAGATAATATCTTTAACTAATTAGTAATGCACCATATTGTTAAGCCCCGGCTACCGCGTCGATATGACGTGGCAGTTGGGGCTTTTGTCGTTTTGTGTAGTTGTTGAAGTTACATTACATTTTCGTTGAACCGCGGTACATCACCGCCTTACAACCTCAAATTTTAACAGACTTCAACTATATCAAACGATAAAACCCTTAGCTCGACGAGGCTCGACCGAGTCAAATGTGGTGACCTCAGCCCAAATTCCGCCGGGTCACCACGCTCAAATCTAAAATTCTGTTAATGATTTATCTATGCTTGTTACTCCATCTTCAAGGACGTAATGAAGATGAAGACTTGCTGACCGTCTTTGTCGGTAAAATTTGTCAACTGTTCGAGTTGCTTGACGTAGCCAACAGAGTGCTCTCGGATGTTTTCAATTATTTCGGTGTCGGAGGTGCCGTCAGCATTCTCAGTGGTGCGAATAATCATATCTTCGGTGATGCTGGAGCCGTTGAAGAAGCGCGAAGCCTGCGACATTGCTTTCACCGAGGCCACACGGTTGAGTGCTGACTCGGATTTGTATTTAGCTTTATCGAGCTTTACAACGGACATAAGATATGCGTTATCATAGTCCTCAACCGCCCTGACCCCATTGAAAGGAGCATTCTCGTACATTCGCACCAAGAAGTTGGTAAGCGCGGTCTTCTCCTGGTTGTAGCTTTGTGCTGATAAACCAACGCTGCTTAGTACAGCTATTATAATAATTAAAAATTTGTTCATAGTTTATAATAATTTGCTGATTCCCAAATAAGATTGTATACTTTATTTTGCCGTTGAATCATGACTATATAGATAAATAAAACACCGAAGAATAAAAGAAACCACTTGGGCGAACATTTCAGGCCTAACATAATAACAAGACTTGTTATGGGAAGGACAGTATTTCTGAGCAATGCGACTTGCGACTCAATCATGGGGATACTTCCAAGAAGATTTCGCTCACTGAGGGCATAATAGAGCTTATGGTAGACGTTATAGTTTTCATGGTGCTTCTTTTCAAATAAATATTTCCAAATATCTTTGGAAACCATCTTGATTTCTTCACATCGACTTTTAACGTGAGGTTTTGTTAGACCAGGCCAACTTATTCCATATCTTTTGAGATAGATGTTTTCATTGTCACTTAAGGCTCTCATCAACTCGTTTTCTATCGCATAAAGATTATTTCTGAAACCACAAAATACACAATCGTTTATCCAGTTGTTGATAAGACCCAATATATATGAAGCCGACAACAGGACTATACACAACATAAAGTCAAGGTCATAATTAATTGATACTCTATATCCACAACACGTTGTTATTTCTTTATGGAGATAATCAACATCGCACAACAAAGCGATCGCAGCCATGATAATCGTACCGGGGATTATCATGGCAAGCACATCGTAGAGTGAGAATTTGGAGGATATGTCCATTTTGTCGTTACAGCTTTGGCTCTACCCAAAATTTGGAATATTTGCCAATATCCTCCTTAGGAATCTCAAATGTGATTGGCAATCTTTTGACAGGGTAATAGAAGAATACCATTCTAATAACCCATGCCTTATGTTCTTTATCTGGGACTACACTATAGTTAATAGGGAAATCTATATTTGGGTCGAATGTTAAATCTGGAAAACCCCCTCTATTTATAAATCGTTGGATTGAGCTCATTAGCATTTTTTTTGCTTCTCTACAATCTTTTTCGAAATTCTCTTGTTTATATGGCTTTTTGATATCCCCACATCTGTTACCATCTAATACAATGCCATCATCCCCCAAATGAAAAATACCTCTCATAGCATCTAATGGATTCTTGTATACTCCTGTTACACCATATAAAACCTTTAAATTAGACGGCGTGGAAATATTGTCATGGAGCTGGAAGTCCGCTGCAAGTTTCTTTAGGAGCTCTCTGCCATTGAACCATTCTTCTTGACGTCGCTGAAAGCTCCATGTATTTCTGTCGAGTTTCGGCATACTTATAACGTATGGGGCATCTATCCATTCATATCCACCAACCGGGTCTATCTGTTTGCAGAGTTCCTTAATTGTATTATTAATAAGCAAAATCGATGACAGGGTATTCCCATTTCCCATAATATATATTGTGCCTCGGATTAAATATTTATCATCCCTCAATTCGGGCTCATCAAGTTTTAGATTATAATCGAACATAGGTTTAGTATGCATAATCGTTTCTCTTAAATTATCTAATACTTTCTCAACATTACGATATTGCATATCACGAATCCTTTCATTAATGGCAAACGTATTGCCGGCAAACTCACATTCGCTACCGTGATTCTTTGCGTATGTGATGAGATGAGGGAGACTGACGGTGGCAGAAAGTGATACGAAATAATTGCCGTTTGCGACCTCAATGGCAGAGATCTCCTTGTAGTCCTTGATGGAACCGTTGGAGACAGTTACGATTTCATCCTTGACGAGTTCGTCGTTTAGGATAGTGGTGTTCGCCGACACAAAGACACCGTAGGCTTGCTCTATGGCGCTGCGAAGTGCGTTTTTGGTCGCTTCTTCTTTTGTGGAACCGTCGGAAGATACGGTCAGAGTCACCTCTTGTGGTGCTTGTGCTGCTAATGGCATCGCCAGCAAAAAACAACTAAAAAAAGTGATAATAACAGATTTTATTTTCATATTTATTCTAATGACAATAGTTCGTTAAAAAATTATTCA
>LUJM01000005.1:708-3948 GCA_001689415.1 Bacteroidales bacterium M2 | reverse complement strand
GCGATAGACCGTCGGGATTTACAAAAATGTGTCTTCAGCATTATATTGTTTGACCATCGCCGCCACCTCGACAGTCCCTGCTTTTTCTCGTCAACATCAATTAACAAATATTTTTTAATCAGCAAGATTTCAGTATCGTGACCCGTGGGCCACGGGAGGTTACCCTCATATCATCGTGGAATGCCATAACAATAGACCTTCCAACAAATTGGGAGTATGGGAATGCCGTAAAAAAGCGGAAAGCCGAACAGCTGTCGATATGGACATTCTTGCATCGGAGTGAAGCCTTGTCTGACACCGGGGATTTATGATTATCAAAATATGAATAACAAAAGTTTAGCTGCAAAAAAATCAAGAGGCTGCGCGCAGCCTCTTGAGATAGAAAAGTTCCGGGTCTATTTCCGGAAGTCGGGAGTCGGATGACAGAATAATTAATTCACTGCAATTTTTGTTACTTTGTTGCCCTGACGGACGATATAGATGCCTGCGGGAAGGTCTTCCAGGCGTTTAGTCTGTTTTATTCCTTTAAGATCGTAGATTTCGAGATTGTTGTTATGGTCGATCAAGATATTATCGACTCCCGCTTCAATGAACTCGAAATATAAGAAGTATTTCCATTGAGGTGCTGAGGCGTACAGTGATTTACTTGCTTCAGGCACATGTAGCGTACATTTCAACTTGTTTATATCGTCGAGTGCTTCGTTACCACACACCGGAGGAGTCGTTGCGTATGAATAGAATTCTTTCAATCCTGTGCAGTCAGAAAATGCTTTTTCTCCAAAAGATGTGATTTTATCTCCGACTGAAAAGTTTATCATACCCACACAACCGGAGAATGCATACGCACCAACAGAGGTAACCGAGTCGGATAGTTTCACATCCGGCAGGGCTGTGCACCCGGCGAATGCCCATTCTCCAATTGACGTCAAAGCCGGAGAACTCTCTACTTCTTTCAGGGCCTTACATTTTTCAAACGAATGGTTCTTGATTTCCGGGATATCGTTTCCAAATGTCACAGACTCCAGTTTTGCACAGTTATAGAACGCATAGTCGTCTATTACGCCGTTGTTATCCAAAGAAATCTCTGTCAGGTAGTCGTTGTTGTAGAAAGCATACGCACCTATATCGACCACTTTCTTTTGAATGCCCTCATTTGTAACGATGGCAGGAACAGAGAATGCGGTATGCGAGGGTGCATAGAGATAGTCGATGACATTACAAGTCTCTTCAGAGGCGCTGACAGGGACATACTTAATTCCATCAACCTCGAAAATCGAACTTAAGAAGGGATAAATAATTTGTTTTTCGAAATCAAATCGGTCGTTAGAGACAAAATTGACAACAGCATTTACGTCGCGATATCCCACAGGGGGAGTATCTCCAAGCCAAAGAATCTTTTCAATGCCAGCACTGAAGGAAGAGGTTGCGTCTGAAATCTCCGTTACACCAGCCCCTACAGTCAATGATTTCAAGGGATTACCCGATAATGATCCCATATCAAATGACTTGACTGCGTTTGGAATAGCGAACTCATAAAAATTACAGTCTTTAAATGCATTTCGACCGATGCTTGACAAACTTGCAGGCATACGTATATAAGTGATATCTTTGCAACCTGCGAATGCTCTATCGGCGATTGTTTCCACCGTACTTGGGACGATATATTCACCCGATAGCGATATCGGGGCAAAGTAGAGGGTCGTTTTAGTCTGGTCAAAAATGAAACCATTCTCTATCGTACATTTTCCGGAAGGATACGCTACGGCAATGTCGGAGTTAATTGGATTCCTCCTACTATCGGGATACGCCATTTTTTTTAGTCCATTACATCCATGGAAAGCGGAGCCCCTGATACGCAAACGCGAATCAGCGTTATCTCCGATAAGAACGGAGGTTAGGGAGGTACAATCACGGAAAGCTTCGTCATATATATCTCCCACAGAATTACCGATATAAACGGAGGTTAGGGAGGTGCAGCCACGGAAAGCTTGTTCCCGAATGGTTTTCACCGAATCACCGATATGAACGGTAGTCAGATTTGTTAAACCGGAAAATGCAGATTTTTCAATGACCGAATTGAGAATTGTCAGCGAGGTCAGACCTGTGCAGTCACGGAATGCATAGTCGCCGATAGTTGTGACGGAATTGGGGATTGTAAGCGAGGTCAGACCTGTGCAGCCGGCGAATGCATACCTGCCGATAGAAGTGACTGATTCGGGAATTGTCACAGAGGTCAGACCTGTGCAGCCGTAGAATGCAAACTCGCCAATAGTGGTAACCGACTCGGGGATTGTCACAGAGGTCAGACCTGTGCAGCCGTAGAATGCATCGTTGCCGATAGAAGTGACTGATTCGGGGATTGTCACAGAGGTCAGACCTGTGCAGCCGCCGAATGCACCTGTGCCGATAGAAGTGACTGATTCGGGGATTGTCACAGAGGTCAGACCTGTGCAGCCACGGAATGCATTGTTGCCGATAGAAGTGACTGATTCGGGGATTGTCACAGAGGTCAGACCTGTGCAGCCACGGAATGCACCTGCGCCGATAGAAGTGACCGACTCGGGGATTGTCACAGAGGTCAGACCTGTGCAGCTGTTGAATGCATCGTTGCCGATAGAAGTGACTGATTCGGGGATTGTCACAGAGGTCAGACCTGTGCAGACGTAGAATACAGACTCGCCGATAGTTGTGACGGAATTGGGGATTGTCACCGAAGTCAGACCTGTGCAGTTGTAGAATGCAGACGCGCCGATAGAAGTGACTGAATTGGGGATTGTCACCGAGGTCAGACCTGTGCAGCCGGCGAATGCATATGCGTAAATTGAATTCACGGTGGGAGCTATGTCAATAGACGTCTTAGCTCCGGGGAGCACTATAAGACTGGTTTTATCATAGTTATATAGCACTCCCAAATAAGAGCAGAAGTACTTGTTTCCATTCTCTACATTGATATCAGTAAGACCAGTGCAGCTACTGAAAGCTCCTTCACCGATAGAGGTGACTGACTCGGGGATTGTCATCGAGGTCAGACCAGTGCAGCCGTAGAATGCATACGCGCTGATAGAGGTGACCGACTCGGGGATTGTCACAGAGGTCAGACCTGTGCAGCAGTAGAATGCAAACTTGCCAATAGTGGTAACCGACTCGGGGATTGTCACCGAAGTCAGACCTGTGCAGTTGTAGAATGCAGACGCGCCGATAGAAGTGACTGAATTGGGGATTGTCACCGAGGTCAGACCT
>LUJM01000005.1:0-667 GCA_001689415.1 Bacteroidales bacterium M2 | reverse complement strand
GAGGTCAGACCAGAGCACCGGGAGAATGCAGACTTGCCTATTTCGACAAGAGTATATGGTATGCCATTATAAATAGGGTTCTCCGGCAATTCCAGCTCACCTCTTGCATAGCGATTACTATTCGTGCCAACCCGGCAGGTCTTTTCTGACTCGCTAATGACGCTATAATTTACAGTTTTTCCTTTGTATGTGTAGGTAAACTGGTCACCATCCGCCGCGTGTGCGGACACCACCAAAGACATTAACCCACACAGGAGAAGTAACAGTCTTTTCATTTTATTGATTTTTTGTTGATAATTTTGATATTGTTTTAGAGTATCTTATTCTGTGTTTTTTCGAGGAGAGTCACCACCCTCGACGTAACGCAGGATGTCGAGGGTGGCATGGTCGAAGCCGTTATACTTTATCACTTATGAATCATTTTATCGAGTTCCTTCCAGTGTGTGAGCCCAAATCTGAATTCACAAAATTCCTCTCTTGCCTGCATGACGAATGTCGTATTCTCGACTCCGAATTCCAACCACTCAAGCATTGCATCGTGTTTGTCAAGCGCCATATTAGCTCTTGTTTGGATGTATCTTTTATGCGAATTTAACGGTTTTTCGATTCCATTACATGTAGTTAGCTTTATTTTGCGTGCTGTCGGCACTGCGCGATGAATGACCCT
>LUJM01000004.1 GCA_001689415.1 Bacteroidales bacterium M2 | reverse complement strand
ATTTTATAATTTTGCCCTCATCATAAATATCATACTTACAAATTAACAGAATACACATGAAAAAACTTTACACGGCATTGGTCATGCTTGTGATGCTTTGTGCGATACCTGCTTTTGCACAAGTTACCACCTCGCCTTCCATTCTTCAGGAAGACAGCAAGAATGTAACGATTACCTACAGCGCTTCGTCTCCTCTCGGCAACAACGGCTTGCTAAATCTCCCGGCTTCGGAGTTTGTATACGCCCATATTGGTGTGATTACCACAAAGAGCGCCAACAACAGCGACTGGAGATACGTCGTTGCCGAATGGCCCGAACGCGACGGTAGCAACGCCCAGGCGGCAAACCTCGACAAGAACAGGCTCAAATATCTCACCAGCAACCTCTACCAGCTCGCCATTGGCGACATCCGCTCGTACTTTGGCATTACCGACGAAACCGAACACGTCAAAAAAATTGCTATTGTCTTCCGCAATGCCGACGGTTCGCGCACCGGCAAAACAAAAAGCGACGGCGACATTTTTGTCGATGTCGAAAACGACGGCTTCGAACTCGCTATCAGCGCCGACCACGACCGACTGATCAACGCCCCGACGACTGTAACATTCACACTCTCAGCCACCATGGCTGCCGACCTCACCCTCTATGTCAACGACAAGCAGTTTGCATCCAAGTCGAACACCACATCACTCACAGCAAGCTACCGATTCGAAAGCACCGGTAATTACACTGTTACCGGTAAATCTACATTCAACGGCAAGCCATACACTGCAAGCTACGAAATCAGCTATCCCGCACCAAGCCCGCAAGCTACATATCCCGGCGGTATCCCCAAAATGGGTTGTGTGCGCAATTCCGACGGATCTGTCCTGTTCTGCATCGCCGCACCGGGCAAGTCGGGCGTACAGCTCGTTGGCTCATGGAACAACTATCAGATCGACACCAAATACCTGATGAACTATCAGGACTACCAAGGCCAGCGTTATTTCTGGACATCGGTTTCAGGCCTTGCCAACGATCAGTATTATCCCTACTATTTCATCGTCGACGATACCTACCGTGTCGGTGACCCTTATGCACACCTCGTGCTCGATCCCTACAACGACCGCTATCTCGCAGCTGATGTATGGCCCGACCGTCCGCAGTACCCCTCGGAAGTACAGGGTGTGATGCTCGGTGTATACCGTGGCGACATCGACGACTACAATTTCAGCGATTTCACAATTCCGGCTCACGATAATCTCATCGTCTACGAAATGCTGTTCAGGGATTTCACCGGCACCGACGGCCTCAACGAGGGCAACGGTACCGTGGCTAAGGCTATCGAGAAAATTCCCTACATCAAGTCGCTCGGTTTCAACGCCGTCGAGCTGATGCCTATTATGGAGTTCAATGGTAATAATTCATGGGGCTACAACACCAATTTCTACATGGCACCCGACAAGGCATACGGCTCTCCCCGCGATTACAAAGATTTCATCGAGGCTTGTCACCGCGAAGGCATCGCTGTAATTCTCGATATTGTCTTCAACCAAAGCGACGGTCTGCACCCATGGTATCAGATGTACCCTATCGACTCAAACCCATTCTACAATAAGACCGCGCCCCACGCCTACAACGTACTCAACGACTGGAACCAAGGTCATCCGCTCGTTCAGCAGCAGTGGACCGACGCACTCAAATACTGGCTGGAAAAATACAACGTCGACGGTTTCCGCTTCGACCTCGTAAAAGGTCTGGGCGACAACGACAGCTATTCGTCGGTGAGCGGCACCGACCTCTACAACCAGAGCCGAGTCGACCGAATGGCTCGTCTCCACGATGTCATCAAATCTGTAAAACCCAACGGCATACATATCAACGAAAACCTTGCCGGAGCTAAAGAAGAAACCGCAATGGGCAACGACGGCCAAATCAACTGGGCCAACATCAACAATGCCTCTTGCCAGTTCGCTATGGGTTACGACACCGACAACAATCTCAATCGTTTCCTTTCCACAAAGGACGACAACCGCCCTTGGGGTTCTACAATTTCTTACGCCGAGAGCCACGACGAACAGCGCGTAGCTTACAAAGTCGATGCCTACTCTCCGGCTGCAATCAAAAACAGCAAGGACAACAAATATGCACGTCTTGGCGCTCTGGCTGCGCAGATGCTCCTCACTCCCGGCCCCAAAATGGTATGGCAGTTCGGCGAGTTGGGCAACAATCAGAACACCAAGAACACCGACGGCGGCAACAACACCGACCCCAAAATCGTTGACTGGGCCGGCTGGCTCGCCGATGCCGATCGCGCTGCGCTCAAGAATGTTTATTCGCGCCTTATCAACCTGCGCAGAAACAACCCCGAACTTTTCACCAAGGACGCAACATTCGTTACAAGCGACCTCAGCGGCAGCTACAATAGTCTGCGATATATGCGCCTGCGCAATGGAAACAAGGAAGTTATAGCATTCATCAATCCCTCGCTTACTTCAGAACTAAAGATTTCTTGCCAGGCAAATGTAATTTCGGCATCAAACCACGAGCTTTACACCTCGTCACGTGGCGTGACCGACAATCTCACCGGCTCGGGAAGCGTGTCGGCAACAGTCCCGGCAAACGGCTTTGCGGTATACGTTAGCAAAGACATCAGCGGTGTTTCCGATATCTCTACATCACCTGCCACACGTGTCATCGGCGGCAAAGGACGCATCATACTCGAAGGCGACTACTCCACCCTACACATCTCCGACATTGCAGGACGCTCAGTCAACGCCCTCGAAGTCCCCGCCGGACTCTACATCGTCACCCTCGACGGCATCTCAAGCAAAGTCATAGTAAGATAACTCCCATAAAACATCAACCACCACAGGGCCGTCCACGCGACGGCCCTGCTTTTTTACAATCAGAGCCAACACCCCCATTACGCATTGCGCATTATAATAATTATGCATTCTAAATTCTAAATTCTCACTAATCATTTGCGCATAAAAAAATTCTCCATTATGCATTCTAAATTCTACATTAACCTACCCCCCGGCCTCTACCGCACCATGTTTTGCCATTTGCCGTTTTTGCACTAACTTTGCCCGATGAATACCTTTTTCCAAGACAAAGCGCTTTCAGCATTGCTCAACAGCACCAGCCAGGTGATGTTTCAGAAAAACCGAATAACCGGTCTCTTATTCCTCGCCGGTATATTTTCGGGCTCATACATATGTGATACACCAACCGTCGCATGGGGTGCGGTGGTAGGCCTCGTTGTATCTGTCATCGCCGGTTATTTTTCCGACCACGACCGCCAATCAGGCTGCGACGGTTTATGGGGCTTCAACGGCATACTCGTAGGCTGCGCATTGCCAACATTCTTAGCCAACACATGGCAGATGTGGCTGCTGCTGATTTTCGGCGCAGCGATTAGCACCTGGGGGCGCTCCGGTCTCAATAAACTACTGGCATCAATCAATCTCAACTCCCTCACCTTCCCCTTTGTAGCCACCACTTGGATATTGCTCTTGGCATCATCGATTCTTGGCCTTGAAGCACCAATCGCCACACCCGAATCAACCGTCTCCGACACATCCATTATATCACTGGCAACATACTGGCTCAAAGGCATTTCACAGGTATTCCTCATCAACTCATGGGTCACAGGCCTGCTCTTTCTAATAGGCCTTGCAATAGCGAGACCTTTGGCTGCCGTATGGGCCGCAATAGCCTCCGCCATATCACTGATAATGGCATATATTTTCAACGCCGACCCCTCGTTCATCGCCAACGGTCTCTTCGGCTTCAACCCCGTACTCACAGCGATCGCCATAGGCTGTACCTTCTACAAACCCAGCCTCAAAACAACCATTTTGACCCTTCTTGCAATCATCGCCACATACTTCATCCACATAGCCATGCAATCGCTCCTCACCACACTCCCAACCCTCACCGCCCCCTTCTGCCTCACCACCTGGCTCACCCTCCTCATCCCCCACAAAAATTAGATTGCGCATTAAAAAACTACGCATTCAGCATCGAAAGAATTATGCATTATGCATTCAGCATCAGAATAATTATGCATTATGCATTCAGCATCAGAATAATTATGCATTATGCATTCAGCATCATTAGTGGTGAAATATATTGCCAT
>LUJM01000003.1:349-36569 GCA_001689415.1 Bacteroidales bacterium M2 | reverse complement strand
TATTTATTTAGGAAGGTTGAAAACGGTTGAGAGTGTGGTCATCTGCTCGTCCGACATGCCGTCGGGAACGAAGCCCATTGAGCGTGCGCACATGTATATGTTCGCGCTCTTGTTGAGCACGTCGATCTGGTCGAATGCGCTCATCACGTCGTTTTCTACAGCGAACACGCCGTGTTTCTCCCACATCACCACGTCGTAGTTGTCGTCGATTGCCTTGATAGTCTCTTCGGCCAGCTCGTTAGACGAGGGAAGCATGTAGGGAACCATTCCGAGGCCGCGGGGTGCGAAAGCCTTTGTCTCGGGAATCATCGACCACAGGAGCTTGGAGAGCACGTCCTTCTTGAGGTACTCGGGGTTGTGGCTCATGGCAACGAGCTCGATGGGGTGGGTGTGGACAGATGCCTTGTAGGTAGAGCCCTTGCCGATGAGGTAGTTGTGTACCGACAGGTGCGAGGGAAGCTCGCTGGTGGGCATCACGGGTTCGTCGGCGATGATTTCGTAGTGGGCGCAGTCGTCGAGGATGCGGATTACCGAGCCGTTCTGCATGGGCCGGCGGGCAAGGTCGCGCATGCGTTTCTGGGTGCCTTTGCAGTAGAAGTAGCAGCCCTTGAGGTTGGGGAGGGTGCAGCCTATGGCCACGGGCTCGCTGATCGCGGGCATGCGGCGTATCTCGTCGTCTACGTGTTCGGTGATGTTGACGGTGATGTTGCCGCCGTTGCGCTCGGCCCAGCCTTTCTGCCAGAGGTATCCGGCGGCCTCGGCGATCTGGCCTACTTCGCGGGCCAGGGCGGGGCGGTTGTCTAAGATTGACATTGGTTTATTGTTTGGTTTTAAGTTGTATGTTTCTGTTTGCTGTGTGCGTCATACCAGCTGGGGCAGGAAGCACGAGATTACCAGCACGATGATGCCGGCGACAAGCACGGCGATTGTCTTGCCCGAGCAGCCCTTCCATTCCTTGAGGATGATGCCCCAGACGTTTGAGAAGACAACGTTGAGGGCCATGAGGATGCAGAACGACAGCGTCATGAGCGTGGGCGATTCGGTGAGGAAGCCCTTGCCCAGGGCGAGGCCGAAGAACTGGCTGTACCACAGTGCGCCGGCCAACAGGCAGAAGAAGACGTTGTTGAGCCACACAGAGCCGTTGGCGTAGTCGCCCCAGGTGTTGTTGCGGCTGTTCTGGTAGAAGCAGTACACCGCGTTGGTTACGAAGCCGCCAAGGGTGACAAGGAAGGTGGCGGGCAGGGTGCTGTACATGGGGTCGGTGAGCTCGCCGAAGTTGATGTCCTTGCCGAACTCGAGGCCCACGTTGAAGCAGCCGCTCATAAAGCCTGCAAGAAGGGCGATAGCGAGGCCCTTGGGGAAGTTGAAGTCCTTGACAGCGGCCTTCTGTTCCTCGGGGCTGAGCGAGCGGGCCTTCATCGAGCCTGCAACGCCGATAATTGCGATACCGGCAAGGGTGACGATAACGCCCAGGATCACGGCGAAGGTGAGCTGCGACAGAGGGTCGTTCTCGGGGAAGAAGATATTGAGCAGCACCGGGCCCATTACTGTGCCAAGGCCGGCGCAGGTACCCAGGGCAATCGACTGGCCCAGGGCAACGCCGAGGTAGCGCATCGACAGGCCGAAGGTGAGTCCGCCTACGCCCCACAGCACGCCGAAGAGCATGGTCATCCAGATGTTGAACGAACTGCCGGCGGTGAGGAGCTCGCCGAGGGAGTGGCCCTCGGGTACGGCGAGAAGGGCGCCCAGGAAGGGGAGGACGAGCCATGCGAAAACGCCCTGCACGATCCAGTAGCTCTCCCAGCTCCAAGACTTGATCTTGTTGATGGGGACATAGCAGCTCGACTGGCAGAAGGCGCCTATGGCGATAATAAGTAGTCCGATTACTAATTCCATTGGTGTTTTTGAGTTTGGAGTTCTTTTTAGAACTTAGTTGATAGTTTAGAGTTTAGATAATAGCTTCTTTTGACGTTTTTAATATTCGAAAGACCTCGTAAGGCCAGTATATCAAGATAAAGAACGGCCAGCAAAAACCATTATCTAAACTCTAAACTATAAACTATAGACCGGGGTTCTAAGCCAACTTATCGCTTAGAAGTAACCTCGGCCTCGTATTTCTCGATTTCGGGGATGAATGTCTCGCCAACGGGAACGTTGTTGCGCAGGCAGAACATGTCGTAAACGGCGTTCCAGGGCAGGTTCTTGCACTCCTCGAGGAGGGCGAGGCGCTGGAAGCGCTGGTCGGCGAGCTCGTACTGGCGGATCTTGGCGGTGGGCTCGAGAAGGGCGCGGAGCATGCACTTCTGGGCGGCGCGGCTGCCGATAACGTAAGCACCGATGCGGTTGAGGGTGCCGTCGAAGTAGTCAAGGCCGTAGTGTACGCGGTTGAGGGCGTCGGCACGCACGATTTCGCTGAAAAGGTCCAGTGTGGGGTCGTCCATAATGGTTACGTGGTCCGAGTCCCAGCGGATAGGACGGCTCACGTGGAGCATCAGTTCGGGAACGAACAGCAGCATGGCGCTCACCTTGTCGGCAACGCTCTCGGTGGGGTGGAAGTGGCCGGTGTCGAGGGTGATCATCATGTCGTTCTTGGCGGCGTACGAGGTGTAGAAGTCGTTGCTGCCAACGGTGTAGCTCTCCAGGCCGATGCCGAATACCTTCGATTCAACGCAGTCCTTCATCATGTCGTAGCGGTGCTCGAAGATCTGGTCGAGAGAATCCTTGAGGAGCTCGCGGTACATCAGGCGGTTAACGGTGATGTCCTTGCTGCCGTCGTGCACCCATGTGTTCATGATACAGGGGTCGCCCTGAGCCTCGCCGATTGCCTGCGAGATAGCGCGGCAACGCTTGCTGTGCTCAATCCAGAAGTCGCGGATGCCCTTGTCGGGGTTGGAGAGCGACAGGTCGCCGCTCTTGGGGTGAGAGAACGAGGTAGAGTTGAAGTCGAGCTTGATGTCGTTTGCACGGCCCCAGTCGATCCAGCTCTGGAAGTGCTCGGGGGTAACCTGGTCACGGTCAACGAACTTGCCGCCGAAGTCACCGTAAATCTCGTGGAGGTTGAGACGGTGCTTGCCGGGGATGAGGCTCATGGCGTAGAGCACGTCGGCGCGGAGCTCGTCGATATTGCGGGCCTTGCCGGGATAGTTGCCGTTGACCTGGATGCCGCCGGTGAGGCTGCCGCCCTGGTTTTCGAAGCCGGCCACGTCGTCGGCCTGCCAGCAGTGCATCGACAGGTGGAAATCCTGCATTTGTTCGAGTACCTTGTCGGTGTCGACACCGATGGCTGCATAGCGTTCACGAGCTATCTCATAGGCTTTCTTGATAAGTTCTTCTTTCATGTTGAATTGGGTATTTTATATTTAAAGTATTTATCATTTAGGTAGTACCAGGAAACGGCTGTAAGCTTCGTCCCATTTTGCCTTGGCGTCGGATACGGGCGTAAACTCTTTGAGTTCGACCGATTTACGGATTACCTGACGCATCTGATCGAGTGTTGCAACAACACCGGCAGCCTTAGCCTGAAGCATTACATTGCCCAGGGCGGTGCATTCTACCGGACCGGCAACTACAGGCATCTGGAGCACATCGGCTGTCATCTGATTGAGTCGGTGATTGCGCGAACCACCACCGATAATATGAAGTCGCTCGATGGGGAACGGCGAGAACTTGCTCATCATGCCCATAACCTGGCGGTAGCGCAGAGCGAGGCTGACGAGAATACATGCCGTAAACTCGCCCTGAGTCTGAGGTACCGGCTGGTTGGAGTTACGGCAATAATTGCGGATAGCCTCGAGCATCGAAACCGGGCTTGCAAAGTCGGCCGCATCAGGGAATATAATAGTGCGCATGGGGTCTTCGACAGCGTCGAACTGTGCAAACAGCGTATCGAAATCGGTAGGCAGCCCCTGCTGCTCCCATTCGTTGCGGCAGCATTCAAGCAGCCACATGCCACATATATTTTTGAGGAATCGGGTTGTACCGTCTACACCGCCTTCGTTGGTGAAGTTTGCCACACAGCTATCATCATTGATAATAGGATTGGCAACTTCGATACCCATAAGACTCCAAGTGCCGCTGCTGAGGTATGCAAACCCTTTTTCTGTGGCCGGAATTGCAGCAACTGCCGATGCGGTGTCGTGACCGGCAACGGAAATCACAGGAATCTGAGCCATGCCGGTACGGCGGCTTACAGCAGGTGTAAGACGGCCTATCACTGTAGCAGGCATCACCAAGGGAGGGAAGATATCGGCTTCAAGACCGAGGGTCTTGAGTAGTTGAGGTTCGATTTTACGGGTGTTGGGATTGAGTAGCTGAGATGTAGAAGCGATTGTATACTCCGTGACCTCTATACCGCACAGCAGGTAGCTCAAGGCATCCGGCAGGAACATAATACGCTTGGCTGCAGCGAGCGACGAATTGCCGTCGCGGCGCATTGCCGACAGCTGGAAGAGGGTGTTGAAATTCATCACCTGTATGCCGGTGAGGTCGTAGACGCGGTCGCTGGGCATACATTCATTGAAGTAGCGCATCGGCTCGTCGGTAGTATGGGGGTCGCGGTAGCTGAACGGATTTGCAAGTGGCAGACCGTCGCTACCAAAGCATACGATGTCGACACCCCAGGTATCGATACCTATCGATGTAGGAGTAATGCCCTGCGCTGCAAGCATCGCAAGGGCCTTTTCTATTTCGTTGTAAAGATGCGGAAAATCCCAGTAAAGATGGTTACCCATGCTTACTATATCGTGGCCGAATCTGGATAGCTCTGTAATAGAGACTTCGTCGCCGGTCACTGTGCCAAGGACTGTACGTCCGCTGGTTGCGCCGAGATCGACGGCAAGAAATTGGTGTTTCATGATTGGTCGCAGGTTGATGATTTATCCACAAAATTACTGCCGACTATGCTTTCTATGATTACTTTTACGTTTCATTTATTGTATATTTTGTTCCAGCCGGCCTCTATACAAGCCAAGTTGCAACAATACACACCTGTTTGCAACAAATCAACAAAGAGCCGCAATAGCATCGAAACCCCTTTTCCAAAAACAACGGGTTGGAGAATATTAGCATTCTCCAACCCGTAAAGGTATATCATATGTTTCTAATCAAGGCAATATTCTTGCCTCTGCCCGGCATGGGGCACAGAAATCAGAGTACCGATTTGTAGAGTTCTGTGATCTGCTCGAGTGTAACCTCGCGGGGGTTGCCCGGGGTGCAGACATCGGCGAGAGCTTGCTCGGCCAGACGAGGTATGTCGTTTTCGGTTATACCGAGTTCCGACAGGTGCTGAGGAATACCAACTTTGATGGCGAGAGCCTGTACGGCTTCGCATGCGGCATCCGAAGCCTGCTCGGCTGTCATACCGTCGATGTTAACGCCCATGGCGCGTGCGATTGAGGGATATTTGTCGAGGCATTTCTCTTTGTTGAAACGCATCACAGTGGGGAGAAGGAGCGCATTAGCTACACCGTGGGGAACATCGAAGAGCGAACCCATGGGGTGAGCCATACCGTGTACGAGGCCAAGGCCTACGTTGCTGAATGCCATACCGGCAATATACTGAGCTACTGCCATACCGTTGCGAGCATCGGCATTAGAGGGCTCCTCTACTGCTACGGGAAGGTAGCGGGCAATCATCCTGACAGCTTCGATCTCGAACATATCCGACATTTCCCATGCGGCCTTGGTGATATAGCCTTCGATAGCGTGGGTAAGGGCGTCCATACCGGTAGCAGCTGTAAGGCTCTTGGGAAGGCTGTACATCAGTTCGGCATCGATAATGGCTACAGCAGGGATATCGTTGGGGTCAACGCATACCATTTTCTTCTGTTTCTCCTCGTCGATGATCACATAGTTGATAGTGGTCTCGGCAGCAGTACCGGCTGTTGTCGGGAGTGCGATAATAGGCACACTCTTGTGCTTTGTAGGTGCGCAACCCTCGAGCGAAACGATGTCGGCAAAATCAGGATTGCTGATTACGATACCGATACCCTTTGCAGTATCGATAGACGAACCACCGCCGATTGCAACAATCACATCGGCTTCGGCCTTGCGGAAAGCCTCGATACCGTTAGTAACATTCGTAACTGTGGGGTTTGGTTTTACATCGCTGAAAATTTCATAAGCAATGCCAGCCTCGTCGAGTACATCTGTCACCATTTTGGCAACACCGAATTTAATCAGTCCGGGGTCTGTTACTACAAGTGCTTTTTTCTTTTCCATGCGCAGAATTGCTTCGGGAAGCATCTTGCGGGCACCCGGGCCAAAATAAGACACCTCATTGAGGATAAAACGATTAATCATGATGATTTTATTAGTTACTTCGATAAATATTACTTTTCGGCAAAATTATACATTTTATCTGAATTAACATAGAGTTATTGCAGAAATTTTTCGTTAATTGTGTTTTTATTGTTCTATCACCTGTATCCGACGACTATTTTGCCGTGCCAAAACAAAAAAAAGACCTGCAGACCGGCCATAATTTTGCCAATCTGCAGGACTCTATATTATTTATGAGTACGATTACTCTTCGGCTGCGACTGCTGCACCGCTGGCGTTGTTGAGGGTGTCAACAAGTGCGCGGAATTCGTCGATGCTTACGGTCTTCTCGTTGAGCTTAATCACATTGTGGATAGTGTTGATAAGCTTGCCGTTGAAGGCCTGGCGCACGATGCGCTGACGCTGTTCTTTGTCCTTGAGGATGTTTTCAGCGAGGTAGTCAGCCATTTGGTCGGCCATGTGAGCCATACCATAGCTCTGGAGCTGCTGAATAGCAAGCGAGTGAGCAAATGCTTTTACATCTTCTTCGGTAACCTTCACTTCAAGAGTCTCGGCAGCCTTGTTCTCGATGATTTCCCACTTGATACCGGGGGTTGCACGCTCGAGTTCGCCAGCTACGTCTTCGGGCTTGAGCTCGCTGTTTGTACGGGCAAGGAATTTCTTGAGGAACTCAACAGGCAGCTGCATGTTGGCGCCGTAGGTTTCCATGAGGTAATCCTCGGCCATGCGGGCGAAGAGCTGACGGCTGTTGGGCTGGAGAGCCTGAGCAATCATTTCGCTCAAGCGGGCGTGGTATTCCTCTTCGTTGTGTACGTTGTCTGCACCGAATACTTTGTCGTAGAATTCCTGACCGAGTTCGGCAGGTTTGTGTACGATAAACTCGGCGATTGTGATCTGGAAGTTGCCGCGGGCTTCTTCTACTTTATCACGGTCGATGTGGAGCATCGAAGCGATTTCTGCCTCGTTGCCGTCGCAAGTAGCGAAGGGATCGAATACGATAACGTCGCCAACCTTGGTACCTTCGAATTTAGCAGCTTCCTCTTTCGATGAGAAGTGGAAGGGAGCCAGGATACCGTCTTCAACCTCGATACCGCCTTCTTTCACGTTACCTTCGGCGTCGAGCTGCTTGATAGCACCTTTCACGAGGGCACGTTCAGCATATTCCTGTGCGGGAACCTGCTCGCCGGCCTGGTTGCGGAGAGCTTTATCCTGCTCGGTGATCATATCCTCGCTTACTGCGATGTTGTAGTAGTCGAGTTCAACGCTCTGGTCGAACTTCATGTCGAGCGCAGGAGCAAGACCTACTTCGTATTTGAATACGAAATCGGTGCTGTCGAGGTCGAATTCCTCTTCAACCAGAGGAAGGGGCTGACTGAGAAGGTCGAGTTTGTTGTCTTCGATATATTTGAATACGGCATCAGAAGCTACGTCATTGAGTACATGAGCTTTTACTTCTTTACCGAAACGTTTCTTCAGCTGAGCCATATCGATATGACCGGGGCGGAATCCGGGAATCTGGCGCTTCTGACCGATTTCTTTGAGTTCGTTCTTTACGCGTGCCTTGTAATCATCTTCAACGAGCTTGACTACAATGACGCCTTCGAGCTCACCATTTTTTTCGAGTGTTACGTCCATTAGTTATGATGTTCTTTATGGGTTATTCTGATAGTTAAAACGCTTTTTGGCATTTCAAGTTGCAAAATTAACACTTAAATTTTTATAAATCAATTTTCGGCCTTCTTTTTGGCATTTTTTTACGATTAGGCCAAATATAAATCGATAATAACGAGTGTAATGAAACCGAGCAGAAGGGCGTATGTAGCCTGCTTCTGATAGCCGTGCGCGTGGGTTTCGGGTATCATTTCGTCGGATGTCACATACAGCATGGCGCCGCCGGCAGCGGCAAGCAGATAGGGAAGCACTTGCGTAAGAGCCTGTCCGACAGCATATCCTGCCCATACGCCGGCCGCTTCGAGGAGCGCTATCGACAAGGCTATTATAAATGTACGCGCACGCGATACTCCGGCAACAAGCAATGGCGCGATGATGACAAGACCCTCGGGAATATTCTGCAATGCGATTGCCACCGACACTGTCCACCCCACGGTTTCTTGTCCGGTATCGCTCATACTCACACCTGCTGCCATGCCCTCGGGGAATTTATGCAGGGCTATAGCCAAGACAAACAGCATCACCTTGTTGAGCGAAGCGTTGTTATGATGTTCTTCGGCATCAAGACCGGTGATATGATGCAGGTGCGGTGTCACAAAATCGAGAAGATTCAGAAATACCGCACCGCATAAGACGGCGATAGCGACAAGCCACCACATACTCGGGTCGGAGTCCTCGAATCCAGGAACTATAAGCCCGAGTGTTGATGCCGACAGCATGACACCTGCCGCATATCCAAGTAGGGCGTCGTTCCATTTATGAGGCAATGCTTTGACTCCAAAACCAAGGACGGAGCCAAGAACCGAGGCCCCGAATATACCGGCTACGCTAATCCATATATTGCTCAAATGCTACGACTTTAGATAGTTGAGAATCTGCTCGGCATGAATCTTGGTCTTGATGTCTTTCGGGCCGAAGATATGGGTAATGACACCGTTCTCGTCAACGAGATAGGTAGTACGGATAATGCCAACGGTCTTGCGTCCGCAAGCCACCTTTTCGCCCCAGCATCCAAGTTCTTGCAGCAAGTGAGTGTCGGTATCGGCAATGAGAGGAAAAGAGAGCCCGTGGGCATCGGCAAACTTCTTCTGCGCTTCTACCTTATCTTTGCTCACACCTACTATTTTATAACCCGCCGCCTCGAGTTCGCCCTTGTGCGCCTCGAGCGAGCATGCCTCGGCAGTACAACCGCTTGTATTGGCTTTGGGATAACTGTAGAGTACAAGTTTGTGCCCTGCAAAATCTGATGCTTTCACTTCGTTGCCGTTCTGGTCTACGCCAAGAACCGCGGGAATTTTATCTCCTACATTCATAATCTTAAGTATTAAAACATGGTCTAAAGAGTAAACACTCAATCGTCCATTATGTGCTATCACAATATGATATTTTGCGCTAATTTCGCAATTTTTTATTTAACATCAAAAATCTAAGAAGATAAATCTAAAAACATGCGTATATAAATTGAATTTAAAAAATATATTACATGAAACCAACAACGAAAAAACTAATTTTCTGCCCTGCATGCCAGAGGCCAAAGATGCAATTCCCTACAGAAGGAAAGGCTAACCGTTTTTTGAAGTACAACACCGATGAAATTTTAGAAGAATCCGGTCGGGCACCGATACGCAGCTACTATTGTCCTATGTGTTGCGCATGGCATGTTACCAGCACTCCCGAATCTTACAGCGAAGTTCTCGACAGCCGTGACCGCCACAAGATGAAATTATTGCACAGCCATGAAATTTCCGACACCAAATCCGCAAAAATCAACCAGTTGCTCGACAGCGCCAAGATTTATTTAATGCAAGGACTTAGCGATCAGTCCGAAAATTTTGTCAAGAAAGCCGAAGCAATATACTCTCACATGAGTTTTTGCGATGACAAGACAAGCCAAAGGCTGACGCACAAGCGCAAGTTGATAGATGCTTTTGTTGCAATCACACTTTTACCCGAAGACCAACGCAAGGTAGTATTTAGCTCAATACAAGGCAATGCCGACCTGACGATGCTTAAAATCGCTTACGATAATTATGTTATCATTGAGAAATTCGTCAAGGCCGAAACCGAATTGCGCAGTGCAGCCAAGGACGGCAACAAAACAGAATGCACCGAAGCCCTACACCGCATCGAGGAGATGAAGTTTAAATTCAAAGGCATTTACAAATCGAAACTCAAACACGACTTCGAAGTGCGTGTAAAGTTAATCAGAGATGAATTCAGCCACTTGATAATCAACGAAAAAGAAAAGACCTACCGCTCTACCCTGCTCTATGTGATTGAACGCTTGGAAGAACTGCCTCGAATACTCGAAGAAGGCAGTATTGCCCTTGGCAGATATATAATAAGCAACTGCAGGAAATACCTTGGAAGCTGTGAATCAACCCCCGACACGATTTTGTTGCGACAGACCGTAGACCTCTGGGACAACAGATTCACCCCGGGTAACTAATAATTCCACTATAAAATGAAAGTTACAGATAAATACGTTCTTTTTTGGGGCGGAATATTCAGCAACTTCGCCAAAACTGAATATGTCTCTCATGATGGAATTACATTCTGCTGTTCTGAGCAAGAATTCATGTATCGCAAAGCTATCCATTTTAACGATATAGAAACATCTCAAAAAATCCTTGCAGCTCGTGATCCTAAAGAGATAAAAGCTCTTGGACGGCAGGTAAAAAGATTTATTGAGGACGAATGGACACGCGTCTGTAAAGACTATATGTTTCGTGCCTGTCTTTCAAAATTTTCTCAAGTAGCAAAAGCTCGTAAAGCTATACTGTCATATCCCGGACTTCAATTCGTGGAAGCAAGCCCCTATGACTGTATATGGGGTATAGGCTTGAGCGAATCTGATGCACATTCATTAGATTCTTCTACTTGGCGAGGCTCAAACTGGCTTGGGCAGGTACTTGATAGTGTTCGTTCTCATATAGAAAGAGAAACCGAATAAAAGCTGTCACGAAAATCTTCAGGCCGCATCGTTTTTTTGATTACGATGCGGCCTGCTCTATATCGCAGACTAATCATTTTTTCGTATCTTTGCACCCGATATGGCAAGAATTGATCAGGAAACAGTTCAGCGTATTCTCGATACCGCTGATATAGTCGACGTTGTCAGCGACTTCGTCAAATTGCGCCGTTCGGGTGCCAATTACAAAGGTCTGTGCCCGTTCCACAACGAGCGCACTCCTTCGTTTTCGGTCAATAAGGCTCGTAATATCTGCAAGTGTTTCAGCTGTGGCAAAGGCGGCTCGCCGGTCAACTTTATCATGGAGCACGAGCAGATGTCGTACCAGGAAGCATTGCGCTATCTTGCCCGTAAATACAATATCGAGATAAAGGAACGCGAGCTCAGCGACGAGGAGCGAGCACAACAAAGCAAACGCGAGGCCCTGCTGGCAGTAAACGCATTTGCGCTCTCCCACTTTGAGAGCAATCTCCACAATACCGCCGACGGCCAGAACATTGCCATGGCTTATTTCCGCCACCGAGGCATGTCGGATGCAATGGTAGAGCGTTTCCACCTCGGATATGCCCTCGACCGCGGCACCGATCTGCTCGATGCTGCACGTGGGGCGGGATTCCGCGATGAATTCCTTATAGAAACCGGCCTCGAGGTCAAGAGCGACCGCGACGGAAGCCTATACGACCGCTACCGCGGACGTGTAATCTTCCCTATCCACACCCTGTCGGGACGCGTTGTAGGCTTCGGCGGACGTACTATGCGCTCGGACAAAAACATCGCGAAGTACGTAAACTCCCCCGAGTCAGACATATACCACAAGAAAGTAGAACTCTACGGCCTATATCAGTCACGCGCGGCAATAGGTCGACGCGACAAATGTATAATGGTCGAGGGCTACTTCGATGTCATTTCGATGCACCAGGCCGGTGTAGAGAACGTTGTGGCTTCGTCAGGAACATCGCTGACAGTTGAGCAGATACGCGTTATACATCGATTTACCGAGAACATCACCCTTATCTACGATGCCGATGCGGCCGGTATACATGCCTCGCTGCGAGGTATCAACCTGCTCTTGGGTGAAAAAATGAATGTCAAGGTGCTCGCCCTTCCTCCGGGCGACGACCCCGACTCATTCGCCCAAAAACACTCGTCGAGCGAGGTCGAAAAATACCTTGCCGAAAACGAGGTCGACATTATCTCTTTCATGACCGAGAAGCTCATGGCCGGGGTTCCGGCCGGCGACCCTACGGCAAAAGCGAAGGTTATCAACGAGATACTACAAAGTGTGGCCTATGTCGACGAACCGGTGAAGCGCCAGGAATATATTTCGCAGTGTTCGCGTATGCTCGATGTTCCAGAAGATGTGCTTATCAACCAGCTCAACATCTTTATCACTCGCCGCTACGAAGAGGCCGACAAGGCCGCACGCCGCGAACAGGCACGAAAGAGCATCGAATCTAACGGTCAGACCGAAACAGCCGAACAACAGCCTGACAGCCCCGCTCAGGACGACAAAGGCACCGACGCACCCCTTATCAACCTCGATACCAACCTTTTGAGACCATATGAGGAAATGCTTGTGCGCTACATCGTTCGCTACGGTCTCCTATATATTTTCGACATGTCGACACCCGACGGCGACATTGTTCCCGCCACGGTATCAGATGTGATTATCAGCGAGCTTGCAGCCGACAATATCACATTCTCGCATCCGCCGTATGCAGCCGTAATGGAAGCGTTCAAGCAGATTCACGACCAACAGTGGCCCGCCGACCGCAAGGCCAAGCTACAGGAAATAGAGAACGAGTGTGCCCGACGCCTCGAAGAAAAGCGCGAGGCGATACGTCGCCAAGGCTCTACCCTCATGGAGATTGAGAAGTTCGAAAAAATCGCACAACAGGAAATCGAGCTTTATAGCAAACAGGCAATCGATGATTTCGACATGCTCTACGGTCAGACAAAGCTGATAAATTCGGCCGACAACACCGTTCGCACCATAGCCTCGGAGCTACTTGTAGAGCGCTATACCCTTTCGCGCATATACTCAAAAGGCACACATATAGAAAGCGAGCAGGACCAATTGCAGACCCTTGTACCACGCGCTGTCAACGAGCTGCGAAGCGCCATTGTTAGCGGCATGATCAAAGACCTTACAGCTCGATTGATAACCCTTGCACCCGACGATGATGCAGCCGCTGCTGAAATAATGGAACAGCTTGCAGGCTGGAAAGAGTATCAGAAACAGTTAGGTAAAATCCTGGGCGAGCGAATCATTCTTCCGCGACAGCGTTTCTGACCATTTGTATCGCACGGTCAAGGGCATCTTCGGCCTCAAGCCACACAACATCGCTGTCACGCTTGAGCCAGGTAAGTTGTTTTTTTGCATATACGCGTGTATTCTTGGCAATTC
The DNA here is from genome assembly GCA_001689415.1 of Bacteroidales bacterium M2. Lineage (GTDB taxonomy): Bacteria > Bacteroidota > Bacteroidia > Bacteroidales > Muribaculaceae > CAG-873. Next base: position 23,241 of record LUJM01000003.1, on the reverse strand, counting down.
TCGCCCTCACAAAATCGAGGTCGGCCTCGCCGTCGAGATACCAGCGCATCTCCTTATATCCTACAGTATTAAGTGAATTATAATCGCCACAAGCAAATGCCGCTCGCGCTTCATCGGCCAATCCGGCCTCGATCATGGCATCGACACGGCGATTGATTCTGTCGAATAATTCCTCACGCGGCCTGTCGATAGCAATCTTGATTACATCGAAATCGCGCTCTTTTGCTTTGCCGGTACGCAAAGTAGAATACGGCACACCCGCCTGAAGACTCACTTCGAGGGCATGGACCACCCTGCGGGTATTAGCCTTGTCGACCAGGGCATAATAATCGGGATCGACTATCTGTAGTTGCGCCAACACGCCCTCAAGGCCGTGACTATCGAGTAGCGACAGCACATACGCCCTTGTCGACTGTGATACTGTGGGCATATCGTCGATACCGCGAGTGAGGGCATCGACATACATCATTGAGCCGCCGCACACTACCGCTACACGATTGCGGGCCCAAATATCCTTTAATATTGCCAAAGCATCTTCTTCGAACCGTGCTGCGCTATAGTATTCGTCGAGGTCGAGCACACCCACAAGGTGATGCCGGGCAATGGACTGCTCCCGGGCAGTCGGAGCTGCCGTGCCTATGGGCAGGTCGCGGTAGAGCTGGCGAGAGTCGGCAGAGATGATGTCGGTTTTAAAATACGAAGCCAGTCCGACGGCAAGGGCTGTTTTTCCTGATGCCGTCGGACCTGTTATAACTACGAGCAATGGTCGTGCCATAGCTTATGGAATACTTCGAAAAGGGGCTTACTTCTTGCCTACGAGTTTAACAATCTCAACAATAACCTGCTGAGCTTTTTCCATCGAAGGAATGGGTACGAACTCGTAACGGCCATGGAAATTGAGGCCTCCGGCAAATATATTGGGGCAAGGCAGGCCCTTGAAAGAGAGCTGCGCACCGTCTGTACCACCACGGATTGGCTGTACCTTGGGAGTGACACCGGCAAGGCGCATAGCCTCCTCGGCCATGTCGACGATATATTTTACCGGCTCTATCTTCTCGCGCATATTGTAGTACTGATCCTTGATTTCAATCGAGCAGCAGTCAGGGAACTCGTGATTGATTTTGCGTGACAGGTGCTCAAGTTCTTTCTTACGGCGCTCGAAACGGTCGCGGTCGTGGTCACGGATGATATAGGTGAGCACTGTCTTTTCTACAGTACCTTCCATCGACACAAGGTGATAGAAACCTTCGTAATCTTCGGTATGCTCGGGAGTTTCCCAGCGAGGCAGCATGATTACAAACTGGTTGGCAATGCGCATAGAGTTTATCATCTTATGCTTTGCATAACCGGGGTGTACGTTGCGGCCAACAAATGTAACGCGAGCAACAGCGGCATTGAAGTTCTCATATTCGAGCTCGCCTATTTCGCCACCGTCCATAGTATAAGCCCAGTCAGCGCCGAAAAGCTTTACGTCGAATTTGTGAGCGCCCTGCCCTATTTCTTCATCGGGATTGAAAGCTATGCGAACATCGCCGTGCTTGATTTCGGGATGCTGTTGCAAGTATTCCACCGCTGAAATAATCTCAGCGATGCCTGCCTTGTCGTCAGCGCCAAGGAGAGTCGTGCCGTCTGTAACGATAAGGTCCTGGCCGATATAGTTGTTGAGTTCAGGAAACTGCGAAGGAGACAGAACGACATTCTCGTCCTTGTTCAATTCGATATCTCCACCGGGATAGGCCTCTACGATACGCGGTTTGACGTGGCGACCCGACATATCGGGTGATGTATCGAGATGAGCAATAAAGCCCACTGTCGGCACGCTCACGCCTACAGGCAGGTTCGAAGGCAATGTGGCCATAAGATAGCCATTGTTGTCGAGGCTGATATCTTTGAGTCCAAGACCTTCGAGTTCTTTTTTCAGATGCTCGGCAAATATCATCTGACCAGGGGTCGACGGCGTCATATTGGTGAGTTCGTCGCTCTGGGTATCAAATTTGACGTATTCCAGGAAACGGTCTACAAGAGTCATTGTATTGTGGTGATTATTACATATTTAAGCTACGCAATATTTACTATTTACAGCTGAGCGCCGGACTATTAATTATGAATTCTAAATTCTTAATTCTTAATTACTACCGGTAAACTCTCAACTAAGCATTAGTTAATCATTCGCCAAGGCAATGTGGTATGCAGTTCCTTCGCGCCCTCCACATCATTGTAAACAAAGCGATAACCTTCGATCTGCAAGGAAGAAAGCAACTCTTCGATCATCGGACGGCATGCACCGAAATCTTCGTATACAGGTTTGAGCACAGCCAGATAACGACCTGCAAGCGAGCCTTGGGTCTGATTGCCGTATGCGTTGGTGTTTTTGAATATCAATGTATACTGAGCGAAACCGGCATGGTATTTGAATTCGCACGACACTGCGTTGACAGCCTCCTTGTAGGCATTGCAACGTGAATCAAGAATGTCGAGTACATTCACCCTCGCATCCTGATAGCCGAGTTCCATCTGCTTGGTTGTGACGAGTTTCTTGAGGGTTGCCGAAGGCAGGTCTACTACCTTTGTCTGGCCGTATACGTCCTTGAGGGTCAGCGACAGCACGCCTTCCTCTTTGCCAAGGGTATTGAGAGTTTCATCAAGGTTCTCACCGGTATGAGCTTTCATGTACTGACCTACCACATAGCGGATAAGCACGTCGGAAAGCTGATCTACATGTATCAACGAATCACAGAATTCGAGACCTACACTCAGTGTATCGTCGGCATACGATGCGTCAGCACTGCCAAGAAACATGGGGCTTTCTTCTGCCAAGGTGGTAAGGTCCTGATCAATACGCTCACTCTGAGCTATAAGAGCCGACGGCTCTTTTGAGCCCGACGAACATGCACCGGCAAGGCTCATAAGAACTACACCGATGCCTAACATTAATAAAAAGCGTTTCATACTCATTTTTCGATAGATATGCCGCAACCTGCGACACTCTGCAAAGTTAATCAAAATTTTGCATATTCATGTAATTTAAGTTACAACTTGCAACTTGCCAAACAAAAATATGCATGTTTCTTTTACACCAATTGATACCTGATTAATACCGACAGGCCTCACTACTAAAAAATCCTGCAAACTTTTGGCTTGCAGGATTCTTTTGCATGTGATAATATGGTTTATTCTTCGGTATTCTTTTCAGCGTATTCTTTGAGAAGTTTTTCCTGAACATCGCCGGGAACGAGTTCGTAGCTTGCAAACTTCATCGTAAACGACGAGCGTCCGCCTGTGATAGAGCTGAGCGAGGTCGAGTAGCTCGACATCTCTTTCAGAGGCACGCGGGCCGAAATCTTTTCGAAACCGTTCTCGCTTGCCATACCCATGATGACAGCGCGACGGCCCTGAAGATCACTCATCACATCGCCCATAACGTCGGCAGGTACGAATACCTCGACATCATAAACGGGCTCGAGCACCTTGGGATTAGCTTCGCGGAATGCCTGGCTGAATGCGTTACGGCCTGCAAGACGGAACGAAATTTCATTTGAGTCTACAGGGTGCATCTTGCCGTCGTAGATACATACACGTACGTCGCGGGCATAAGAACCTGTCAGCGGGCCTTGCTCCATGCGGTCCATGAGGCCTTTTACGATAGCAGGGATGAAGCGGGCATCGATAGCGCCGCCGACGATACAGTTGCATACAACGAGCTTGCCACCCCATGCGAGAGGTATCTCCTGTGTATCGCGGACATTCATCTTGAACTCCTGATTGCCGAAGCGGAAGGTATCCGGTGCGGGCATGCCATCGGTATACGGTTCTACAATCAGGTGAACTTCGCCGAACTGGCCTGCGCCACCCGATTGTTTCTTGTGGCGGTAATCGGCACGCGAAGCCTTTGTGATTGTCTCGCGATAGGGAATCTTGGGCTCTTCGAATATGATAGGCAGTTTGTCGTTGTTTTCAACACGCCATTTGAGGGTGCGGAGGTGGAATTCGCCCTGACCCTTGAGAATGGTCTGTTTGAGTTCTTTAGACTGCTCTACAACCCATGTGGGGTCTTCTTCGTGCATACGAGTGAGAATCTGACTCAGTTTCTCGGCATCGCTCTCTGTTACCGGGCGGATAGCACGCTGATACTTGGGAGCGGGATATTTGATGAAGTCGAATGCGATTTCGCAGCCTTTTTCGTCTAGAGTATTGCCTGTGCGCACGTCTTTGAGCTTGACAGATGCACCGATATCACCGGCCTTGAGTTCGTCGACAGGAGTACGGAGCTGACCGCAGACGCAGAACAGCTGGGCAAAGCGCTCCTTGCCACCACGAGTGATATTGTCGAGGTCGGCACCGGCTTTGAGTGTGCCCGACATCACCTTAAAGTAGCTGACCTCACCGATATGAGGCTCTACAGTAGTTTTGAATACATAGATGCTAAGTGGGCCGTCGGAATCGGGTTTAACCTCATCACCGGCTGTGTCGACGGGTGCGGGCATGTCTTCTACGAACGGAACGACATTGCCAAGGAATTCCATCATACGGCGCACGCCCATGTCTTTTTCTGCACTTACGCAGAATACGGGATATATTGAGTGGTCGATCAGACCCTTGCGGATACCCATGCGGAGTTCGTCCTCGGTAAGGTGTTCTTCCTCGAAGAATTTTTCCATAAGGGTTTCGTCGTTTTCAGCAGCAGCCTCTACCAGCGCACGGTGATACTCCATAGCACGGTCATGCTCCTCGGCGGGAATATCTTCAATTGTAGGAGTACCGCCTTCGGGACCCCACGAATATTTCTTCATCAGCAGAACGTCGATCATCGAGTTGAAGCCGGGGCCGCTGACGAGGGGATACTGCACAGGCACAACCTTAGGACCAAAAATCTCGCGCATCTGCTCGAGCACGTTCTCATAGTCTGCTTTTTCGCCGTCGAGCTGGTTCATGGCGAAAATAACAGGCTTGTTGAGCGAGGTGGTAGTGCGGAATATATTCTGAGTACCTACCTCTACGCCATACTGTGCGTTAACCACAATCACGCCGGTATCAGTCACATTAAGCGCTGTGATAGCACTGCCTACGAAATCATCCGCACCGGGGCAGTCGATGACATTGAGCTTCTTGCCAAGGAACTCGGCATAGAATACCGTAGAAAAAACTGAGTAACCGTATTCTTTCTCAACCGGGAAATAATCGCAAACAGTATTATTGGCAGTTACGCTGCCACGACGTTTTATAACACCACACTCGTAGAGCATCGCTTCTGCAAGTGTGGTTTTGCCCGAGCCTTTGCTGCCAAGCAAGGCTATGTTTTTGATTTCTTTTGTTTGGTAGGTTTTCATGCTATCGGGTTTTAGATTGTTCGGGATATGAAAACTATAGGATACACGACCCTATGGTTTTACGGCCTGCAATTTAGGAATTATTTTTCTATATTATGTCGTTATTTTTTATGTTATTGAGCATAAAAACGTATTTTTTGCTATGATGTTTCTTGTTTAACAGACTTTAAGATTTACCTACCCCTTATATAATATCTTTTTTGTAATTTTGGCCTCAATTTTGCCCTTTGGATTGTTATGGACGACAATAAAGATAAAAACAGCGAAATAAGCGGTGCCGCTTTCGGCATTCAGAAAATAGAAATTGACCTCAATTCCTTCGATAAAGAACCCGATCTCGACAGTCTGCCACTTCTGCCGACTCGCAATCTCGTTCTTTTTCCCGGAATGACTGTAACTTTCGAACTGGGTAGGGAATCGGCTCGAGTTCTTGCCAAGTTTGCAAACCGGACCAAAACCGCTATTGGTGTTGTTTGCCAGATCAACCCGGACGAAGACAACCCTGCAGTTACAACCGGACTATATAAATATGGTGTAATCGCCGATGTGCTGAGCGTGATCGAAAACGAGCAAGCTCCGTCGATGGCAATCGTGCGCTCAAGAGGTAAATTCCGTATTATCGGCACCGCCAAAACCGGCGATGTTTGGCTTTCGGCTCGCGTAAAGGAAATTCCCGAGATTGCACCCGAAAACGACGACAACGAATATAATGCCGTTCTCGACGAAACTCACCGTCTGGTCAAAGAAGACCTTAGTGACTTCATCCCGGCTCCGTTGATGCCTTTGCTTAAACAGATCGAAAATCCTATTGAATTTGTCAACTATTGCTGCACAAACTTCCCATTCGATCAGAAAGACAAGGTTGAACTTTTGTCGAAAAGCAAACTCAAAGACCGTGCCAAAGGGCTTCTTGCCGAGCTTGTTGTTATGAACGAGCGCCAGAAATTAACGCGCCAGATCATGAACAAGACAAAGAAAACAATGGACGAAAACCAGCGAAATGCCTTCTTGCAGCAGCAAATGGAGACAATTCGAGAAACTCTCTATGGCGACAGCGGCGACGAAATCGACGATTTGCTCGAAGCCGGAGAGAAAGCAGGTATGCCCAAGGAAGTCCTCACTTTGTTCCGCAAGGAAATCGACAAACTGCGCCGTTACAATCCATCGTCGCCCGACTACTCCGTGCTTTATTCATACCTGGACACTCTGGTGAATCTTCCTTGGCACAAAGCTTCGGCACTCAACACCGACATCGCCAAGGCAGAGGAAATACTCGAGAGCGACCATTTCGGCCTCGAGAAAGTGAAAGAACGCATTCTCGAGCAACTGGCCGTAATCATGCACAATCCCAAAGGCAAAGCCCCGATAATATGCCTTGTCGGCGCTCCAGGCGTAGGCAAAACCTCGATAGGCAAATCTGTTGCCCGAGCTCTGGGCCGCAAATATGAGCGTGTATCCTTCGGCGGCCTGCACGACGAGGCCGAGATTCGTGGTCACCGACGTACATATATCGGAGCCATGCCCGGCCGTATCATCGACGCGATGAAACGTGCCGGCGTAGTTAACCCTGTGCTCGTGCTCGACGAACTCGATAAAATCGGCAACGACTACAAGGGCGACCCGGCAGCTGCGCTCCTCGAAGTGCTTGACCCCGAACAGAACTGCCATTTCCACGATAATTATATCGACGTGGATTACGACCTGTCGAAGGTACTGTTTATCGCCACAGCCAATACCCTGTCGACCATTGCCCGTCCATTGCTCGACCGCATGGAAATCATCGAGATTCCCGGCTACCTTGTAGAAGAAAAAGTGGAAATTGCCCGCCGACACCTCTTGCCTCGCATACTCACAGAGTTAAAACTCAAGCCGTCGCAGCTCAATATCTCTGATGCTGCCCTTATGGATATAATCCGCAATTACACATCTGAAAGCGGTGTTCGAGCCCTCGACAAAAAACTTGCCAAAGTGGGTAGAAAGGCCGTACTCGCCCAGATGACAGGCAAGGAGTTCCCTTGCCCGGTTGAGCCTGAGAATCTTTACGATATCCTCGGCCTTGCGCCCCACATCCCCGACCGCTACGAAGGCAATGAGTTTGCCGGAGTTGTCACCGGACTCGCCTGGACCGAAGTCGGCGGAGAAATCCTCATGGCCGAATCTTCTTTGTCGCACTCCAAGACCCCGTCTCTCACCCTTACCGGTAAACTCGGCGACGTAATGAAAGAATCGGCAACGATTGCATACCAGTGGGTAAAATCTCACGCGGTTGAATTAGGCATCGACCCTACATTATTCGACAAATACAACCTCCACATACACTTCCCCGAAGGAGCCATACCCAAAGATGGCCCCTCGGCAGGTATCACCATCGCCACATCGATAGTATCCACATTCACCCAGCGACGCGTGGCAGAGCGCGTGGCTATGACAGGTGAGATTACACTCCGTGGCAAAGTTTTGCCTGTCGGAGGTATCAGGGAGAAGATTCTGGCAGCCAAACGTGCCGGTATCGACACAATTATAATGTCGGTTCAGAACAAACGCGATATCGACGATATGCCGGCCGCATTTATCGACGGTATGACATTCCACTATGTCGACACTGTGGCCGAAGTTATTTCACACGCAATAACCGACCAGCCTGTAGCCAACCCAATAGCACTTTAACAAACTATTTAATGTCTATATCAAATATAGTTGTAAAGGGTGCTCGCGTCAATAATCTCAAAAACATCGACGTAGAGATACCCCGCAATAAATTTGTAGTCATCACGGGCCTCTCAGGCTCGGGAAAATCGTCGCTTGCCTTCGATACGCTATATGCCGAAGGCCGACGACGCTATGTAGAGAGCCTTTCGGCCTACGCAAGGCAGTTTATGGGTAAGTTGCGCAAACCCGAATGCGACTTTATCCGCGGGCTCCCCCCGGCGATAGCCATTGAGCAGAAGGTAAATACCCGCAACCCGCGCTCTACAGTGGGAACTTCGACTGAGATTTATGACTATATACGTATGCTATATGGCCGCATTGGCCGCACATATTCTCCTGTCACCGGCGAGATTGTAAAAAAGCACACGGTAGAAGATGTCATCGCTGCAGCTTCGCGCTACCCGGCAGGCACTCGCATGGCCATAGCTGCACCGTTCACAATACCTGAAGGTCGCGATCTGCTGCAACAGCTCGAAATCTACGCAAAAGAAGGCTATACCCGCGTAGTCGATGCCGACGGCGAGTTTGTCGAGATAGAGGAATATAAATCCGACGCACTTCCGCTACTTCTTATCGACCGAATGGCGTGGTCGGAAGAACCTGATGAAATATCAAGGTTTGCCGAATCGGCTGAAACTGCCTTTTTCGAAGGCCACGACGAACTCGTTCTGATGATATGGGGCGACAATGGTGTAGAAAGGCTGCCGTTTTCGAAGCGTTTCGAAGCCGACGGCATCACTTTTGCCGAGCCGAGCGAACAGATGTTCAACTTCAACAACCCCGTCGGGGCTTGCCCTGTATGCGAGGGGTTTGGCAGCACGCTCGACATCGCCGAGCAACTTGTTATACCCAATCCATACCTATCGCTCTACGACGACTGCGTGGCGGCTTGGCGAGGGCCTAACACAAGGGCCTGGCAGCAGGCTTTTATAGCCCAGGCATCGGAATACGGTTTCCCAATCCACACCCCATATTGCGACCTAAGCGACCAACAGCGACACCTGCTTTGGGAAGGTGACGGCGACAAACTCAAAGGCATCAACGCTTATTTTGACAACGCAAAAGCCAACCGTCAGGCGATAGAACACCGCATGACCATTGCCCGATTCCGGGGCAAGACCATTTGCAAGTCTTGTCATGGCTCGCGACTTCGTAAGGAAGCTCTGTATATAAAGGTTGGCGGACTATCGATCGACAAGCTCGTCACAATGCCTATCGACAAGCTTCTCGACTGGTTCGAGCATCTCGAACTCGATCAAAACGATGCCAAGGTTGCCTCGCGACTGCTTGTAGAAATCACCAAGCGATTGACCTTCCTCAAAGAGGTTGGCCTCAGCTACCTTACCCTCGACCGACTAAGCAACAGCCTTTCGGGCGGCGAGAGCCAGCGAATAAATCTTGCCACATCGCTCGGCAGCAGCCTTGTAGGCTCGATATATATTCTCGACGAACCGTCGATAGGTCTTCATCCTCGCGATACCGACCGACTGATAGGCGTGTTGCGCAAACTACAGAAACTTGGCAATACGGTTGTCGTTGTTGAGCATGACGAAGAAATAATGCGTGCAGCCGACCGAATTATTGATGTCGGCCCTGATGCCGGACGTCTCGGAGGCCGTATAGTATTCGAAGGCGACCCGGCGACACTCCCTGCCGATTCATCGAGCCATACTGTGAGGTTCCTCAAAGGACTCGACCCTATACCACTACCGACTCACAGGCGCAAATGGCGCGACTATATCCGTATTGAGGGCGCTACAGAGCACAATCTTAAACACGTCAACGTTGACTTCCCCCTCGGGGTAATGACGGTAGTGACAGGTGTCAGCGGCTCGGGAAAATCAACGCTCGTAAGAGACGTTTTCTATCGCGCCATGGTACGAAAGCTCTACAACGAGGGCGATGCACCAGGAACTTTCCGCCAACTCAGCGGCGATGTTTCGCGCGTAAATGATATCGTATTCGTAGACCAAAACCCTATAGGTAAATCCACTCGCTCGAATGCCGCCACCTACCTGAAAGCATACGACGAAATTCGAGCACTAATGGCATCGCAGCAGGCTGCCCGCCAGCTCGACCTTACACCGTCGTCGTTTTCGTTTAATACCGAAGGAGGCCGTTGCGAAGCCTGCAAGGGCGAAGGACGTATAACGATTGAAATGCAATTCCTTGCCGACGTAACTATAGAGTGCGAGGAATGCCACGGCAAGCGCTTCAAACGCGATGTGCTTTCTGTTCAATACAACGGCAAGAATATCAACGACATCCTCGACCTTACAGTCGACGAGGCTATCGATTTCTTCGGTGCGGGCAGCGGCCCGACCGAGCATCGAATCGTTGAGAGGCTGTTGCCTCTGCAGCAGGTAGGTCTCGGATATATCAAACTCGGGCAGTCGTCTTCAACTCTTTCAGGAGGCGAAAACCAGCGTGTGAAGCTCGCTTATTATCTTGCCCAAGGTGGTTCGAGGCCGAGCATATTCATATTCGACGAACCAACGACCGGTCTTCATCCCCACGACATAGCCGTGCTATTGAAGTCATTCGACAGGCTTATATCACTCGGCCACACATTGATTATCGTAGAGCACAACCTTGACGTTATCAAATGTGCCGACCACATAATCGACATGGGGCCCGAAGGCGGCGAGGACGGCGGAAATGTTGTTGCTACGGGCACACCCGAAGATATTGCGGCATGCACCGATTCTCTCACCGGCAAATACTTGAAGGAGAAACTGAAATGACACTCGACGAATACCAGGCTTCGGCCCTCAAAACTGCGATATATCCTCGCGAAAGCGGAATTGTATACCCGGTTCTCGGCCTCGCCGGTGAGAGCGGCGAAGTTGCCGACAAAGTTAAAAAGGTGCTACGCGACCGTGGCGGCGTATTCGACGACGCTGTAAAAAACGACATCGCCCGCGAAGCAGGCGATGTGCTGTGGTATTTAGCGTCCCTCGCGCGGGAGTTAGGTATCTCGCTTGAAGATATCGCTCGCATGAACCTCGAAAAACTGAGTTCGCGGCAATCGCGCGACACCCTGCGAGGCAGTGGCGACAACCGCTGATTAGTCATAAATTTATTTCCAGGCTGCGCCGTCACTCATAGATGGCGCAGTCTTTTTTTTGCCAAGAGCAAAATAGGTATGGGTATCGGAATCGCGCAAGACAGCCGGCATAATCCGCCCTACCGTCGATTTACAACTCGCTCCACTCGTCGCCATTATTTGCCATAGAATACTACATAGCATGGAATAGAAAAAGGGTGTGTCAAATTCTCTCGAAAGAGACAATTTTGACACACCCCTATTTTATGGGATAGCTTAGGCCTTAGAAAAACTATTATCTAAACTCTAAACTATAACTCTCAACTAAAGTAATCACGGACGAAGATACTTCACCGACTTGACAGAGCCGTCAGCAGTGGTAACGCGAAGGATATACATACCCTTTGCAAGCGTACGCAGAGCAGCAGCAGCTTCTACTGCGTCGGTTTCGCCGAGTACTTCGCGACCATTGAGGTCGTAGGCCGAAACTGTTGATGCATTTTCAACACCGGGAAGTGAGATACCCGAAACACCGTCGGCCTTGCCACCGATAATAAACTGACTGGTAGGAGCACCGGCGCTGCTGAGAAGAACATATACTGCATGCTCGCCTTCCTCGGCAGGTGTGTATTTAAACACCAGTTCACCACCGCTTGCAGGAAGCTCTGCAGGTCCGCTGAAGAAGTCTTTGTACTTACCTTCAAGAGCTACTGAGATAGGCTCGGTAAGGTTGAGACCGGTAACGGTTACTGCCTCGAGGTCGGTGCTGTCGCCAACCTTGGCTTCGCCTACTACCTGATATTTATTGATACGGATAAAAGGCTGAGTAGTGCTGCCGTAGCAGAAATCATCTACATAGTACGACTCGGGCGATGTTGCACCTGCATAGCTGATGTAGTGGAAACCGATAAAGAATGTATCGGCAAGATTGAGGCCTTCGAGGTCGATGACATACTCGGCCCATTCGCCTGAAGCTTCTCCGCCTACAGGGATATCGCTACCGCCGAGGATAACCTGATAGCGTTCGGTCTCGGGAAGGGTGGGGTCTATATAAAGTACCGACAATGTGCCGAGCTGACCGTCGCTGAGCATTTCGCCCTTGATACGGAACGAGAGCAGGCGGCTTGTGCAGTTCTTATAGTCGAGTGCGGGAGAAAGCAGCAGCATCTCTGCCATAGGTTCGTTTTCGGTAGCACCGCCCCAAATATAAGATGTAACCTTAGCGCATACGTTTCCGTCAGATTCGGTATAGCTCCACCATGCACGTTTGCCGGCGAGAGCAACATTCTTCCAGCCATCTACCGATAGAGGCTTGTTAGATACTCCGCTGCCGCTGAAATCGGTCGCATAGTATGTGAGAGGTTTTGAGGTGTCGAAAATCAGTTCGTCACCCTCGGTATCGCCTACATCAGCGCCACCGCTTGTGCTACCTTTAACAACCACAGTAAGGGTCTCGGCCTTGTCGGCGCTAAACTCGATAGTCTCGGTGTAGGTGCCTTCGGTCTTGGGGGCAAATGTCACCTTGAGCTGTGTCTGACCGTCCTTGAGGAACATTGTCGAACCAATCAGGAACGCGCCGTTGCCCTGGCCGAGTACTCGCACCTTGCCATAATCAAGCAGGCCCTTGGAATTTACAGTGATAATCTGCTCATGACGTTCGCCGGCTTTGGCGGCAAAGTCTTTTACCGCGCTTGCGTCTACGCTGAACTCAGGCAGATTGTCAGGGTCATAGGCAAGACCGGCAAACGCCTTGTTATAGGTGAGTTCGGTATTCGAAGTGTCAATCATCAAGTTACCCTGCAGACGGCCAATCTTAGTGGGCTTGAATGTGACAGTGATCACATATTCACCTGTTCCGGCAGGTATTTCTTCGAGGTCGGCAGTAAACTGGTCGCGGTTAGCACCGGTAACATAAATAGCTGCCGGGCGCGACAGGTTCTGTGCCTTCACTGTGAATTTCGCAAACGGAGTAGCCACATTTATTGGGTAATACTCGGTAGCTGAAACAAGTAGTTCCTCGCGAACTTCGAGAGTTTCCTCACCGGCGGGTGCAGCAATAAGGTCGGCAAGCGAGCGCATTGTAATCATCGCAGTTGTGGGCGATGTAGAGATGCCTACAACGGCAGCAGCCTGTGCAGGAATCTCAGTACCTGAGATATTTGTTCCGGCAAATGCTCGTACTTTCACTGTCGATCCACCCGATGTCACGGCTGTACCTGTGGTGCTGAATTTATCACCGGCGGCGCTGAAGCTGACATCGCTAATCTTGACGAGGCGGTTGAGGTATGTCTCGAGATTCTCATTGAGCTCGGCTGCGCTAAGTTCAATGGGCTCTTTGGTCTGGCCGCTGTCTGCTACTGTGCCGAAGCCGATACCGTCGGCTGTATAGTGTGCAAGCAGTTCGCATCCGGGAACACCGAAGCTGGGTTCGGTAGCAAGAATATAGAGACCTGTCACCTTGTCACCAACCTTGAATGGAGATTCAGTAAGACCGGTCATTTCTTTGTAACCAAGAGCCATACCGCCTACAACATCTTGCAGATAAATCTTGCCCGAAGCAGCATCAACATGTGTAACGGTTGCATTGCCCGAGAAATAATATGTGGTCCATTCGGTCATCGTGGGCACAAAGCGGAAGCTCATAAGAGTGCTTGCGGGCAGTACATCGGCATTTACGGCAAGCGACGATTTTGTTTCACCCGATGTAAATGACAGGGTCTCGGCAATCACGCTTCCGGCTGATGCGTCAAGTGTAAGTTCGAGATCGTAACCTGCCGGGCTGCATGCGTCGGCAGCAGCGATTGTTGTAACCGCAGGCTTGGCATTGGTGAAGCCCGACACTGTGATATCTTCGGTAAGGCCGGTAGCCTTCACATTCACCTTTACAGTATATTTCTGATACTGATATAGCATGAAGCCATCGGGCAACTTGGGCTTGCTGACAGTGATTTCGGCTTTGTCTGACGGATCGGGGTCAACAGCGCCGCCTTCGCCCCAAAGTTCTGCCCATGTGGTAGCTACGCGGATAGGGCCTACGAGCATTTCAGGACATTGCTTTACCGAGCCAGTTGTCTGGCAGATCGCAATTGAAGCGACACCGCGTGAAGGATCTCCCTGATTAGTTGTAGCAGCAAGTTCGGCTGCAGGCTCGCTGCCACCGGCTACGGGGTTTACCCATGCTTCGAATGTGTCATTGGTTGCTTCGGGTATAGCTGTGTACTTGAGTACAAGCAGATATGTAGTGTTATAGTCGAGTTCTTTGGTGCTTTCGGCTGTGGGTTTGCTTGTGTTTTTAGCAATACCCAGACGATATTTGCCTTCGTTATCCGACGGTATTACGAATGTGCCACCGTAAGGGCCGGTAAACGATACGCCGTCCTTGATTAGATTCGACGAGTTTGTAGTGCCGAATGCCGTAAAATACATTTGGTGGGTTACATTTTGCACGTTGATCAGCATCGCTGCATACACAGTGCCGTCGGTAATACCGGTGTAAGTATTGTCGTCGTTAAGAGCCACAAAGGGTTTCTGCACATCCTGGTCCTGCGGCGACTCGGGAGTGAGTTTCACCGAGTTGCCTGATGCAAAGCCATCAAGACTGAGTTTTGTCGTTGTCACCTGAATCGCGTTCGACTTGTTGTTGCTCTGCAACCAACCGCCCTGACCATAGAGGTCTCCGGCAGGATAGTTGAAATCTTCCTTAAGCAAAACATCGGCACTCGCCGTTGTCGACATCATCATCGAAATAGCCAGTACTCCCGTACTAAGGAAATGAGATAATGAATGTTTCATATAAACCTGGTTATTAATTAATAATTAAGAGTCTAAAACACAAGTATTTTTTACCTTTAGCAAAACTTTAGTTATTATGTTGCAAAAATAAACATTTACCCCATATCACACTAATATTTTAAGTTTTTTTCATAAAAAAGAATTACAGACTGAGGTCTTTAGTTTAATATTAAATTAACACTTTGCGCCACATCGCCATCCGGGATTCGTCGTGGTTCGGACAATCCGTCTGAGCGAAACAACATAAATAATAATGTCGTTTTAGATCAAAATTTGCTGTAAGTCTGATATTTTCGTATATTTGGGCTCAAATTTTGATCTTATGAAACGGCTGGTCTTCTGTCAAGTTATCAGCCCTTTCAGAATAACGACATAACCCACCTTCTCTATAGAATGAAAACACGGTTACAGGCCTTGCTTATGGCCATGATTCCTGCTGTCGGCATGTTTGCTTCCGACGACAGCAAAATGGATGCGTTTATCGACAGCCTCATGTCGCAAATGACCCTCGATGAAAAAATCGGGCAGATGAACCTGCCGCCTTCCGACGATATAGTCACCGGCTCGCCAATGTCGAGCAACATAGGTGCAGCGGTTGCCGAGGGGCACGTAGGCGGCACATTCAACATCAAAGGCGCTGCAAAAATCGATGCCCTTCAGCATATTGCCGTAGAAAAAAGCCGCCTCGGAATACCTCTTATCATCGGCATGGATGTGATTCACGGCTATGAGACCATTTTCCCAATACCTCTCGGCATGGCAGCCACATGGGACATGGCAGCCGTGGAGCGCTCTGCCCACATCGGAGCTGTGGAGGCTTCGGCAGCCGGAGTCAACTGGACTTTCAGCCCCATGGTGGATATCTGTCGCGACGCCCGCTGGGGACGCATGGCCGAAGGTGCAGGAGAAGACCCTTATCTGGGCAGCCGGATAGCTGCAGCCATGGTACGAGGCTATCAGGGTGATCTGAAAAGTGCCGACAACATTATGGCTTGCGTCAAGCATTTCGCTTTATATGGCGCATCCGAGGCCGGACGAGACTACAACACCGTAGACATGAGCCGCTTGCGGATGTTCAACGAATATTTCGCTCCCTACAAAGCAGCCGTCGACGCCGGAGCAGGGAGCGTGATGACCTCTTTCAATATCGTTGACGGCATACCGGCAACGGCCAACAAGTGGCTCGTAACCGATGTGCTACGCGACAAGTGGGGCTTCGGCGGTTTTGTCGTAACCGACTACAACTCGATACGCGAGATTACGCAGCACGGCCTAGGCGATACCGAACATGCCACAGCCATGGCCCTCAATGCCGGCACAGACATGGATATGGCTGCAAACGCATTCTCAAAACTGCTCAAAAAGGCTCTTTCCGACGGACTCGTAAAGGAATCTGAAATCGATAGAGCCGTACGATATATACTTGAGGCTAAGTATAAATTGGGCTTATTTGAAAATCCTTACAAGTACAATAATCTATCGCGAGAAAAAACCGATATCTACACCAAAGCCAACCGCGACGAGGCCAGGGCCACCGCCGCCAAATCGTTTGTACTTCTCAAAAACGACGGCAATCTACTGCCACTAAAGCGTCAAGGCAAGATTGCACTTATCGGTCCGCTGGCCAATACAGCCGAAAACCTTACTGGTACATGGTGCGTGGCTGCCGACCATAGCAAGTATAAGACACTTCTGCAAAGTATGCGCGAGGCTGTCGGCAAGAAAGCAGAAGTGCTCTACGCCAAAGGGTCGAACGTGTACTCAGATGCCCGCACCGAAAAGGGTGTTGCCTTCGGGCGCGACATTCGCGATAATCGCAGCGAAAAAGAGCTCCTCGACGAAGCTCTGAAAGTAGCAGCGCGTGCCGATGTAATCATTGCTGCCGTAGGCGAGATGTCGGAATCGAGCGGCGAATCGGCAAGCCGTACCGACCTCGAACTACCCGATACCCAGAAACGTCTCCTTGAAGCCTTATTAGCAACCGGCAAGCCCGTAGTTATGCTCAACTTCTCAGGCCGCCCCACGGTAATGACATGGGAATCAGAACGTATACCGGCGATTCTCAATGTATGGTTCGGAGGTTCTGAAGCCGGCGATGCAATATCCGACGTCGTTTTCGGAGATGTCAATCCCTCGGGCAAGCTGCCGGTGTCGATGCCGCGCAATGTAGGCCAGATACCGCTCTACTACAACCACCTCTCTACAGGCCGTCCGCCCCACCAGCCATGGACCGGATTCCAACAGTATATCAGCAATTATGTCGACTCTCCCAATACCCCGCTCTACCCCTTCGGATTCGGAATGAGCTATACTACATTTGCTTACAGCGACTTCGAATTGTCGGCCACCGAAATGGATATGGACGGCAAGATCCGCGCATCGGTAACGGTAACTAACACAGGCGACAGGGCCGGAGACGAAATCGTGCAATTCTACACCCGCGACCTTGTTGGCAGCATATCGCGCCCCGTTCAGGAACTCAAACACTTTGAGCGTATTTCGCTCAAACCGGGAGAAAGTCGCACGGTATTTTTCGACATTACAGCCGACGACCTCAAGTTTTACAACTACAATCTCGACTACGTTGCCGAGCCCGGCGAGTTCCTCATCATGGCAGGCCCTTCAAGCACAAATGTCACAACGATGAAATTTACCCTTCGCTAATAGAGCGTATTAGCCACGAAAATCGCCTTGCATCGATGAACTTTCTTTCCTTTGTTTGGTTGACAAATAAGAATAATTTCGTAACTTTGTCAACCAAACATAGAGGATAAGAAACATGGATATTAACAGCATATTTGGAAAACGACTTAATCAGGCACGCTTGATCAAAGGCATTACTATGGAAGAACTGGCTCAGTCGGTTCATCCTACCGTGACGCGTCAGGCTATCAATAAATATGAGAAAGGACAATCAATGCCCGACAGTGGGATGTTGATTTCTCTTGGCATGGCCTTAGGTGTAAAACCGGATTATTTTTTCCGACCATTCACAGTAGAGGTGAGCAAGGTCATGTTCCTCAAAAAAAGTAGATTCTCCAAGAAAGAAGCCACGTCTGTAAAAGAGAAAGTACGCGAAGAACTGGAGCGGTATCTCGAAATTGAGCAACTGTGCGGGTCCGAGTCTGATTACACACTCGAAAATCTTACAGTGGCAAATGACAAAGATGCGGCCAACGCTGCTAATACAATAAGAATACAGCTCGGTCTTGGTATCGACGGCATTTCAAATGTTATCGAAGTACTTGAAGATAACGGTATTAAAATTATTGAAATAGCCGAAGACGACTCTTTTGAAGGCCTTAGCGGATATGCAAACGATAATATACCACTGATAGTGATAAACTCAGGCCTTGGATATGAGCATAAACGATTTACCTTGCTTCATGAACTCGGCCACCTAGTTATGAGGTTTGGTGAAAACGCATCGCCTAAACAAATTGAAGACCTATGCGATATATTTGCAAGCGAGCTGCTCGTACCCTCAACTGTACTAACCATGCGACTTGGAAAGAATCGTCACGATATTTCGCTTTCCGAACTCACTGACATACAAAAACAATTCGGCATCTCAATAGATTTATTAATGGCAGCCTTAAACCGAAATGAAATTATCACCAATCGGCGCTATAACGGTTACCTTAAGAAAAAAAAGTGTTATCCGGATTTCCGAGTCCTTGTAGAAAAATCATTCTCGATTCCGGAAACCTCGGGGAGATTTGCACGAATGGTATATCGAGCGTTGGCCGATGAGATAATATCGCTAAGCAAGGCCGCTGTACTACTAAACACATCGGTTGACAAGGTAAAGAACAAACTACAACTCGTCTGAATAATGAAGATTATAGTCAACGACACAAACATCTTCATTGATATGCATAGCATAGGTTTGTTGAAACCTATGTGCGAATTGCCTTACAAGATACATACAGTTGATTTTGTAGTAGCAGAGTTAATCGACCCTGTTCAAAGCCGGGATGTGAATGAACTTGTCGAAACCGGAAAAATCATTGTAAATAAATTTTCAGCCGAGGAATTAATGGAGATTGTGGCTGAATTCCATTCTGTTTCAGGTAATTTATCTTTGCCGGACTGTTCGGTCTGTTACTACGCCAAGAGACACAGAGTACCTATGATAACAGGTGACCGAAGGCTACGTAAACATGCCGAACTACAGTCCATAGAAGTGCATGGAATATTATTCTTATTCGACGAGTTAGTGGCCAACTCAATTATATCTCCAATTGTAGCTGCAGATAAGCTCGAATATCTTATAACGATAAACGCCCGGCTTCCAAGAGCAGCAATTCGAGAGCGGATTGAGAATTGGAGACTCGGACATGTTGAAAACTAATAGCTAAATATTTGGCTATACTGGTAAAATATCGTATCTTTGTGATAGAATATCATAATAAACCATGAACTACCTTAATAACCTAACAATCAAGCACATCCTATGTCTTATTTTGGCATTGGGATTTTCGATTGGCGCTTACGCCGCCAAATCGGACGGACCTTCGGGCCTCGATGCCAAGAGCTTCAAGAAGTATTGGCATGTAGAGTCAGAATCGCCTGACTATAAAGTTACTTTCAATGGAGACACCGCTACAATCTTCGCACCTAAGGGCCTAACACTCTGGCGCAACGAAAAGATGAGCGGCAACACCACA
This sequence comes from Bacteroidales bacterium M2, assembly GCA_001689415.1. Lineage (GTDB taxonomy): Bacteria > Bacteroidota > Bacteroidia > Bacteroidales > Muribaculaceae > CAG-873. Next base: position 3,697 of record LUJM01000003.1, on the reverse strand, counting down.
ATCGAGTATGACGCAAGCATCTGCGATACCGGCAAGGAAGGAGACCGCCTTAGTGACCTGAACTGCTTCTGGATGGCTTCAGACCCAAAATCGCCCAACAACCTCCGCAAACGCGAAAGCTGGCGCAAGGGTATATTCGTAAACTGCTATTCTCTTCAGCTCTATTATCTCGGCTACGGAGGCAACCACAACTCTACCACCCGCTTCCGCCGCTACGACGGCAACGAGGCCGGCATTACCGATGAGTCGGCCCGACCCAAGATTCTGAAAGAGTATACAGATCCTGCCCACCTTTTGGAACCCAACAAATGGTATCACATCAAGATAACCAACGACAATGGCCGAGTACAGTATTTTATCAACGGTGAGCGCATTGTCGATTTCCGCGATCCGTCGCCGCTGACCGAGGGTTGGTTCGGCTTCCGCACTACCGCAGCCCGCGCCCGCATCGCAAATTTCAGCTACACCTGCGAGCCCGTACAGCCAAAAGAAGTGCCCCTGCACCGCATAGGCGAAGCTCCTGCCATACAGCGTGGCGTATCGTTTGGCGTACCCTTTGATCGTGGCAGCGTAACCGTTACCACCGACCTTCAGCTTATCGACGGCGACGGCAACCGTATCGCCGCCGACACATGGCCCCTTGCCTACTGGCCCGACGGTTCGGTAAAATGGAGCGGCGTGGCAGCAACAGTACCAGCCAAGGCCGACGGCCTGAAGGTACGCATAGGCGACAAAAAGAAAAAAGCATCGAAGAAAGCTCCGGCAAATATCGCCACAGACCTTGGCAATGAAATCAAGGTGTCTACCGGCGAGACCGACACTTACATCGCCAAGCAAGGCTCTGCCATGATCGACAGCATCGTACGCAACGGTGTACGCGTGGCTGTAGACGGTCGTCTTGTTTGCTCTACCCAGTCCGAACCCGTGATAGAGTCGACAAAACATATCGACTTCATAAATTATGTCAGCAAGGTTGACTCGGCAATGATCGAGCGTCAAGGTTTGGAGCACGCAGTAGTGAAAGTAATGGGCAAACTGCGCTCAGACAATGGCCGCGAGTGGTTGCCGTTTACAATCCGCCTCTACTTCTACCGTTCGACACCTGAGATGAAGATGGTTTACACCATGTTCTACGACGGTGACCAGAACGCCGACTTTATCCGTTCGCTTGGCGTACGCTTCGATGTACCGATGCGCGAAAGCCTCTACAACCGCCACGTAGCCTTCTCTACCGGTAACGGCGGTGTATGGAGCGAGCCGGTGCAGCCCCTTGTAGGCCGCCGAGTACTCGTACTTCCCGGCGACACATCGAAGATGAGCATACAGGAGCGCCAGATGCTCGGCGAACGCATCCCCGAGTATGACGCATTCGACCAGAAAGGCCACCACCTGATCGACAACTGGGCTTCGTGGGACGCTTTCCGTCTTTCACAGCTCGACCCCAACGGCTTCACAATCCGCAAGCGCACCCACGACACCAATCCCTGGATCGGAACGCAGACCGGCACACGCGCCGACGGCTATGCTTTTGTAGGCGATGTTTCCGGCGGCCTTGGCATTCAGCTGCAGGACTTCTGGGAGTCATATCCCTCAACCCTCGAGGTATCGGGCGCAACCACCCCCAAGGCAACAGTAACCGCATGGCTCTGGAGCCCTGAATCGGAACCCATGGACCTTCGCCACTACGACAACAAGGCCCACGACCTTATCGCAGCCTATGAAGACGTACAGGAAGGTATGAGCACACCCTACGGCATCGCACGCACATCGACCCTGATCATCAACCCCGGCGATGGCTACCACGGCAAGAAAAACTTTGCCGACGAAGCCAAGTCGATGAGCACCCCCGGCCTCGTACTTCCGACACCTGAATACCTCCATGACCGCCGAGCATTCGGTATCTGGAGTCTTCCCGATCGCTCTACCGAGAGCCGCGCCAAAGTCGAAGATCGTCTCGACCAATATATCGACTTCTATCAGAAAGCCGTTGAGCAGAATGGCTGGTACGGATTCTGGAACTATGGCGATTTCATGCATGCTTACGACCCTGTACGCCACGAGTGGAAATACGACGTTGGCGGCTTTGCTTGGGATAATACCGAGCTTGGTTCCAACCTGTGGCTTTGGTACAGCTTCTTGCGTACCGGCCGCGCCGACATCTGGCGCATGGCCGAGGCTATGGGCCGCCACGTGGGCGAAGTTGACGTATATCACTTTGGCGACAATGCCGGTCTGGGCAGCCGCCACAATGTGAGCCACTGGGGATGCGGTGCAAAAGAAGCACGTATCAGCCAGGCACCGTTCAACAGGTTCATGTACTACCTCACCACCGACGACCGCAGCGGCGACCTGATGACAGCAGTCAAAGACAACGACCAGATGCTCTATACTATCGACCCGATGCGTCTCGCCGAACCTCGCAATCTATATCCCTGCACAGCACCCGCGCGTCTGCGTATCGGCCCGGACTGGCTTGCATACGCCGGCAACTGGATGACCGAGTGGGAACGCACCGGCAACACCGCATACCGCGATAAAATCCACACCGGCATGAAGAGCATCAGCAATCTTCCCAGCCGCATGTTTACCGGACCTCTTGCCCTCGGCTACGATCCCGCCACCGGCGTTATCACTACCGAGTGTGATCCGAAGCTCCAGACCACCAACCACCTTATGACTATCATGGGCGGCTTTGAGGTCAACAATGAACTTATGGACCTTATCCCCGATGCAGAATGGGAAGCCGCATGGCTCGACCACGCTACCAACTACAAGGCAATGGCACGCAAGATTCTGCGCAACAAGTTCCGCGTATCGCGTCTCCACGCTTACTCTGCATGGAAGAACCAGGATAAGAAATCAGCCGACGAAGCATGGCACGACCTGCTTACCACCAGCGAGCACACCGTAGCACCCCCCTTCTATATTTATAAGGTAGAGGTGCCCGAAGTTCCCGCACAACTTGATGAAGCAACTCAGATCAGCACCAACGACGCAGCTCTCTGGAGTCTTGATGCAATCTACATGCAAGAAGTTATACCCCAGGACTAATAATCAGCCTCTAAAATAACCTGCGAGGGTGTAAGAGCCGATAAATGGCACTTATACCCTCGCTTGATTTTTGGTGATGTGTATGAGAGGGAAGTTATTTCGCTTACAATATGTCAATGACCGCTTTGACGACGGTTCGGCTTTGGGCCGCGGAGTCGACTACCGCTTGGGTTGGTTGGGGGAATCATTCTGTGTGGGGAGTATAATCTCTTGCGGAGGGCCGTCGCGAGGTGGGATTATCATTAGTGCGATTTGCCCGGCGGTTGCTTCGGGGTGCAGGATGACCGGGTGTGGGCG
>LUJM01000003.1:0-280 GCA_001689415.1 Bacteroidales bacterium M2 | reverse complement strand
ACCGGCGCTACGGCGGCGAGTGCTTTGCCGAAGTTTTTTCGAGCAATAGCGTCGTCGGAGTTGAGGGGGCGGTAGCGGTCGGCATCGAGAAGTAGTGCATAATTATAGGTACGACCTCGGATGTTGTCGGGTTTTATTCCGGTGGCAGTGAATAGCCAGTCGCCGTCGCGAGCTTTGCGGTAGCCTGATGCTTTGAGAGCGTCGCGTCGTGTGCGTGCCATGACCATTGCCCATAGTGTTGGTTTGCGGACGTCGTGGACGAAGCGGATGTATTGGCACA
>LUJM01000002.1 GCA_001689415.1 Bacteroidales bacterium M2 | reverse complement strand
ACCGGAATCCTTTATTCTATCCATTGAAATACGGGCGCATTTTCAAAATACAGGTGCAAAAGTAATATTTTTTTTGTAGTTTTGCAAAAGAATTTACAATATATGAATGTCAAGATAGATCCTACATGGCACAAAGCCTTAAGTGCAGAATGGGAAAAACCATACTTCCGCGAGTTAACCGACTTTGTGCGCCGAAGATATAAAGAAACGCAGGTATACCCTGCCCCGTCGCGTATTTTTGCGGCTTTTGATGCCACACCATTCGATAAAGTAAAGGTCGTAATCCTGGGACAAGACCCTTATCATGGACCTGGTCAGGCTCACGGACTTTGCTTTTCCGTTCCCGAGGGTATTGCCATGCCTCCGTCACTCATAAATATTTACAAAGAAATAGCCGGAGACCTGGGTGTTGCATATCCACAAGGTCGTAGCGGAAATCTTACCTACCTTGCCGAACAAGGAGTGTTACTGCTCAACTCCACCCTCACCGTCGAAGCTCACCAGGCCGGTTCGCATCAGGGCAAAGGTTGGGAAGAGCTCACCGATGCCGCTATAAGGGCTATTAATGACGGTCGAGATCATGTAGTTTTTTTGCTTTGGGGGGCGTATGCTATCCGTAAAGGCGCATTTATCGACCGTGAGCGTCACCTTGTGCTCGAATCTCCTCATCCATCGCCTCTGTCGGCCCACCGAGGCTTTTTCGGCAACCACCATTTCAGCCGAGCCAACGATTACCTTGTGGCACACGGTTCTTCACCAATCCAGTGGCTATGAGGGCGATATTGTTCACAATACTGCTCCTTCCATTTGTGGCCTTGTCGCAGGGACGCGTCAATACCATGACAGGGATATTTGACGAACGTATCAAATCGCTACAAATACGACTCGACGGCGATGACTTTGCTCCGGCAATAGCAATACTCGACACTGAAGACCGTATCCGTATTGATTTCGACCACCTTGCAGAGGACCGCGAATACTTCCGCTACTCCCTCACCCATTGCAATGCTTCGTGGGTGCCGTCGGGACTTGTAGACAGTGAATTCCTCGACGGATTCAACGAGGGTTCAATAGACAACTACGATTTTTCGCGGGCAACTACCGTGCATTACGTACACTACTCTCTTACGATTCCAAACGAACAAGTATCGCCCAAAATTTCGGGTAATTACTTGCTGAAAATCTATCGGGAAGACGACCCGGACAACACCTTGCTGCAATGTCGCTTCATGCTCAGTGAGCAGACCGCGCCCATACGCGTAGGTGCATCATCACAAACCGACATTGATTATAACAAAGAGCACCAGCAGCTATCGATTACCATCGATACCGAGCAAAGCCATATCGATGATCCATTCAATGACTTGATTGTAATAATCAATCAAAACGGACGTCTCGACAATGAAGTAGCCCTGCGACAGCCTCTCAAGATGCAAGGCAGCAATGTAGTATATGAGCATCAGCAGCCGCTTATCTTCGATGCCGGTAATGAGTATCGCCGTTTCGAAATAGTGAGCGACACCTACCCCGGTATGGGCGTTGCTGAGATAGAATATTTCGACCCTTACTATCACTACAAACTTGCAACCGGGGAGAGGCGCGACGACGAACCATATTCATATGACCAGACGCAGCATGGCCGTTATTTCATACGTGAATACAATTCGACCAACAGCGATACAGAGGCCGACTATGGCGTTGTTCATTTCACCCTCGACTACCCCGACACGCCCGGAGCAATGATTTTTTTAGACGGCGATTTTTGCCAACGCCGTTTCGATGAAAACTCTCGCATGGTTTACAATCCTGCCACAGGGCTTTATGAGCGTTCGATGTTGCTTAAACAAGGAGCATACAATTACCAGTACCTCATAGTTCCACCCGGAGCCAAGCGAGGATACACCAACAGAATTGAAGGAGATAAATACCAGACTGTCAACGAATATACCGCCCGCGTTTACCACCGCCGCAAGGGTGAACGGTATGACAGACTGATAGGTTTTGGCGGATGTAAAACAGCAATCTGACATGCTTGAAATACAAGATACATTAGTTAGTCTCGACTTGGCCGAGCGCTATTTTTGTTGCGACCTTGAAGCCTGCAAAGGCCAATGCTGCCTCGACGGCGATGCTGGCGCCCCTCTCGACAACGGCGAGGCGGATAAGATACGTAGTATCCTGCCTGAGATATGGGATGATCTATTGCCTGCTGCCAAACAAGAAATCGAACAGAACGGAGTGAGCTATATCGACGAAGAAGGCGATGAAGTTACAGCCCTTGTCGAAGGCGGCTTATGCGCATTTGCATGTGTTGCCCCTGACGGTTCGTGGCGATGCGCGATTGAGAACGCATACCGAGAAGGCCGTATTGATTTTATGAAACCGGTGTCGTGCCACCTATATCCGGTGAGGTTGAAAAAGTACGATGGCTTTACAGCAGTCAATCTCCACCGGTGGCGCATATGTAAGGCTGCCGAAGTTCTTGGCCGTGCCAAGGGAATCCGTGCTTACCAATTTCTCGAAGGCCCATTACGCAGACGATTCGGCGACGATTGGTATGACGAACTGAAACTGACGTGCGAGGAATACAATAAAATGTATCCCGACGGAATGCCGAGATAGAATATAGTACATACAGCCTGACTCATTTAAACTGTAAGATATGACTCTCCGATATGTAATTAGCTTGCTTGCAGGTACCGCCATACTTGCAACGACGACTTCATGTACAAATAAAAACTCAGTCAGAACTGAAATACTTGAAAGTGTAGAATGGAATGTATCCGTTTACAAGTCTGTGCAGTTTAATGACCCACTTACCAATGTAAGCACCGAAGCCAACTATACTGTTGCAGATACAGCGAGTGTAAATGAAAGGCTGCAGAGCGTCAAGCCTGAAAACCTTACTCTCGACTGGACCATACCCAACGCCGACGGAACTATATGGTTGGTAGCATACGAAGGTGAGCCGCTATTGACTGAAACCGTGGCAGTAAACGAGGCAAACTCAATCCCGACCTACGGTGATAATATTCAAGTGGCGTTTAAGTTTTCGGATGCCCCAAAATGGGCACGGATTACCGGTGAAAATATTGGACGGAGATTGGCTGTGTTTGTTAACGGCCAACTCATGAACGCCCCTCAAGTGAACAGCGAAATAACTTCAGGTAATTGTTCGGTATCAATCCCTGCCGAAAAGATTCATGAATACCTGCCGAATCTCGATTTAGACAAGCTAAGACAATAATATCTGTATCAGGAGGTAAGAATTAGGATTCACAACTTAGCTTGCCTAAAAGAAAGAGCCGGGCCTACTCTGTTATATTTTGTTAAGGATTAGCGCGTTTTTAACAAAAATTCTTATATTTGCCGATTATTAGACCCTATTACATCTATTTAATATGAAATTAAAGCTCAAAAAAGGTTTGAAGCTTGCTATTGCGGGTGCGCTACCGATTGGAACTGAGGCAATAAAGGCTGATGTTTCATTGTTTGCAGTAACCCCCGACGATTTCCCGGGCTTTGTACCTAAGGTTTGTGTTCGCGACGGAGACGAAGTTGCGGCCGGATCAGCGCTGCTCTTCGACAAGAACCATCCCGAGGTAAAGCTCGTATCACCGGTGACCGGACGTGTACGTGCGGTCGTGAGGGGTGAACGACGCAAAATATTGCGTGTCGAGGTAGAAGCAGCCTCTACTACTGCCACAGCTCCGGCTTTGACTAAAGCGACTGACGGAGAAAGCGCCCGACAACTCCTTGCGGAATCAGGATTGCTCGCAATGATGCGCCAACGTCCCTATGATATAGTACCTAATCCCAACGATGAAGTTCGCGATATCTTTATAACGGCTCTCGATACTGCTCCCTTAGCAGCTCCGTCGGCCGTTTTTTCGTCGCTTTTCTCGAAAGAGGACCTTGCTGCCGGTATCGAATTACTCAAAAAGATAACAACCGGCAAGATATATCTATGCTACGGACAAGACTGGACTTTCGGTGATATTCCCGGCGCGGAAATGGTAGAGGTCGAAGGTCCGTTTCCTTCAGGTAACGTAGGCGTGCAGATTGCGAACATCGCCCCGGTGAACAAAGGCGAGATTGTATGGACTCTTGATTTCACCACGCTTGGACGCATAGGACGTGTAGCAAAGGGTGAGACTCCCGAATTCCGCACCATGGTGGCGCTCACAGGTCCGGAAGTTGCTACTCCGGCATTGGTCGAGACTACAATCTGCGCACAGGTGACAAACATCCTCGCCGGACATCTTAATAAAGACGAGCATCACCGCCGTATAATCAGCGGTAATGTATTTACAGGAATTGCTACCGGAATGGATGGGTTCCTGCATTACCCCTACCGACAGTTGACAGTTATTGCCGAAGGCGACGATGTCGATGAATTCATGGGCTGGGCTTCACTTGCCCCGTCGAAAATGAGCGAAAGCACATCGTTCCCGGGGCATTTCCTCAGTCGCAAATTCCGACCCGACGCACGCCTCAACGGCGGACGCCGTGCTATGATAATGAGCGGGCAATACGACAAGGTAATGCCTATGGACATACTGCCTGAATATCTACTCAAAGCTATTATTTCAAAAAACATCGAGGATATGGAACGTCTCGGTATCTACGAAGTCGCACCCGAAGATTTTGCAGCGGCAGAATATGTGGATACATCGAAACTACCACTACAACAAATCGTACGCGACGGCCTCGACTACATACGCAAAGAACTTGAATAAAGATGGCATCACTACGTAATTTTCTCGATAAGATAAAGCCCAATTTCGAGCCGGGCGGCAAACTGCATGCCCTGCACTCGGTATACGACGGCTTTGAGACTTTCCTCTATACACCCCGAACAACTTCAGCCCCTGCAGGTGCAGTACACATACACGATAGCATCGATGCAAAGCGCACCATGATTATTGTTGTAATGGCGCTTATGCCATGCTTCCTGTTCGGCATGTACAACACCGGCTACCAACATTGGCTGGCTCTCGGAGCTACCGAGTTCCCGTTCTGGAGCCTGCTGTGGTATGGCTTCCTCACTATATTGCCACGAGTCGTGGTTGCATATGTCGTAGGTCTGAGTATCGAATTTGCATTCGCCCAGTGGCGCAAAGAAGAAATACAGGAAGGCTTCCTCGTGACCGGTATTCTTGTACCGATGATTTGCCCGGCCGAAATTCCATTATGGATGCTGGCTGTAGCTGTAGCATTTGCAGTTATTTTTGCCAAAGAGGTTTTTGGTGGTACAGGCTATAATGTGATGAACGTGGCACTTGTTACACGTGCATTCTTATTCTTTGCCTATCCGGCACAGATGTCGGGCGACAAAGTTTATGTTGCCGGCGGCACACCCTTTGGTTATGGCACAGCACTGCCCGACGGCTTTGCCGGTGCGACCCCATTAGGACAGATAGCCACACAGAACGGACCTGACATTACCCTCACCGGTATCGATGGTCACATTATCGACACTTGGCAGGCTTTTCTGGGCCTGATACCCGGTTCGTTTGGCGAAACATCCACTCTATGCATACTCATCGGTGCGGCAATTCTTCTTGCTACAGGCATTGCTTCATGGCGCATTATATTATCTGTGATAGCCGGTGGCCTTGTTATGGGTTGGATTGCCAATACATTTGCCAGCCCGGTCTATCCTGCGTCTTACATCCCCGCCTACGAGCAGTTGATGCTTGGCGGCTTTGCATTCGCAGCCGTATTCATGGCAACCGACCCGGTAACCGCTGCCCGTACCACAACCGGCAAGTATATCTATGGATTCTTGATCGGCGCTATTGCCATAATCATACGCACCTACAATAACGGTTATCCCGAAGGTGCTATGCTGGCAGTGCTGCTGATGAATGTTTTCGCACCACTTATCGACTATTGCGTAGTGCAGGCCAACATTCGCCGCCGCCTGCGCCGTGCTAACGCTAAAACCGTAAACGAATGAATAAGCAAAGCAACACATACACCATAATATATATTATAGTTATGGTTGTAGTCGTAGGCGCGGCTCTTGCGTTTACGTCGATATCGCTAAAAGACCGCCAGCAGGCTAATGCCGATGCCGACAAGATGAGGCAGATACTGGCAAGTGTAAATGTTGAAGTATCTCAAGACGAGATAACCGATGAATACAATCGACTGATTACAAACACCTTTGTTGTCGACAGCGAAGGTAATCGAGTGGCAGACGCCCCCGATGCCTTTTCAATCAATGTGGCACTTCAGAGCAAGGAAGCGACCGACAAACGCCTCTTACCTGTATACGAGTGTACTCTTTCCGACGGCAGTGTAAAGTACATCCTATCAATGTACGGCGCCGGCCTTTGGGGGCCGATATGGGGCTATGCCGCTGTCGACTCCGACGGTTCAACAGTATATGGTGCATATTTCGCACATCAGGGCGAGACTCCTGGCCTTGGTGCTGAAATCGAAAAACCGGCCTTTAGCGACCAGTTCCAAGGCAAGCACTTACTGTTCGACGGCAATTTCAGGCCTATCGAAGTAATCAAATCAGGGATGCCTGCACCCGAGAATGCCGACTATGTCGACGCTATCTCAGGCGGCACAATAACAAGTAAGGGCGTGGCTTCAATGATAGATAATTGCCTCGCTCCTTATGGCGCGTTCCTGTCCAAGCTCGCAAACAACAATTAAAAGCCGGAAAACATGTCAAACAAAAGCATACTATTCAATCCCTTTTCCAAGAACAATCCCGTACTCGTACAGATTCTTGGCATCTGCTCTGTGCTTGCAGTAACAGTAAAACTCGAGCCGGCTATAGTAATGGGGCTTTCGGTTATAGCAGTCCTGGCCTTTAGCAACGTGATTATTTCTTTGATACGCAATACGATACCTACTAACATCCGCATTATCGTGCAACTTGTAGTTGTTGCAGGTCTTGTAGTTATCGTATCGCAGCTCCTACAAGCCTATGCATATGATGTAAGCAAACAATTGTCGGTATTTATCGGACTGATTATTACAAACTGTATTCTCATGGGCCGCCTCGAGGCTTTTGCCATGGCCAATAAACCATGGCCCTCGTTTCTCGACGGAGTCGGCAACGGTATCGGTTATGCAATCATATTGATAATCGTAGGCTTTTTCCGCGAACTGCTGGGATCGGGCACACTGCTTGGTTTCCAAGTTGTTCCCGACAGTTTCTATGAAGCCGGTTATGTAAACAACGGCCTGATGATATTACCGCCGATGGCTCTAATTACCGTAGCCTGCATAATATGGGTACACCGCAGTCTCAACAAAGACCTGCAGGAAAACTAATTGTCGAACGCCCATAAAACATGACAAAATGGACAATCTAAACTTGTTTATACGGTCGATATTTATCGACAACATGATATTTGCCTACTTCCTTGGCATGTGCTCGTTTATAGCAGTGAGCAAGAATGTCAAGACAGCATTCGGCCTCGGCATAGCGGTGTCTTTTATGCTTACCATAACTCTGCCTATCAACTATCTGCTCGAAACGTATGTGCTACGTCCCGGTGCGTTATCGTGGCTTAGCCCCGATTTTGCAGATGTAGACCTTAGCTTTCTGTCGCTTATTGTCTTCATTGCGGTTATTGCATCAATGACCCAGCTGGTTGAAATGGTTGTAGAAAAATATGCTCCGGCACTGTATTCGCAACTGGGTATATTCCTACCCCTCATTGCTGTAAACTGCGCTATCCTCGGAGGCTCTCTGTTTATGCAGCAGCGCGATTTCGGTTCGTTATGGACCGCAGTCTGCGCAGGTGGCGGTTGGGGTCTCGGCTGGCTGCTTGCAATTACCGCCGTTGCAGCCGTCCGCGAACGTATAGCTCAGTACTCCAACGTACCCGGCCCGCTCAAAGGTGTAGGCATCACATTTATCATCACTGCGCTGATGGGTATTGCCTTCATGAGCTTCCTCGGTATCAAGATTTAAAATAACTCATACGACAGTTTCAATGACACTTACATATATCTGCTGCCAGCTCGACCAATCGGCCTGGCTTACCGTGGAAGCCGGTGTCGGCTTCTTTCTCGGAGTTACATTGTTGCTGGTAGTGATATTGCTGATAGCCAAGCGCTACCTCGTGCAATCAGGCCCGGTTGAAATCACTATCAACGACGACAAAAAGATTACGGCAACTGCAGGTAAGCCCCTGTTGTCGACCATGGCAGACAACAATATTTTCCTGCCGTCGGCTTGTGGTGGCAAGGGTAGCTGCGGCCAATGCCGCGTACAGGTCACCCAAGGCGGTGGCGACGCGCTGCCGACCGAAGCCGTACACTTTACCCGCAAGGAACTCAAAGACAACTGGCGTCTGGCATGCCAGTGCAAAGTCAAGACAAATATGGATATCACAGTTCCCGCATCTGTACTAAGCGTGAAGGAATGGGAATGCGAGGTGATATCAAATCGAAATGTGGCCACATTCATCAAGGAATTTATTGTAGCCCTCCCCAAGGGCGAGCATATGGACTTCATACCCGGTTCATATGCCCAGATCAAAATTCCCCCATATGAAATGGACTATGCCAAGGATATCGACCGTAGCCTTATTGGCGACGAATACCTGCCGGCATGGGAAAAATTCGGTTTGTTCGACCTCAAGTGCAAAAACACGGAAACTACCGTTCGCGCCTACTCTATGGCCAACTATCCGGCCGAAGGCGACCGAATCATGCTCACCGTGCGTATTGCCACTCCGCCCTTCAAGCCAAAACCCGAAGTAGGATTCCAAGATGTGATGCCCGGTATTGCATCAAGCTACATATTCTCGCTCAAACCCGGCGACAAGGTGATAATGAGCGGCCCCTACGGCGACTTCCACCCTATTTTCGATTCTACAAACGAGATGATGTGGATCGGCGGTGGCGCAGGTATGGCACCTCTTCGCGCCCAGATTATGCACATGACCAAGACTCTGAAGACAAGCAACCGCAAGATGAACTTCTTCTACGGTGCCCGTGCGCTCAACGAAGTTTTCTACCTCGACGACTTCTTGAAACTCGAGAAAGAATTCCCCAACTTCAAGTTCCACCTTGCCCTCGACCGACCCGACCCTGCAGCCGAGGCAGCAGGCGTAGCATACACCCCCGGTTTCGTGCACCAGGTAATCTACAACACCTACCTCAAGGACCACGACTCGCCCGAAGATATTGAATACTACATGTGCGGTCCCGGCCCGATGAGCAAGGCCGTAGAGGGCATGCTCGACAGTCTCGGCGTTGATCCGGTAAATATCCACTACGATAACTTCGGCGGTTAAAATTGCTGAAATTGTAGTAGTATCACACTAATACTCGTAAAAAAGTGGTGCTGTTGCAACATATATTGAAAAATTAGGGTTATCTCAGTTGACGAATTGACAAAAAAATTTACTAACTTTGCAAACGTCACGACAGACCGGCCCATCCGCAATGTCGGCAACAGCATAAAACATACAAACACTATTATACCAAATATAACACACAAACTAATGAAAAGAGTTTATACATTCGGCGACGGCCATGCAGAAGGCAACGCACAAATGCGCAACCTCCTCGGTGGTAAAGGTGCAAACCTCGCTGAAATGAACCTCCTTGGCATGCCCGTGCCTCCCGGCTTCACTATCACAACCGAAGTCTGCAATGAGTATACACAGTATGGCCGCGACGAAGTTGTAGCACGCATCAAAGAAGATGTAGAAAAAGCTATCGCTCACGTTGAGAGCCTGACCGGCAAAAAATTCAACGACCCTGCCAATCCCCTGCTCGTATCAGTACGTTCGGGTGCCCGTGCTTCTATGCCTGGCATGATGGATACCGTGCTCAACCTCGGTATGAACGACGCTACCGTTGAATCTCTCGCAGAAAAGAGCGGCAACCCCCGCTTCGCATGGGACAGCTACCGCCGTTTCGTACAGATGTACGGCGACGTGGTTCTCGGCATGAAACCCAAAAAGAAAACCGACCATGATCCCTTCGAAGAGATCATGGACAAGGTTAAAGAAGAAAAAGGCTACAAACTCGATACCGAACTCGACGTTGAAGACCTCAAGAACCTTGTAAAACTCTTCAAGAGCGCCGTTAAAGAATATACCGGCAAAGACTTCCCCGACAACGCATGGGAACAGCTTTGGGGCGGCATCTGCGCCGTGTTCGACAGCTGGATGAACGAGCGTGCTATCGTTTACCGCCGCATGAACCAGATCCCCGAAGAATGGGGTACTGCAGTAAACGTTCAGGCTATGGTATATGGTAACATGGGTAACAACTCTGCTACCGGTGTTGCTTTCAGCCGCGACGCTGCTACTGGCGAAAACCTCTTCAACGGCGAATACCTCATCAACGCACAGGGCGAAGACGTGGTTGCCGGTATCCGCACTCCCCAGCAGATCACTATCGAAGGTTCGAAACGTTGGGCTGCCCTCCAGGGCATCAGCGAAGAAGAGCGTGCTGCCAAATATCCCTCGCTCGAGGAATCTATGCCCGTATGCGCTAACGAGCTTTTCGCAATCGCTGCCAAGCTCGAAGACTACTATCGCGACATGCAGGATATGGAATTCACCATTCAGGACGGCAAGCTCTGGATGCTCCAGACTCGTAACGGCAAACGCACAGGTGCTGCCATGGTTAAAATTGCCATGGACCTTCTCCGTGCAGGCCAGATCGACGAGAAGACAGCTCTTATGCGCATGGAGCCCCAGAAACTCGACGAACTTCTCCACCCTGTATTCGACAAGGCTTCGCTCAAACGTGCAAACGTTGTAGCTAAAGGTCTTCCCGCTTCTCCCGGTGCAGCTTCTGGCCAGGTAGTATTCTCGGCTGAAGATGCTGAAGCATGGTCTGAGAAAAAACGCAAAGTTATCCTCGTCCGCATCGAGACTTCTCCCGAAGACCTCCGCGGTATGGCTGTTGCCCAGGGTATCCTTACAATGCGCGGCGGTATGACATCGCACGCTGCCGTTGTTGCCCGCGGTATGGGTAAATGCTGCGTTTCAGGTGCTGGCGAAATCAAAGTTGACTATGTTGCCAAGACCGTAGAAATGGGTGGCAAAACATACAACGAAGGCGACTGGATTTCACTCAACGGTTCTACCGGCGAAGTTTACGACGGTCAGGTACCCACCACAGAGCCCGCTCTCGACGGTGACTTCCTCGCTATCATGAACCTTGCCGACAAGTTCACAAAGACCCTCGTACGTACCAACGCCGACACTCCCCGCGACGCTCGTCAGGCTCGTAAATTCGGCGCTCAGGGTATCGGCCTCTGCCGTACAGAGCATATGTTCTTCGAAGGCAACCGTATCGATGCCGTTCGCGAAATGATTCTTGCCTCTGACCTCGAAGGTCGTCGTGCTGCCCTCGCAAAACTCCTGCCCATGCAGCGTGGTGACTTCGAAGGCATCTTCGAAGCTATGGACGGTTTCGGCGTAACAATCCGCCTTCTCGATCCCCCTCTGCACGAGTTCGTACCTCACCAGACCGCAACTCAGAAAGAACTCGCCGACAAACTCGGTATCTCTCTTGCTGAAGTTAAAGCAAAAGTTGACTCGCTCGAAGAGTTCAACCCCATGCTCGGTCACCGTGGCTGCCGTCTGGGTATCACCTACCCCGAAATCACCGAAATGCAGACCCGCGCTATCATCGAGGCTGCTCTCGCATGCAAAGCTCGTGGCATCGACGTTCACCCCGAAATCATGGTGCCCCTCGTAGGTTCACTCAAAGAGCTCCAGCATCAGGCAAACGTGATCAACGCTACCGCAGTGAAAGTATTCGAAGAGAAGGGTGATTCAATCCCCTACCTCGTAGGTACTATGATCGAGGTTCCCCGCGCTGCTCTCACCGCAAACCAGATCGCCGAAGTTGCCGACTTCTTCTCGTTCGGTACAAACGACCTTACCCAGATGACATTCGGCTTCTCTCGTGACGACGCTCCCAAGTTCCTCAAATTCTACAAAGAGCACGGTGTTATCAAGACCGATCCGTTCGAAGTACTCGACCAGGAAGGTGTTGGCCAGCTCGTAGAAATGGGCGTTAAGAAAGGTCGCAGCATCAAACCCGAACTCAAAGTGGGTATCTGCGGCGAACACGGTGGCGAACCCTCATCGGTAATCTTCTGCGCTAAGCTCGGCATGAACTATGTCAGCTGCTCGCCCTTCCGTGTGCCTATCGCACGTGTAGCCGCGGCTCAGGCTGCCAT
>LUJM01000001.1 GCA_001689415.1 Bacteroidales bacterium M2 | reverse complement strand
AAGTCGAGTTTTTTCGTGGTGCCACCAGGAATCGAACCGGGGACACAAGGATTTTCAGTCCTTTGCTCTACCAACTGAGCTATGGCACCGTTTGTTTTGCGCTTGGGCTTTCCCCCTTTTGTGCTGCAAAGTTAGGCACTTTTTTTGGACTGTGCAAATTTTTTAGCCACTTTTTTTAATAAATTTTTATGCCTATTTGCTAAGTGGCTGAGCGTCACTACTTAAAGCGATTGAGTAGTTCGGTCTGTTTTCGCTTGGCTATGGCTACAGTTTCGCTTCGGCTTGATCCCGGGAAGGTAGATTTGTCGGGTATCAGTACTTTTTGACCGGGACGGATACGGTTGGGGTTGCTTATTATATCGCTATTTGCCTCATATATATATACCCAGTAGCTTGATTCTCCATAGTGTTTTTTTGCCAGGCGTATGAGGCTGACTTCTACGATGTCGTAAACCGGTTCTTTGCTGTTATCGCTTGCGACTTCGGTCTTGGGTTCGTCTATTGCCTCTGGGGCGGTGGGTTCTGCATTTTCTTGTGGTGCGACAGCAGCAATGTCTTCAACTGCTACCTCTTCGATGACTACAGTCGTATCGGGGGCGTCGACTTGCTGTTCTTCGGCTTCGCGATGCCCGATCGGGGTAGTGTAAACCGCGGCAAGGTAAGCGACAGCGATCACGGCAACTAATATCAACGCAATCCAAACCCACAGCAGGTTGTGCTTCTTTGATGAGTCTTGAGGTGTCTGTTCTTCTTCGCTTTCTTCGGGCTCGGTTTGTTCAGGCTTGGTAGTTTCTTCATCTTCTTCCGGCCAGCGCAAGTTTTGGCTTTCGTTTGGTGTTTCTACAGGCTCTGGCGCTGCTGATGGCTCGCTTTCGTCTACAGTGATATTTTCTTCTTCTTCCGGCCAATAGAGTTTGTGCTCCTCTATGATATCATCCTGCAACGGTGCTTCTGTGATGTCTTCTGTTGCATCGGTCGTTGGTTCGCTGTCGTTTGCCGTTGTATTGTTGTCGTCTTCGCATTCTTTGAAGTCCACTCCGTCGGCCAGCTCTACGGCTGTAAACATTTCAAACGGCCTGTTTAGTTCTCCGGCTATTTCTTTGTCGGGGGTAAAAGCCACGCTTATGCCTTTGCCTTGCAACTCGTCGGCAATTGGTTTGAATGTACCCACGCCTTTTATTGTCACGCTATGACCTGCGGCAAGAGAATCCTCGATAGTCGAAAAAAGTATTCTTAGGAAGCGTCGAGCTGTATTATTGTCCACTCCTGTAGCCGATGCAAGACCGGTTATCAGTTGCGATAGGGTAATAGTATTGTTCATTTTTAATGATGAATTATAGAAAACGATATATCGTTTCCGAGGATATTGCCTTGAATATTCTGTAATTATTGTCTAACAGTCCTACACAGTTTGGCCACCGATGATGACCGGTGGCAACCATGCCTGAGTTTCACGGCATAAAGTTAAACAATTATGTTGACATAGGCAAAAACAATCTTCCGAAATCTCAATTGGCTCTGCCGATATATTTCACTGCCAAGACAAACCTTAAGGCGGGGTAGAGTGTTTATCATTAAGTAACAAAAAAACTATCAGCCATGCAAGTAACTAAACTTGAAAAATCGGGCTATATGCTCGAATACCCGCAATTTATACTCGTATTCGACTGTGTTAACGGTCATGACCATGTCGAAAAGGTATTGCGCGAAAATCCGGATAAAGCAGCGATATTCTTCGTCACCCACAATCACCGTCATACATTCGATACTGCTATATTCAATATGGCGCAGAATCACCGCCGTGTATATGTCCTCAGCAACGACATCCCAACACGCGAGATTCACGACGATATGCCTATCGCTTGGATGAGCGCCGGTGACCGAATTTCAGATGTCGCCGACCTCGGTGTTGATGTCGAAGCCGTCAACGTTGGTGATGCCGGAGTAGGGTATTATGTCTCCGCAGACGGTGCATCTGTCTTCTATGGCGGCGGCTTGGGCGAGGATACCGATGCTAAACGCGTCGAAGTGCTATTACAGCGCTTTGCCGTCGAGCATCCTTCTGTCGCTTTGGCAATGGTAGCAGAAAATGTGGCCGACACATTCGCTGCCAAGGTTTCCACTACGCGCCTCGAAACGTATTCACGCTAATCAATCGCACAAAAATATCAGGGGGCAGCTCGGATTCCGAGTTGCCCCCTGATTTAATATTGTAGATGTGGGTTATTCTTCATCTTCTTTCAATGGATTGAACCCTTGGGCTTTCATGCGTATCTCGCCTCCGTCGCGGGTTACAAGTGCGCAACCAAGGTCTTCTTTGCATATATAGCCGATTACCTTTACGCCTTCCATTGCCTCTATCTTGTCGTGGTCGGTAAGCGGAACAGTAAACAGCAGTTCGTAGTCCTCTCCGCCGTTAAGCGCTGCCGTAACCAGGTTCATATTCAGTTCCTCGGCCATGATAGCGGTTTGGTAGTCAATCGGTATGCGGTCTTCGTATACCCTACATCCGGTGTGGCTGTCTTTGCAGATGTGTATCAATTCCGACGACAGGCCATCGCTAATGTCCATCATAGCGGTAGGCACGATTCCGGCTTTGTCGAGTTTTTCTATTATATCTCGGCGGGCCTCCGGTTTGAGCTGGCGCTCTACCAGATACTCTTTACCTGCAAAATCAGGTTCGAAATCTTCACGTCCGGCCGAGGCTACTTTTTCGCGCTCGAGCAATTGAAGTCCCATATATGCCGCGCCGAGGTCGCCGCTCACACATATCAGGTCGGTATCGTGGGCGCCATTGCGGCGAACGGCTTTACCTTTGGGCGCTTCTCCGATACATGTAATCGAAATCACCAGTCCCTGATGCGATGCCGTAGTATCGCCGCCGACTATATCCACGCCATAGTGCATACATGCTATGCGTATACCGGCATAGAGTTCTTCGATATGTTCAACAGTAAAGCGCTTCGATATGCCAAGCGACACTGTAATCTGCCGCGGCTGGCCGTTCATGGCATATACATCCGAAAAATTCACCACAGCGGCTTTGTAGCCAAGGTGCTTCAGTGGCACATATGTCAAATCGAAGTGGACATTCTCGAGCAACAAGTCTGTTGTCACGAGGATGTCGCTGTCAGCAGTATAGTTGAGTATGGCTGCGTCATCACCAACGCCCACCGAGGTAGATGCGTTGGTGTTTTCGAGGCCTTCGGTGAGACGGTCGATAAGGCCGAATTCGCCTAATGAGGATATTTCAGACATTGAATCTATATTAAATCAGCAACGGGCAACCATTTCCTTGACAATTGCCTCAACCGTAGGCTGGGCCTTGATTGCGGCTTTCTGCACTTCCTCATGCGAGGGTACTTCGGTGATGTCCTTGCCACCAAGGTCGGTGATGACAGATATACCGAATACCCTCATGCCGGCATGGTTGGCTACAATCACTTCGGGAACGGTCGACATACCTACGGCATCGCCGCCGATTACGCGGAAATACTCGTACTCGGCCGGTGTCTCGAAAGTCGGGCCGGGGGTGCCGATATATACACCGTGCATCAGTCGCAGGCCTTTTTCTGTGCCTATCTGGTCGGCAAGGGCAACAAGTTTTTTATCATAAGCCTCGGTCATTGCCGGGAAGCGGGGGCCGAGTTCGTCGTAATTCCTGCCGCGGAGGGGATTCTCGGGGAAAAGGTTGATGTGGTCGGTGATAATCATTACATCGCCCACTTTGAATTCCTTGTTCATGCCGCCTGCTGCGTTGCTTACAAAAAGGGTGTCAACGCCGAGGGCCTTGAATACACGCACCGGGAAGGTGACAGTCTTCATATCATAGCCTTCGTAGTAGTGGAAACGGCCCTGCATGGCCATTACGGGCTTGCCACCCATTTTGCCGAATATCAGATTTCCGCTGTGACCCTGAACTGTCGAAACAGGGAAATTGGGTATTTCGGAATAGGGGATATAAAGTTTCTCTTCGATATGGTCTACAAGGTTGCCAAGACCTGTGCCAAGGATTATGGCAAGTTTAGGCATCTCGCCTGCACGCTGACGGAGGAAGTCGGCAGTTTGATTGATTTTTTCGAGCATGTGTGTGCTTGTTTTATGTTTGTTACTTTCTGATTAACGCCGACAAGGGCTGTCGGGTTCGGTATAGAAGGTTGTTTTTTATTGCTGGCGGGCACGCATTTTTTCACGTATCACCTTCTCGATAGCCTCTTCAAATGTGGGATGGGGCACAGGATATTCAAAATCTACCTTGACAGGCAGATAGAATGTCACTGCGCGAAGCTCGTGAGGGTAATAAGGATTGGCCGATAGGCGCACAGCGTCTTTCTCGGTCGTAATGATAATCCGTTGTTTGCCTTTGAGCTGCCTGTAGCGGGCAAGGATATGGTCGATATCCTTCTTGCTATACTGATGATGGTCGGGATAGATGTCTACCTTTACTTTGGCGGCGAAGCTCTTGATGTGTTTGATAAATGGCCGTGGATTACCTATGCCGGCAAGGGCAAGTACTGAGTCGCCCTCGTTGAGCCAGTCGAGATATGGTATCGACGTTGCAACATCATCAAATACAGGCTGCAGAGCCTGATAGTCGATGTGAGAGAAAAATAGATGCTGCCACGGCATCACATTATAGTGGTTGATTTCGTTGCGATAGTCTGCCGGTTTGAGCGATTCGGGGCATTTGCCCACTATCACCATGTCGGCGCGGTTAAGGCCGCGTGCTGGCTCGCGCAGTCTGCCGTAAGGTAGCATGGCATCCTCGTAAATCGGACGGGCATATTCGGTGATGACAATCGATACGGTCGGCTTTACATAGCGGTGCTGGAAGGCATCATCGAGTACTATCATCTCAAGGTCGGGGCAGATGCGCAATAGCTCCTCTATACCGTGTACTCGGTCTTCGCACACGGCCACAGTAACCTCGCCGTCGAACTTGCGGTAAATCTGATAGGATTCATCTCCGATATCGCGAGGCATCGAGTTGCGGCCTGCCATTACGAAACCATGTGTTTCGCGCTTATATCCGCGGCTAAGTACAGCCACCTTGCGCTTGCGCCGCATCATATCGACTATAAACTCTACGTGCGGTGTCTTTCCCGTGCCGCCTACAGCCAGATTGCCAACAGCAATAACGGGGATGTCGAATTCTACCTCTTTCAACAGATGCCAGTCAAAAAACTTATTTCGCATAAATGTCGCCGCCCCATAGAGTTTGGAGCAGGGTAACAATAGTATTTTCGATAGTATACTGTTGTTCGGCATATGTGATATATTGTTTGCTGACTTATAATCTATAAACTAAAAAAAACAGTTGTCGGTGTGCCGTATTTATTTGAATATCACAGGTTCTATGCGGGCTTGCACAGGATTGGCGGTCTTCAGACGGCGCACGGCGTTGATATATCGCAATGTCTCGGCGTCATAGCCTGCAGCCTTGAGCTGGTCCAGGCCGCCCGACTGGCGGATAATCTGCTCCCAGATATTGTCGTCGGTCTTGGGGTAGCGCACTACATTGTCGGGGTCGAGGTCAGTCTCCATGCCCATGGCATAGACTGCATCGTCGAGGGTGCCGATAGCATCGACAAGGCCGAGACGCAAAGCATCCGTTCCGACCCATACGCGGCCTTCGGCGATGCTCTTCACATAGTCCTGCTCGAGTCCGCGGCCTTCGGCAACACGGCGGGTAAACAGTTCGTAGATATTGTCGACGCTTTGTTGCATCGCTGCTTGCTGCGCCGGGCTCATGGGTTCGAATCCTGAGATGCCAACAGCGTTGGGGTTGGTTTCAACTGTGGTAAATGTTACTCCGAGTTTGTCGGTCACAAGACCCGAAAAGTCAGGAATCATGCCGAAAACACCGATTGAACCGGTGATTGTGGTTTGGTCGGCAAAAATCGAATCGCCGCCGCAGCTGATATAATAACCGCCCGATGCGGCATAATCGCCCATTGAGATATACAGTGGTTTGTCTTTGCTCTTGAAATACTCCAGCGACTCCCATATTTGTTCCGATGCGAAAGCACTGCCGCCGGGAGAGTTGACACGCAGTACCATGCCCCTTACATTGTCGTCGTCGGCAAGGGCGACAATCTGATTCACCATGTCGGGGCCAACGATGCCCTCCTTGCCACTGTCCGAGATTTCGCCTATCGCGTAGAGTACGGCAATGTGTTTACGTTCGCTGTTAAACTTGGTCAGTTCTTTGGCGGTAAGGTATTCGATAGGGGTGATAAGGCGCAGGTCCTGTTTTTCTTCAAGACCGAGATAATCTCTCAGTATATTGTCGCTTTCGCGCTTGTATACAAGGGTGTCGGCAAGGCCGTCGGCAATGAATGTCGGGGCTTCGCGGGTAGAAATCATCTGTGAAGCCATGGCGCGTATGGTGTCGCTGCTGATCTGGCGGTTGTAGGCCATGGTGTTGACCAAATATCCCCAGATTGAGTCGATGTATTGCTGCATCTGTTCTTTAGCCGGTTGGCTCATCGAAGTCAGGATGTAAGGCTCTACGGCGCTCTTGTAGGTACCTACTTTGATAATCTGCATCTTCACGCCGAGTTTGTCGAGCAAACCCTTGAAAAATGGCGACATGCCGCCAAGGCCGTGGATATCGATCGAGCCTACGGGGTTGAGGGCGATGCAGTCGGCGGTAGTGGCTATCACATAGTCGCCCTCGCCGTAATTGTCAGAATATGCATAAACCCATTTGCCGCTCATCTTGAAATCCATTATGGCGTCAATCAGTTCCTCACGGGCAGCCATACCCATTGCGCCGCCGGCGCAGTTGATATACAGTCCTTCGATTCTGTTATCTTCCGATGCCGCCTTCAGTGCTCTGAGCATATCTTCGAGTGTGGGGGCTTTGTTTTCGGCCCGCTGTATCATCTGCATGAAATTGGCGGGCTGGTTGCGTTCGGTTATTTCGCCCGACAAGTCAAAGTAGAGGGCGGTATGTTTCTCAAGCCCGACACTGTTGTCGGTGCTTTTGCCGATAGCTACTCCGACGGCAATCATGCCTGCAAAAAACAATAGAAACAGAGATATCCACAAGCCGGCCATTGTGCCGAGCATCGAGATGAAAAAGCGCTTTAGCATTGCTGCAAATGTATATAATGTGTTTGTTTTTTAATTGGTTGGCATCAGCACTGGTGCCCGTGTGCCGTGCATTCGTGCATAATCGTTACAAAGTTAGTGGTTTTTCTACTGATTACCAAACATACATATAAATAAAAAACAAAAATTTCACTACCTCGCGCTTCGTTGATGTTTTTTTATTAATTTTGCACTATCATGGAAATTCTCTACGAAGACAATCATATTATTATCGTCAATAAGGCTTCGGGCGAAATTGTGCAGGGCGACAAGACCGGCGACAAACCGCTTGTCGAGATTCTGAAAGATTATATCAAATCGCGCGACAACAAGCCCGGCAACGTGTTCATGGGGGTGGTGCACCGCCTCGACAGACCGGTTTCGGGGGTGGTGGTGTTCGCTAAAACCTCTAAGGCGCTTTCGAGGCTCAACGCCATGTTTGCCTCGGGCGACGTGCATAAAACCTATTGGGCAATTTCGCGCAACAAACCTGCCGAGCCTCAGGCGACACTCATTCACTGGATTAAAAGCGTCGAACGCAACAATAAATCATATGCCTCGCTGACACCCTCAAAGGATGCCAAAGAGGCTCGACTCGCCTACAGGCTCATAGCTTCGTCCGATAGATATCACCTGCTCGAAGTGAAGCTGATGACCGGACGAAAGCACCAGATCAGGGTGCAATTGTCGTCGGTAGGATGTCCTGTAAAAGGTGACCTGAAGTATGGCGACAAGCGTAGCAATTCCGATGGTAGCATATCGCTCCACGCTCGTAATATTCGCTTCGTTCATCCTGTGTCGGGCAAGGATATCGATGTCACTGCCCCTGTGCCGGCCGACAATCTTTGGCTGGCCCTCGAACAAAGTGTAACAAACTCTGATTCAATAAGTAACTCGTAAAAAATTAGCCGCGAGCGTTTTTTTGAGGATTATTCGAGCGTTTTTTGATTGAATACGAAGGCGTGTAGCGAGCTACACGACTGAGTATGAAAGTGAAAAGCACCGAATAATACCAAAGGCGCCGCAGCCACATCGAGATACAGTGAATTCTAATAATATAAACTAATTTTTAAGGGTTACTTATAATGAAAATAGTTTTTTTCGGTACTCCCGAGTTTGCCGTTGCAAGCCTCGATGCTCTGGTTAAAAACGGATTTGATGTCGCTGCCGTTGTTACCATGCCCGACAAAGCTGCCGGCCGTGGTCAGCACATCTCGATGTCTGATGTCAAGAAATATGCCCTCGAGCACAATCTGCCGCTGCTTCAGCCGGTAAAACTCAAAGACCCTGATTTTCTTGAACAACTCAAGGCTGTCGGTGCCGACCTTTTTATCGTTATAGCATTCCGTATGCTGCCCGAGGCTGTATGGCAGATGCCTCCGTTGGGCACTTTCAATCTCCACGCCTCACTCCTGCCTCTTTATCGTGGCGCTGCGCCTATCAACCGCGCGGTCATGAACGGTGACAGCCGCACAGGCGTTACCACATTCATGCTCAAGCACGAAATCGATACCGGCGATATTTTACGTCAAGAAAGTATTGAAATCGGTCCGGAGGAGAATGCCGGTAGTGTTCACGACCGTCTAATGGTTCTCGGTGCCGAACTGACACTCGATACTGTCCGTCATCTCGAAGCCGGAGACCTCACTCCGATACCTCAGGAGCAGCTTTTGCAAGGTGTAGAGCCATCTCCTGCCCCCAAGATATTCAAAAACGACTGTCTCATCGACTGGTCTGCATCGTCACTTGCTATCCACAACCACGTGCGCGGCCTGGCGCCATACCCGGCGGCATGGTCGCACCTTGCCATGAATGCAGGTGGCGAGCCCGAAACCACCGTCAAGGTGCTGTCTACACGTATTTGCCCGCAGGATGTGGCATGTCTCGCCCCCGGCGAACTCGCGATTGTGGCCAAAAAAGCTTATGCCGGAACCGGCGACGGTGTGATAGAATTGCTCGAGGTGCAACCTGCAGGCAAGCGTCCAATGGCGGCGGTCGACTATCTGCGTGGAATGAGAATTGGCGAAAACGGGCGTAAGCCGTTCCTGCTTTGACAATCATTTCCTTACTCACGCCGACAGTTTTTTAACACACTTTATTTAATATTTAACCTCATTGTTGGTGTGGTTTGAATAAAATTGTGTAATTTTACGCCTAAATTCCAAGCTTAGCAATAACTTCGTGAGTTGGAATTATGCATTAGATATCGCCGTATAGCGAACTTTAGCGCCTGTTGAGTGTTAAAATTTTATAGAAGGTGTGTATGGCTAAATTGCATCTTCTCGTAAATAATTAACATTTAACACATTAAAGGATAGTATTATGAGCACCGAACAGTATTCAGAAAATCCGCGCCACGACGACGGCGCAAACAATAAGGCCAACAAAATCATGCGTGCCGTTTTTGGCATCATTATGATTATAGTTTACGTAGGCATGGGTGTGCTCTTGCTCATCAACTTCTTCAACTGGGGTGGTGATTGGGCCTGGACTCGCTATGTCGTTGGTTGTGTGCTGGTTGTCTATGGCTTCTGGCGTGCTTATCGTCAAGTCAAAGGTATTGATTAATATTGTGATGATGAAAAGTTTATTCTCTAAATCTTTTGCGATAGGCGGCGCTGCCTTGTTGATGGTCGCCGCCTCTTCGTGTCTTAAATACGAGAAGAACCCCCACTCGTCTACTTCGGGTACGACTACTATGGTATGCGATAATACCTTCGAGAACATTTTCCAGCAGGAAGTCGATGTTTTCGAATACCAGTATCCCGATGCGCATATCCTTGTTCGCTATGCAACTCAGGCCGAGGCGTTCGACTCGCTTTTCAGCATGAACACAAGGAGCATTGTCGCAAGCCGCGATATTACCGATCAGGAAAGGCGTGCCCTCAAGGCGAAATATAAAAACCAGCGAGGGGCAAACGTCAACGTCCGCTCTAAGAAAATAGCGGTCGATGCTGTTGCTTTCATTGTCAATCCTAAGAATAATGTCGAGAAAGTCACCGTGAGCGAGCTTTCCGACATCCTTTCCGGCGAAACAAGCCAATGGAATGATCTGCAGCCTTCCGACCGTGGCAAAATCAAAGTCGTACTCGACCAGTCCGGTTCAAGCATGGCAACTTACCTCAGCGATTCCCTGCTGCAGGGCAAGCCGCTCGGCCCGACGGTATTTGCTGCCGGTTCGATTCCCGAAGTTTTCAAAGTAGTTGAGAATGATCCCGACGCTATCGGCGTTCTCGGCGTAAGCTGGATTACTTCGGATATGGACTGTGCTGATGTGAGCAAGGAAGACCTCGCAAAGAGCGTCCTCAACGACGATCCCGTTCAGGGTGCAACCCTCACGCAGCGTGTAAAGGTTCTAAAAGTGTACCGACCCGGACAAGCTCAGGCTTACAAGCCGTATCAGAAATATATCTTCGACGGTAGCTATCCGTTGTTCCGTCAGATATATATGATTACAACCGCTTCCCCAAGCAATGTTGCCGGAGGTTTCTATTCCTTTGTCACAGGCCCTATCGGTCAGAAAATTATTATGAAGACCGGCATCCTACCGGCCACCGTACGTACCATTCAGGTTGAACTGCCCGAATGACAAATCTCTATTTTTGGAAAAAGTAATATACAATAAACAAGTCAATTAAAAATGAAAATTAAACTTTTCTTATCCTTGCTCTTGGCCGGTGGCCTCATGGCTTCCGCCCAGTCGCAGGGCTACAAGGACGGTATTGAATACTACAAGGCCGGCCAGTACAACAACGCCAAAGAAATCCTCGAACGCACTCTCAACCAGGGTGACACCGACAAGGCGCTTGCAAACTACTACCTCGGTCAGGTAGCTCTCGCTCAGGGGGATAAAGCCGCTGCAAAATCCTATTTCGAAAAAGGTCTTGCTATCAACGCCGACAATGCTTACAACTATGTAGGTCTCGGTGCCCTCGACCTGCTCAACGGTCAGCTCGACGCTGCTAAAGACCAGTTCAAACAGGCTGAGAAACTTGCTAAAAAGAACGCTGAAGTTTCTGTGTCAATTGCTCGTGCATACTACAATGTAGATCCCGTTGCTTACGCTAAAGACATCCAGAAATACATCGACAAAGCTCGTAAAGACTCTAAGAACGCTGATCCCTCGATCTACGTTCTCGAAGGCGATATGCTCGTTGACAAAGCTGACTACGGTGCAGCTTCGGCTAAGTACGAAAACGCTATCACCAACGATCCCTCGAACTCTGAAGGTTATGTGAAATATGCAAACGCTTATTTCTACGTAAACAAAGAGTTTGCTATCCAGAAACTCGAAGAGCTCCTCGCTCAGCAGCCCAACTCGGCTATGGCTCAGCGCGAACTCGCCGAGAAATACTTCAAGGGCGACTACTGGCGCAAGGCTTCTGACCTTTACGGCAAATACATCCAGAACCCCAACCACTTCCCCGAAGACAAGGCCCGTTACGCTGTCCTTCTCTACTGGGGTGAGAAATATCCCGAATCTCTCGCAGTTGCCAACGAGGTGCTTGCAAGCAACCCCAAAAAGAACGACAAGTTCCTCATGGAGCGTGTTCGCTTCCTCGACCTCACAAAAATGGAGAAATTCCCTGAAGCAGTAGCAAGTGCAGAGGCTTTCTTCAAAGACAATGCCGGTGACACATTCACCACTAACGACTATATTACCTATGCTGAAGCTCTCAGCGGTGCCGGTCAGGACTCTCTTGCTGTTGTGCAGTACGAACTCGCTGCCGAGAAGGATCCCGAAAACGCTGACCTTCTCAATAAACTCAGCTCGGTTTATGCTGAGCACAAACAGTATGCCAAATCTGCCGATGCTTACAGTGCATATCTGAAACTGCAGAAGGATCCCTCGCTCAACGACCTCTACGGTATGTCGGGCCGTTACCTCAACGCTGCTGCTACTTGTACTGACTCTATCGAGGCTAAGGAGCTTGCAGACCGTGGTATCGAATATGTAAATCAGGTTATCGAGCGTGCTGCTGATAAGCTTCCTGCATTCTACCAGCGTCTTGCAAACCTCAATATCGCCGGCAACATGAAGAAACCTAATGCCGCTGCTATCGAGGCTTATGACAAGGTTATCGAACTGCTCAACGCTGATCCTGCAAACATGGATCCTGCAAACCCCAACAACCAGCTCAACATGTACTGGCAGGCTTATGCCTTCAAGGCTGCTTTCGCAAGTATGAGCGGCGAGAAAGATCTTGCCAAGGAATACAACGAAAAGGCTTCTGAAATCAAAGCCCTGATGACAGGCGGAGCCCAGTAATTGATTCTTATCAACCTTTTATAAAGTCAGGGTCGTGCTCTCTTTGGGCGCGACCCTGATTTCAAATTTATTCATTCCTTTTAAAGCCGTTTCGCCGCTTATAAAATCCGCGAAACTCAAATCCCTGACTCCTCATCACTTTTTGACTATGGCATACGCACCTTTGGCCGAACGTCTGCGGCCTCGTAATCTCGATGAATACATAGGACAAAAACATCTCGTAGGCCCCGGTGGAATCATACGCCGTATGATTGAGACCGGTAATGTTGCTTCGTTCATTCTCTGGGGCCCTCCCGGAGTCGGCAAGACAACCCTTGCCCGAATAATTGCCAACACTACTGAAAGCTCGTTTTATACCTTATCGGCTGTGACTTCGGGTGTCAAAGAGGTGCGCGAGGTTATAGAGAAAGCAAGGCTCGATGCTTCGGGTATGTTCTCTAAGGGGCGGCCGATACTTTTTATTGATGAAATCCATCGCTTCAGCAAATCGCAGCAGGATAGCTTGCTCGGAGCGGTTGAGAACGGCACTGTCACTCTAATCGGTGCAACAACCGAGAATCCCTCCTTCGAGGTGATAAGGCCGCTATTGTCAAGGGCGCAGGTGTATACCCTCAAGCCTCTCGACGAAGACGACCTGCAGACTCTCCTCGACCGTGCCATTAAATCCGACAACGGTCTTGCCGATTATAAGGTCAGGGTAGAGCAGACTGCTGCATTATATCGATATAGTGGCGGAGATGCCCGTAAACTCCTCAATATCCTCGACCTTTTGTACCAGTCTACACCGATAGGCGAGGATATCGTTATCAACGATCAGGTTATCAGCGAGCGCTTGCAAGAGAATCCTCAGGCCTACGACAAAGGCGGCGAGATGCACTACGACATCATTTCGGCTTTCATCAAAAGCATACGAGGTAGCGATCCCGACGCGGCTGTATATTGGCTTGCGCGGATGATTGCCGGGGGAGAAGACCCCGAGTTCATAGCTCGACGCATGTGTATTTCAGCCTGCGAGGACATTGGCCTTGCCAACCCTAATGCAATGCTGATTGCCGACACCACATTTAATATCATTCAGAAGATTGGCATGCCCGAAGGACGCATCCCATTATCGGAGTGCGCCGTATACCTTGCCCAGTCGCCTAAGAGCAATTCTGCATACCTTGCCATAGATGCTGCCCTTGCCGAGGTGGAGCGATCGGGCAATCTGCCGGTACCTCTGCATCTGCGCAATGCTCCGACTTCGCTGATGAAGAAACTCGACTATGGCAGGAATTACATGTATTCTCACGATTATCCGGGCAACTTTGTCGTGCAGCAGTACCGCCCCGACGCAATTGCCGACAAAACATTCTGGAATCCTTGCTCAAACCCCGCCGAAGATGTCATGCGCCAACGCCACGAATCCCGCTGGGGGAAAAAGGACTAATTCTCTTCAGCGCTAAATTTGTGTGAAATAAGTACTGCGTCGAGCAGTGTGATCGCTGCCATGGCTTCGACAACAGCTACGGCGCGAGGCACTACGCATACATCGTGACGGCCTTTTGCTTCTATCGTGACCGAATTGCCATGCACATCAACGGTTTCAAGTGGGCGTGGCATGGTGGCTACCGGCTTGAATGCCACGCGGAATATTATATCTGAGCCATTGCTGATACCGCCCTGTATACCGCCGGAATGATTGCTTGTTGTTGATACAACATTGTCACGACAGACGAAAGTGTCAATACTCTCGCTGCCTCTCATTGCTGCTGTGGCAAATCCGTCGCCGTATTCAAATCCTTTGGCGGCATTTATACTCATCATTGCCGAGGCAAGCATGGCCTGTAGTTTGCCGAAGATAGGTTCTCCGACACCTGCAGGTACGCCGCTGATTCGGCAGCTTACAATACCGCCGAGCGTGTCAGCGTCCTTGCGGGCATTGAGTATCGCATCCTCCATTTTCAGCGATATAGCCTCGTCGGGGCAGCGTGTGGTTGTGGTATAGGCGGTGTCGGCATTCTCCGGAACGCCTTTGTATTCTATGCCTCCGATATTCGATGTCCACGCACTGACAACTACGCCGCATTGAGCAAGAACCTGCTTTGCCAAAGCCCCGGCTACAACTCGTGCTGCAGTCTCGCGGGCAGATGCACGTCCGCCGCCTCGCCAATCGCGAATGCCGTATTTGGCCTGGTATGTATAATCGGCGTGGTTGGGGCGGAAAGCCTCGGCAAGAGCATCATAGTCGCTGCTGCGGGCATCGGTATTTCTGATTATAAAAGCTATCGGCGTACCGAGGGTACGTCCGTCTAAGATTCCCGAAAGCCATTCTACCTTGTCGGCCTCGTTTCTGCCTGTGGTTATTGAGCTTTGGCCGGGACGGCGGCGGGCCAAATCGGCATCGACAGCCGCGAAATCGACCTCGATACCCGGGGGCATACCGTCGACAACGCCGCCGATGCAAGCTCCGTGGCTCTCGCCGAAATCGGTGAATCTGAATATGGTGCCGATAGTATTCATTCCTTTATCAAATCGGCAGTGGTTGCGCCGACGAAATCTATCAAGGTCGCCGGTGGCAGTTCCACTTGCAGTCCGCGCATTCCCGCGCTCACATAAATTGTGTCGTGATCAAGCGCTGACAAATGGAAATATGTTGGCAGGGCCTTCTTCATGCCAATAGGCGAGCAACCGCCACGGATATAGCCGGTAAGGGGCAGGAGCTCTTTCATTGCTATCAAGTCGGCCTTCTTGTCGCCTGCAGCATGTGCTGCTTTTTTAAGGTCAACCTCCTTGTCGCCGGGAACAACACAAACGAACAGCCCCGTGCGTTCGCCCCTCAGTACGAGGGTTTTGAACACACGGGCTATATCCTGGCCCAATTCTTCGGCCACATGCGTGGCGGCAAGGTCGTTTTCGTCGAAATGATATTCGTGCGTGCTATAAGCTATCTTGGCCTTGTCGAGCAGACGAAGGGCGTTGGTCTTGGTTTGTTTCGACATCTTAGCTGTTGAGCATGATGAAATGTTCGGCATCAAGGGCGGCACGACAGCCCATACCGGCTGCGGTGATAGCCTGCTGATAGGTCGGGTCGGCAACGTCTCCGGCTGCAAATACGCCCTCTACGCTCGTTGCGGTCGAATTACCCTGAACCTTGATATATCCGGCCTCGTCGAGGTCGATTTTGCCTACAAACAAATCGGTTACAGGCTTGTGGCCGATAGCGAGGAAGAAACCGTCGATAGCGATATCATGCACATCTTCGACGCCCGACGGTGTTTTGGTCGCAACTGTTGCGCCCTCAAGCACCTCATTGCCAAATAGCGACCGGGTAGTGGTATTGAAGAGCACCGATATCTTATCGTTTTCGAGCACGCGTTTCTGCATCACCTTCGATGCTCGCAGGTAATCTTTACGTACAATCATGTATACCTTCGATGCAAGGTTGGCGAGGTAGAGGGCTTCTTCGCAGGCTGTGTCGCCGCCACCGACAACGGCCACGGGGCGGTTGCGGAAGAAGAAACCGTCGCATGTAGCACAAGCCGAAACGCCCATGCCGCGATATTTCTCCTCATCGGGGAGGCCGAGATAGCGTGCGGTTGCTCCGGTGCTGATAATAACTGTATCGGCATAGATAGTCATCGCGCTTCCGCTGACAACTGCCTTGAATGGTCTTTGGCTGAAATCGACTTCTGTAACCTCGCCCGATACGATATTCAAACCGTAGCGTACAGCCTGGGCTCGCAGGTCTTCCATTAGTTTCGGACCGGCAACGCCTTCGATATATCCGGGGAAGTTTTCAATCTCTGTTGTGGTAATAAGCTGGCCGCCGGGCTGGCTGCCTTCTACCATGATAGGTTCGAGGTTGGCTCGCGAGGTATAGATACCTGCGGTATATCCGGCAGGGCCCGAGCCTATAATGAGACATTTGGTTCTTAATTCACTCATAGTATGTTAGTTTATGTTTTATTATTAGTGGTAATAATCGAGGCCTATCTGAGGTCTATCACTTCGCTGGCCCGCTGTAGTTTGGGGTCGTATTTAAATGTATGTGCGGCCGGCTTGCTGATACCTGCGATATGGTCGATTACAAGGCTGATCTGGCGATTGTCGTCAAATGTCACCGTGATAGCCTGTGGCCATTTGCCCTCGGCATCGGTGATAACAACGATATTCTCGATGCCGGTGTCCTTGGCTAACGGAGTCAGTTCTACACGTTTACGTCCATTATTGTCGCTGAGTCTGCGCGATTTGTAGTGTGAATCGTACGACGTGAGGATTGCAACGGGATTCGATGCTGCAAGTTCCTCGGCTGTAGGCTCGGTGATGCTCACTTCGCTTGTCGATGCGAGGTAGGTCCACTGGGTCTTTCCGTCATACCATACTTTAAGCTGGGGCGTAGTCATTGTAAATGCCGACCCCGACATAAGGATAGAGCCTTGTACCTGACCTTGGCCTCCGTTGATTGTAAACTGAGCCTCGATAGCAGGCTTGGCAAGCATGGCGCTGCGCATGGTCGACAGTATACTGGCCGCGGTGGGTGTTGCCGCATAAAGGCCTACACAGATCAGGGCACAAACAAATAGGATGAATATACGTTTCATATACGTATAACAATTTAATAACACATTAGTTGCCAAACAGTCGCTCCACTTCGTCGGGTGTCATCAACACCTGGCGGGGTTTTGCTCCGTTTGCAGGGCCTACGATGCCGAGTTGCTGCATCTGGTCCATAAAGCGTCCGGCTTTGTTGAAGCCTATTTCAAACTTACGCTGCATCATAGTGATCGAAGCCTGGCTCTGCGATGATATAAACAGGGCGCAGCGCTTGAACTCGTCGGTAAGCACCATGTCGGTTGCCTGTATTTCGCCGCCTTCTTCTGCCGGTGGGTCAGGCAGAAGGTAGCAGCCTGTAAAGCCCGGCTGGCTACTGATATGGCTGCATATGGCCTCGACTTCGGGGGTATCGACAAGCGCACACTGCACGCGCTCAATCACGCCGTTGTACATCACAAGCATATCGCCTCGGCCTATAAGCTGCTGTGCGCCGGGGCGGTCGAGAATTGTGCGGCTGTCCACGCTCTGTGTTACCTTGAACGAGATTCGTGCGGGGAAGTTGGCCTTAATCTTACCGGTAATGATGTCGGTCGACGGGCGCTGGGTGGCGATAATCATGTGTATGCCTACGGCGCGGGCCTTCTGAGCGATACGGCATATGGCGACTGAGATGTCTTTGTCGGCTGTCATTACAAGGTCGGCATACTCATCGACAATCACAACTATGTAAGGAAGGAAGCGGTGTCCGAGTTCGGGGCTGAGCACGCGGCTGCGGAAGCGCTCGTTGTACATCTCGATTTCGCGAACGCCTGCCGCCTTGAGCAGTTCGTAGCGGTTATCCATCTCTACGCAGAGCGAGTTGAGAGTCGAGGTCACCTTGGCCGGGTCGGTAATTACCGCACTGTCTTCGTCGGGTATCTTGGCCATGTACTGGCGGTCGATGCTTGCATATAGCGAGAACTCTACCATTTTGGGGTCGACAAGGATAAACTTGAGCTCGTCGGGACGCTTGGAGTAGAGTAGAGAGGTGATGATACAGTTGAGGCCTACCGACTTACCTTGGCCTGTCGCACCCGCAACAAGCAGGTGGGGCATCTTGGCAAGGTCGACCATAAATATCTTGTTGGCGATTGTCGCACCGAGTGCCATAGGCAGACGCATACGTGTGTTCTGGAATGTCTCCGACTCAAGTATTGTGCGCATCGACACTATCTGGGGCTTGCTGTTGGGCACTTCGATACCGATAGTACCCTTGCCGGGGATAGGCGCGATGATTCGAATGCCAAGGGCCGACAGGTTCATGGCTATGTCGTCCTCGAGGTTGCGAATCTTGGATATACGTGTTCCCTGCGCCGGCACGATTTCATAGAGGGTGACTGTCGGGCCGATAGTAGACTTGATTTTTTCGATTTCTACCTGATAGCTGCGGAGCGCGTTGACAATCAGCTCGCGGCTGGCTGCCTGCTCTTCTTCGTCGACCGAGTATGTCTTGGGACGGTCGATAAGCAGATCGAGCGGCGGAAACTCGTAGTTGGGATGTTCGGCATTCACATCGTAGGGCTGGTCGAGGCCGATATGGTCGCCATGGCGGATTTCCATTTCGGTAGGCTCGTTGTCGCTCGATGTGGTGTCGAGGCACTGGCTGACTACTATTACCTCGGGGCCGTCGTCACTCGTTGCAGTATCTGCGTTGTCTTCTATTGGTTCTGCCACTTGCACAACTTCATCCACATGCTCTGTTTCAGGTGTTTCCGGTGTGTTTTCTTCGAAATCATCAAGGGCAGCCGGGGGCATAAAGCGCGAGTGGTCATTGCGTTCAAGGGCGGGCATCTCGCTTTCAATTTCCTCTTCCTGGGCCTCGTGGTCATGTTCGTCGGGGTCTCCGAGGGCATCGAGCGGAGTTTCGGCCACTTCTTCTTCAACTACAGGTTTGGGCTTGCGCTTGGGCATATTCTTGGATATGACGGCAATCAGCTGTTTGATAGGATGAAGATATACGGCAACAAGAATTCCGGCCAAAAGCACCGACAGCGCGAAGGCGCCGAGGGCGTCGGCATACTTCATTACCAAGGCATTGATATAGTAGCCGTGCTCGCCGCCGAGGTGGAACATGTCGGCGCGGTTGAAACTTACAAGGCCGAATATTATCGATAGTGCGACTGTAGAAAAGAGGCAGCGGAATGTGAATCGGAAAAAGCTCATGGCATATGCGTGCATCGCGGCCAGGCCGAGTGCAAACACATATATCACCATTATAAACGATGCCAGGCCGAAGGTGTTGACCAGCAGCAGTTCGCCCATTTTTGCTCCGAAAGCACCGAATACATTTTCTACTTCCTTTCCCGATTCGGCTATCTGGGCGATTGTCTGGCCATGGATAAGGCTTTGGTCGGCCGACGACGAAAACAGGAACGATATCGTGCATCCGGCCATAACAATAGCTACAAGGCACAGGAAGATTCCCACGCCGAGATGAGTGCGGTAGTCGCGTACAAAATCTACAATAGTATACGCCGGTTTGGCCGGCTTGGCTTGACGGCGCTGCTGTCCGCTACGGCGTGGCTGGGGGCCTACGCTGTCGGGCGTGGGGCGGCGGCGTGGCTGTGCTTGGCGTTGGGGGCGTTGGCCATTGTCCGCCGTTGACTGAACAGGTCGGCGAGGCATGCCTCCAAGCGCTGCATCATTTTCAAATTCATCGAGAGAGGGGGTAGTGTTGGGCATGTATTCTTATCGGAGATTAGAGTTATTGCATTTGGAGAGATCGACCCGAACTCGGTTTTCAGAGGGCTGCAAGGGCTGCAATCTCTTCGAGGGGGTCTTGGGCATTGAATACCGAGCTTCCGGCAACCAATACGTCGGCTCCGGCCTGGGCGGCAAGAGCGCCGGTAACGGTGTTGATACCGCCGTCGACTTCTATCAGGGTGTCGCTGCCGGCATCGTCAATCATGCTTTTCAACTCGGCTATTTTTACAAGGGTATGATCTATAAAGCTTTGTCCGCCAAAGCCGGGGTTGACGCTCATTAGCAGCACCATGTCGAGGTCGAAGATAATATCGCGCAACGACGATACCGGTGTGGCGGGGCAGAGGGTTACTGCCGCTTTCATTCCGGCCTCGTGAATACTGTGTACAACCCGGTGTAGGTGGGTACAGGCCTCGTAGTGTACGTTCATCAGGGTGGCACCTGTGTCGCGAACAGCACCGACATAACGTCCGGGGTCCACTATCATCAGGTGTACATCAATAGGCATATCACTCACGCTGCGGATTGCTTTGATGACCGGGAAGCCAAATGAGATGTTAGGCACAAACACGCCGTCCATCACATCACAATGAATCCACTGTGCCTGGCTGCGTTCGATCATGTCGATATCATCGGCAAGGCGTGCGAAATCGGCGGCTAAAAGCGAGGGGGCGACTATCATTTCTTGTCTTCTTTCTTCTTTAAAGCGTGGTAAAGGATGTAGGCTACACAAATAACAAGTAATACCAGGCCGCCAATCGACAGATAGGTGTTATACTTTTCGACAGCGGCATACAGCAGGTCGAGAGACACATGCATCGACAGCCACCAGCCAAGACCGGCAAGGATTGCGTTCCA
Organism: Bacteroidales bacterium M2; assembly: GCA_001689415.1. Lineage (GTDB taxonomy): Bacteria > Bacteroidota > Bacteroidia > Bacteroidales > Muribaculaceae > CAG-873. The sequence goes on along the minus strand of LUJM01000001.1, from coordinate 56,682 downwards.
AACCAAGGCTCCAAGTGCGGTGTAGATGCAGAACATCCATATGTTCATCTTTGCTATGCCGGCAGGTATCGATATCAGCTGTCGGACAGCCGGTATCAGTCGGCCTATAAAGGTACTTGCTGCACCGTGTTTGTCGAAATAGGCCTCGGCCTTTTCTACCTTTTCCTGATTTATAAGGCATGCGTGCCCGAAGCGCGAGTTGGCAAACGCGTATACAATCGGGCGCCCGATCAGCAGCGATAGAACATAGTTGATAAGCGCACCTACGAGTGCGCCGGCTGTTGCAACCGCTACCACTGCGAATATGTTCATATCGCCGCGCTGCATGGCAAGGTAAGCCGCCGGTGGTACTACTACTTCGCTCGGAAACGGTATGAACGAACTCTCTATCACCATGAATATGAAGACAAAGAGATAAGATGCGTTGTTTACAAACCAATCAAAAAACCATGCCGCATTGAGATAGTCGGTGATGGCAAGAGGGATGAATAAATCCATAATAGTTCATTTTTATGCAAAATTACGAATTTATCGCGGCTTTGCAGCCTTTATGTGCTAAAAATTTATCCTTGGTCGCGTAATAAGCTCTTTAATTCATCCTGCATCTGCTTTGTAAGTGCCGACATGCGCCGGAATTTAATTACGCCCAATATGCATCCGCCAATCAAGCCGATTACAAATGCAGCCACAAGGTGATAGTCGGAGTTGTCTAATGCGATTGTAAACATCGTGATAATCACCGCTGCGCCGGTCGAGAGGCCGAATGCCCTGATATAGCGCTGGTATCGGGCTATATTCACGGCCTTTGCCAAGGCTGTCACAACGGGGTACGATGTGTAGTCACACCTTTTGATATAGTGCGAAAAGCTGATGTTCAGAATTGCCATTATCACTCCGAAAATGGCGTAGATTGCAGCTGCCCATACCGGTAGCTCGAGCGTATTCACAAGCATCGGTGATATAAAAGGCAGCATTATCGCGCCCACAAATGATCTGCGGTAATATTTGACCAATTTAGATTGCGCGGTCTGCACGCGACCGGTTGCAAGTTGCTCCGCAAGACGTCGATTGTCAACATCGAGAATATCGCTGTTGACCTTAGCCTTTTGCCAATTATGTTTGAGTTGTTCCAGATCCATAGGTCAGATGTTTGAGGCAGCTGCCATTTTAGTGAGTTTTTCTTTGGCACGGTGCAGGCGCACAGCCACGTTGGCCGGGCTCAGACCGGTGATATGGGCGATTTCTTCGTATGGCTTTTCTTCGAGCCAAAGAGTTATCAGCGCCTTGTCGATGTCTCCAAGGCGCGATATCAGGCGGTAGAGTTCGCGGTACTCTTCGAGGGCCGATGCATTATCCGACGTGTCGGCCGGTTCAAACAGTATATCATCGAGGCGGTCGGTGCGCTGGGGGGTATAACGGGCGTTGCGCCTGTGCCAGGTGATACATGTGTTGATTGCCGTGCGGTAAATCCATGTTGATATTTTTGCTTCGCCTTTGAAGCTGTCGAGACCTTGCCACAGGTTGATAAGCACTTCCTGATAGAGGTCGTCGAAACTTGCCCACGCGCTGGAATAGAGATAACACACCTTGGCAATGACCTCTTTGTATTGGTTGGTCACTGCAAGAAAGTCTTTCTCTTTTTCAGCTGCCGTTTTCATTTTTATACTTTGACGCATAAAGTTAGCCAAAATTACATGTCGCAAATGTTAAATAATGTAGAAACTATTGTGTAACTAATTTTTTAGTTATACTTTTGCGCCGTAAACTAAAAATTTAGTTATGCCGAGATCAAATTCGAAATATCCCAAACTTACCGAGCGTGAAGCCGAGGTTATGGAGCAGCTGTGGGAGCGTGGCCCGCTCACTGTGCGCCAGTTGCTTGAGGCCTATCCCGACCCCAAGCCGCATGTCAATACCGTATCTACAATGGTGCGTATACTCGAAGACAAGGGCTATGTGTCGCACGACCCTGATTCTTCCAAGCCTTTTAGATACTTCGCGCTGGCTCAGGCTTCCGATTTCGCAGGTCGCAGTCTGGCAAAGGTCATAAAAAGCTACTTCAACAACTCTTATACGTCGGCCGTATCTGCCCTTGTCGAAGAAGAAAAAATTTCTGTCGATGAGTTGAAGCAGATCATCGACATGATAGAGAATAAAAACCGATAGCCATGGGTGCCTTTTCTACATATAGTTTCTGTGCAGGTATTTACCTGTTGGCGGCTTATCTGATTTATAAATGGCTCTTGTCAGGCGAGAATCAGCCTGCTTTCAACCGCATACTGCTATTGTCGCTCTACGTTGTAGCCTTTATATTGCCTAAATACCAATGGGTATCTCCGAGTGTCGATGTCGCAGGCCCGCAGATTCAGGCCGATATAGACTTAGGCCCCCTCACAGTAGGTACTATAGATGCGTCTACGCCACAATGGATGTCTGTCGTGATGTGGGTATACCTGGCCGGAATGATTGCTGCTTTTCTCTTCTCTATAATATCATTTGTAAGTCTTTTGTCCGTTATCCGTAAAGGCCGCAAATGCAAAGTAGGGCAGTACACCCTTGTCATACTCTCCGACACGCGCCTTGCCCCATTTAGCTGGATGCGTTATATCGTTATGAGCGAAGCCGACTATGCTGCCGCCGGCGATATGATAATTTGCCACGAGACTTCGCACCTGCGCCTATACCATTGGGCCGACCTGTTGCTGGCGCAGATTGTATGTGTTATTTTATGGTACAACCCGGCCTCTTGGCTCATGCGTGCCGAACTGCGAAGCGTACATGAGTATCAGGCTGACAGTTCCGTACTGAGCTGTGGTACCAATGCTCGCGAATATCAACTTCTATTAATAAAAAAGGCTGTCGGCCAGAGATTCCCGTCGCTCGCCAACAGCCTGAACCACAGTAAACTTAAAAACCGTATTACTATGATGTGTAATCAACCAAGTAGCCCGGTACGCCGTCTGCGTGCCCTGGCAATTGCTCCGGCACTTATCATCGCTGCCGTTGCTGTAAACCTTCCGCTGGTGTCGTCTGCTTTGACCACAGCTTCGTTGGTATCGCTTGTTGCTGACAAAGTTAGCGAAAAAACTACAAATGGACAAATTGTCGCTATCGTAGATGTCCCTGCAGAGGTGGCCGAAGAGGAGCCCGATGTGCTGCCTGAATACCCGGGAGGCTCTGCAGAGATGTACAAATTTGTAGGCATGAACGTGCGCTATCCCGAAAAAGCGATGCAAAATGATGTTCAGGGACGCGTCGTTGTCGGTTTCATTATCGACAAAGATGGCAAGCCCGTAGACATCTCGATAATCAAGTCGGTAGACCCTGAGCTCGATGCCGAGGCCATGCGCGTGGCTGGCATGATGCCGGCTTGGAAGCCTGCGACGAAGGACGGAAAACCTGTGCGTTGCAAAATGGCAATGCCTGTGGCCTTCAAACTCCAAGGCGACAGCCCCAAGAAACAGAATGCCGATGTTCACGAACTCGATGAAACCGTAGTCGTGGCATATGGCTCGGTAAAGAAAAAAGATTCAAAGAAAACTTTTACGATTTCAAGCACCGGAAACTCTGAAGACCGGCCCGATATCAAAATCGACGGCAAGCTTTTCACCGGTGATCTCAACTCTATCAATCCCGAAAATATCAAATCGATTAGCGTACAGAAAGAACTCAAGGAGCATCCCAACGGATTGATAGAAATCACCATGAAGAAATAATGACCTGAACAAAGACATAAAATATTCTTTCGACAAGGGGCACAAGTGATTGTGTCCCTTGTCTTTTACGAACATTTTCTACTTAAAAAATGTTATACTTTCATAATCAAAACAATGTATATTATGAAAGTACACACTGCCGGATTCTTTTCGCTCCTGACTGTTTTAGGTGCTATTACAGCTATTTCATCTTGTTCGAAAACTGATTATGTTGCGGGCCTTTGGCAAGGTTCGCCGCAGCATCTTGTCAATGTTCAGGGCGCTTCCGATGCCACATCTACCATGACTATCGATTTTTCGCCACGTAGCGACAGCCGCAGCCCGGGGCAGGTCGATCTTAATGCCGTTGTAGAGGTTCAGCAGGCTGTAGTAGGCAAAGCCGATAATATGGGCGTGCCTTATCAGGCAAATATCACCGCTACAGCTTCTATTTCAGGTACATATGTGCCCGAGGACGGTGACGACGACGATTATATCCTTTCTCTCGATGCCTCGACTCTCAAGGTGATTGTCGACCCGGCAGGTGTGACCTTTACTCAAAACCTGTTAGATAATGTAGAGCGCCCCGTTCTCGATTCGCTTACCGCGGCTACAGCCGACCAATGGAGGGTGATTATCACAGCAGCCATTCGCGACCGGTTCTATAAATACTCGCGCATCGAAGATGTGAAAGTTCATCATGGCGATATGATGAGTATGGAGGTCGACCACAGCGACATGACTCTCCGACGTATATCTCAGAATTGATATTGACCGATGCCTTACCGAACATTTTGGGGCTTTATTCGTTTAACTTATAAACATAAAACAAAACTACAATGACATACGAACAACCACAACTACCCTACAGCCGTGATGCGCTCGAGCCTGTTATCAGCGCTACAACAATCGATTTCCATTATGGCAAACATGAAAAGGCCTATATCGATAATCTCAACCGACTGATAAAAGGCACAGAATACGAAGACATGAGCCTCGAAGAAGTGATAGCTCACTCGCAAGGCGCTCTGTTCAACAATGCCTCGCAGGCTTGGAACCATATCTTCTATTTCTTTACATTCGCTCCCGACGGAAGTCATGAACCCAAGGGCGATCTGCGCAAGGCTATCGACCGAGATTTCGGTTCTTTCGAAGACTTCAAGAAAGCTTTTGTCGATGCGGGCGTAAGCCTCTTTGGCTCCGGTTGGGTTTGGCTTTCGTGCGACGAAGATGGTAAACTCTTCATAACACAGGGGCCTAATGCCGCAAACCCGATTACTTCCGGCCTGACTCCGCTATTGACATTCGATGTTTGGGAGCATGCCTATTACCTCGATTACCAGAACCGTCGTGCCGATGCCCTCAATAAACTGTGGGATATCGTCGACTGGGATGTAGTTGAAGGCAGATACTAACGAATTGCTTTTATTTTGAAAGTTTCGATAATTTGTATAAGTACATAACTGACATCAGGATAACACTTTAAGAATAAGCATAATGTGATGAATGGAAAGGGAGGTACTCGTGAGAGCACCTCTTTTTCTCGTTTACCCCCCCGCTGTTTAATCAAGGTTGATGATTTATTACTTAAGGCAAATAAGTGCTTGCAATAGGAGCTTGGCTCTCCGAGCCAAGCCTCGGTTAGAAGATACTAACTTACAGATAATCAACATTCTAACCAACCGCACTCTCGTAGGGTCGCGGCACAATGCTGTTTACTTGAGGGTTAGATGCACCATGTGGGAATTAAAAAAAAAGTCCTCGGAGAGGACGTGATTGTGGTTAACCCCACGATTTTTCGTGGGGTTAGGTAACGCGCACCATGCTTGATGTCCTCGGAGAGGACGCCGTATGATATCTACAGCGTCCTCTCCGAGGACATTCATTAAGGGGTGATTCAATAACCCCACGAAGCAAGCATCGTGGGGTTAACCATGATTACGTCGTCTCCGACGACTTTTCGTTGCTATTTGAATAATATAATACGTTGATAACAAGGTGAATAAATGTACTTCTGCCCGGTCGCGGCATGCCGCAATGTCACTAAGTTAAGCATAAAAATCATTTTTTCAATCCACCCACTCGTAGGGTCGCGGGTGGCGTTTGCCCTTAACTTAGTGACATTGNNATTGCGGCATGCCGCGACCCTACGAGAGGAGGATTAGATATAGGGTTGATAATCTGTGAATTAGCTTCACCTACCCGAGGATTGTCTCGTTGAGCTATGGGTACAAAAAAAGGGAAAGCTTGCTACATCGCGCCGCTACAACCCGATACCCTTGCTTCGGTCAAGACCTGGGGGATTTTCGGGGAGCTGGCCGTGTAGGACTTTCCCGACCACAAAATTACAACATCCCTTCGACCCGACCAAATTAGAGATAAAGTTTTAACTAATTTTTACATATTGCAGCAGCATGCTATCAGGAACATGATGCTGTAGACAAACATCGACATTGCCGTTATGCCGAGGAAGGGATTGAGCTTATGGCCTTGTAGATGAGGCATTTTGAGGGCTATCGTGCAAGCAAAGGCAAGATATGCCGCAGGGGCTGCAAGCCACCACAATGGCATGGCGAGCCACGAAGGCAGCATCAGGGCTACGGCAATAAATGCGTTTGCGGCATAGAGATATGGCATGAAGCCGCGCCCGAGTGTGTTGGCGAGAGTGTGCTTGCCTACGGCCTTATCATCGTCGGCATCGCGGTAGTTGTTAACAATCAATACGTTCGCCCCCATAAGGCCTATCGCTGCCGATGCGGCGAGTACATCGGTCGACCAAGCCAAGGCGTTGACGTAGTATGTAAGATTCACCGGAATTATGCCAAAGAAGAAAAATACGGCAACTTCGCCCATGCAGTGTGTCGACAGCGGCCACGGGCCAGCACTGTAGGCGAGTGCGAAAATGCCAATGAGCGCCCCCACGGCAATCAGCCACAGTCCTCCCCAAAGAGTGAGCGAGAGGCCGACGATTGCGGCCACGACGAGTACGCCGTATGTGGCAGCCTTCATGGCCGCCGGGGAGATGTCGCCCTCGGTAACCCCACGGCGGGGCCCCTCGCGGCCTACGCGGTCGCGCCCGGCGCGGTAGTCGTAGTATTCATTAGCAAAATTCGACGCAGTCTGGCATAGCAAAGCAAATACAAGGCATAATGCCGAAGGCAATGCCTTGAAAGTGCCGTTGGCGACGGCGTATGCGACAGCGTTAAGCACACCTGCTACCGACACCGGCAGTGTGCGTACTCTCACTGCCTCGATCCAAGCTCGTGTCATCTTTCCCATAACAGGGGGCAAAGTTAGTAAAATTTCGAATTACATAAGCTATATGGTAGTACTAAATGTTAAATAAGGTAAAAGTAAATGGTCGACGGCGGGAAAAAACAAGACACATCCGTATGTAATGTGGAAGACAAACATCCCCTTCCCGAACACGACAATGACACACCGCCATCCACTGAGTCCAAAGACGCGAGCCCTACTTGCAGCCCGAATAGAATCGAGCCTACCGCGAGTGTTCCCGGCATTGAAACTCGGCGCAGCAGATGTAAGATGTTTCTTGTCGATGAACTGACATCATTCTCCTCTCTCCCTCTCCTCTTTACTCTTATTGTTTAACAAATAAAACCCCGATATCAAAAAAAATTCGTAAATTCGCATCATTCTCCTCCCCCTCTCTATAAATATCACCTGTTATGAACAACAATATCAACGATATCATCCGACTGTACGTACGCCGCGAGGCAACAGCGGAACAACGGCTACAGGTCAAAGAATATATCTACGACAATGCCGATAATTTCAACGTCCTACTACGAATCATGCGCGAAGAAGCCATGAAGGAAATGGGTCTCGACCCGGCTTCAGACTTTTTGCCCGACTTGTTGAAAGAGCGCTCACCAATCGAATTTAGCGAATGCCCGGCGTTCAATAGAGAAAGTCGTATGATTTCGGCAGATTTTGCCGACGGTGAATCCGATGATGATATCTTTGCGTTGTTGTGCCGCGAGATTCTCGGCCAACCGGCAGCGTGGTATTAACACCCAAATCCTCTCTCATTCCCGACACAGCTAATTAACTTTCGCTGTGTCGGATGTTTTTTCTTATGTTTTGGCCTTTTTTACCTTTTTTTTACCGTATTGTTATAATATATTTTGTTGTTTGAGTAGTTTTTTGTAATTTTGCTGTTGTACAACACAATTTTACAACACATTACACCGGGTTCAATATAACGGGTTCAATATAATATGATCAAAGCAACACTCGAAAAGGTAATCAACGAAGACATGGCTGAAATCTGGCAGATTCTCAAGCCCGACGAGCGTCGTGCTGTGGCCGAGAATCTACAGATACATAATTTCAAGAAGAACCAGCTGATCTATGCAGAGGGTGAGCAGCCCGAATACCTATGGGTGCTACTCAAAGGCAAGGTGAAAAAGACCAAAGAAGGAGTCGGAGGCCGTGTTCAGATTATACGCCTTATCCGCCCGGTGCAATACTTCGGTTACAGGGCATTCTTCGCCAAAGAGCCCTATGTGTCGAGTGCCCTTGCTTTTGAACCGTCGACTCTCGGGGCTATTCCACTGAACCTTGTGAAGGAACTTATAGACCAGAATATACAGCTTGCATGGTTTTTTATCCATGAACTGTCGCACAACCTCGGTGGCTCTGATACACGAATTGTAAACCTGACCCAGAAGCATATTCGCGGACGCCTTGCCGAAGCGCTGATTGTACTTCTCGATAACTATGGCTACGAGGACGACAATTGCACGCTGAAGATTTATATGGCACGCGAAGACCTTGCCAACCTGTCGAATATGACTACATCGAATGCTATACGCACGCTGTCGACTTTTGTTGCCGAAAAGATACTGCTTGTCGACGGCCGCCGTATCAAAATCATCAACGAACCCCAACTGCGCAAGATTTCAAAGTTTGGATAAGCGTCGTTGCCACAAGCAAAGATATACGAAGACCTGAATTGCTCAGGTCTTTTTTTTATTTTCCGTTGACTGACGTGGCGCGGTAGATAGCCCTCGCTATTGCTATCAGGCCCGAAGCATAGCGCTGTTTGAGCTCATCGTAAGCACTCTCGGGGTGCGACGACAGAGCGGATATGATATCCTTGTACTCTGCGGCGCTGATGAGTTTGTGGAAAGAGGTAACGAGTCCGTTGTCGATAAGCTCTACGAAATGATTCTGTATCGTGGCGACCTTAAGGCCCTTAGCCTCGGCAATTTCGGCAATCGACATGCCGGCATTGAACAATATAAGGCTCTCTTTCACGCTCGTACCCTTGGGTGTGGCCGCGCCGAGGCCATCGAACTTGCGGATAGCCTGAAGGAAATGTCGGCCATACTTGGCGGCCTTAGCCTCGCCGACACCCGACACCTCGAGCATCGCATCGAGTTCGAGCGGATGCCTCCGGGCCATATCGAGCAATGTGGCGTCGGAAAATATGAGATATGGCGGCAGGCCCTGCTTGCGGGATATATCGCTGCGTACGGCCTTGAGCTGTTCGAAAAGCTGCTCCACCGGGTCGGTCGAAGCCACAGGGGCCTGTTTCACATTTTCTTTCTTCGATTTGAAAGTCTGCTGTGGCACATAAACCGACAAATCTATTCGCTCGATACCCCGTAGAATGCGCATGCCGTATGGTGTGACATTGAGGCGGTTTGAGCGCTCGTATGCCATTTCGAGCACGCCGAGCTGTAGCATCTGATTCACGTAGTCGTTCCATTCCTCGTGAGTCAGGTCGGCCCCGACACCGAAAGTAGGCAGTTGGTCGTAACCGGCCTGCCTTATATCGTATCTTTGCGCCCCCCTTAATATATTAATGAGCATCTGCACGCTGATTTGCTGCTTGGTGCGCATAACAGCACTCAAAGCCTTCTGTACCGTGATAGTGCCGTCGAATCGTTCGGGAGGATTCTTGCAGTTGTCGCAATTGCCGCAATCGCAGTTACGCTCCTCGCCGAAATAGCTGAGCAAAATCCTACGTCGGCAAACTCTTGCCTCGGCGTAAGCCTGCATACGAGCGAGTTTCTCGAGGTTCACCTCGCGCTGGCCTGATTCGTTTGCAAAGTTGCGCCTCATCACCACGTCGCCGTAATTAAAGAAGAGAACAGCCTCGGCCGGGAGACCGTCGCGGCCCGCGCGTCCGATTTCCTGATAATAGCTTTCGATATTACCGGGCATATTGCAATGCACAACCCAGCGGATATTGCTCTTGTCGATGCCCATGCCGAATGCCACAGTGGCACATACCACCTGGGCAGTACCGGCAAGGAACTGGCGAAGAGAGGTGTCTCTTGCCTCCGCCGACATGCCGGCATGATAGCAAACCACTCGCAATCCTAATGTGCGCAAGGCATTGCAGGTATCTTCGGCGCCCTTGCGCGAGAGGCAGTATACTATGCCCGAATCCTGGGGGTATCGTCCGGCCAAGTTGACTATAAAGCGCATCCTCGACTTTTTGTCGGGGCTTGTATATGCTCTGAGCGATATATTAGGCCTGTCGAAAGAACTGAGCAGGCAGAAGGGATTGACCAAGCCGAGCTGGGCTATTATATCGTCGCGAGTGAGTCGGTCGGCGGTTGCGGTGAGTGCTACCACGGGGACTGTGGGGAACAGCCGCTTGATAGTGGAAAGCGAGGTGTAATCGGGCCGGAAATCATGTCCCCACTGCGATATACAGTGGGCCTCGTCGATAGCGAACAGGCTGATATTCATATCCCTGAGGTGGTCGATTTCGAGCAAAAGACGTTCGGGTGAAATATAGAGCAACTTAATCTTTCCACTGTATGCGGCGTCGAATACGCGCCTGTTTGTGGCATCGTCCTGGTTCGAATGTATTGCCGCCGCCGGTATGCCGTTGGCAATCAGCCCCTGAGTCTGATCCTGCATAAGGGCAATCAGAGGCGAAACAACGATAGCGCAAGCATTGTCGGCGAGCAGGGCCGGTATCTGGTAGCAAATCGACTTGCCGCCGCCGGTTGGCATAATGACTACAGCATCGCGGCCATTCGCTATGGCCTCGACAACTTCGTACTGCCCCGTACGGAAACTATGATATCCATAAAAACGCGCAAGCAGGGACAACGCCTGCTCGTGAAGACACTTGTTTATCATTGTTTACAGTAGCTTTCTATAGGCTCTCTGACGGCTGTCGAGAGCCTCGATCATACCAGTCAGTTTGCGCCGTATATCATACAGTCGTTCGAGTGTATTGTGTATACGGTCAACATTTTTACGAGTGCTGCGCAGATGCTCCCTCGCGCCCTCGATAGTGAGCCCTTTATCCTTGATAAGAAACTTGATAACCCTTAGCTGCTCGATATCATTGGGAGTGTAGAGCCGCTGCCCACCGCTGTTACGCTTGGGCCGCAAAGTGCCGAACTCCTTTTCCCAGAAACGAAGAGTCGAGGCCGGTAATCCCAGCAGCTCGGACACATCGGCTATGCGGTAATATTTCTTATCTAATTGATCCATAATCAGTCCATCACATGACCGGCATTTTCGGCGAGACTTATGATTTCGTCGTATTGCTCGGGGGTGAGGTCGTAGAAATAGTAGTTAACAGGGTTTTGAGGCGCACCTCGATATCGTACTTCGTAGTGGAGATGCGAACCGGTAGACTTGCCGGTATTTCCGACAAGGCCAATCAAATCGCCACGAGTAACCTGTTGACCCGGTATCGCAATCAGCTTAGACAGGTGTGCGTAGCGGGTGACATAATTGAAACCGTGGTCAATCTCGACCATATTGCCGTACGCCCCCTGCCATGAAGACGTTCGCACCAAGCCGTCGGCGGTAGCATAAACCGGAGTGCCGACGGGGGCTGAAAAATCCATTCCTTCGTGGAATTTCATGGTACCGTATACGGGGTCGCGTCGCACACCATAGCCCGAGGCCATGGTACGTAGAAACTTTTCGGGCACAGGTTGAATGGCCGGCATATGGGCGGTACGAGCCTTGTTGCTGTCGACCAATGCGGCAAGGTAGTCGAACGACTTGACCTGGGTGTATACCATTTGGTCGAGACGGTCGAGTTTATTGCGTACCATAGCCACTATTTCTTGGTCGGGCAGCGAGTCGAGCCGGTCGAAAATACGCTGTCTTTCGAGGCCGGCATACCTCCTTGCGTCGCTTAGAGGCTCGGCCTGCATCATAGCCCTGTAAAAATTATTGTCGCGCTCGGCAAGGTCTTCCATTACGGCGATAGCCTCGTCGGCTCGTCGCCCGAGCAGGTCGACATTCGCCTGCAGCCTTTGATTAATCTCGCGCAGCTGCCTTTCCCTTGGCGTATCGACGAAGCTATAAACAGTAACGCCAATCACGGCCACAACAGCAATAGCCCAAATATAAGGACGTATAGCCGCGGCAATACGTCGCCGTCTATCGGGATAGACACGTTCATACTGCTCAGTTGCGGGATTGTAACGATAGAAAACCTTCAATTATTCAGAAATTAATAATTTGCAAGAATGGGAAATTTCTGCTAATTTTGCACTTTCAAAATGCAAAGATAAGTATTTTTGCGTCAACAACAAGACAAAATTAAGGAAATCAAACACACATAAACTTCCAAAATGCTGACAGCAAAGGAAATACGCCAGTCATTCAAAGACTATTTTGAATCGAAAGGCCACCATATCGTGCCATCTGCACCTATGGTCATCAAAGATGACCCCACGCTGATGTTTACCAACGCGGGAATGAACCAGTTCAAGGATATCATTCTTGGCAACGCCAGCCCCAAGAGCCGTCGCGTTGCCGACTCGCAGAAATGTCTGCGTGTGAGCGGCAAGCACAACGACCTCGAAGAAGTGGGTCACGACACCTATCACCACACAATGTTTGAAATGCTTGGCAACTGGTCGTTCGGCGACTATTTCAAACAGGAAGCGATAGATATGGCCTGGGAATACCTTGCCGACGTGCTTCACCTCGACACATCAAACCTCTACGCAACCGTATTCGAAGGCTCGCCCTCCGAAGGTCTCGAACGCGACGACGAGGCTGAGCAAATATGGCTCAAGCACCTTCCTGCCGACCATATCATCAACGGCAACAAGCACGATAACTTCTGGGAAATGGGTGACACCGGCCCCTGCGGCCCTTGCTCCGAAATCCATATCGACCTTCGCCCCGCCGAAGAACGTGCGAAAGTTCCCGGCCGAGAACTCGTAAACAAGGATCACCCCCAGGTAATCGAAATCTGGAACCTTGTGTTTATGCAGTATAACCGTAAGGCCGACGGAAGCCTCGAGCCACTTCCTGCCAAGGTAATCGATACCGGCATGGGCTTCGAGCGTCTTTGCATGGCGCTGCAGGGCAAGACCTCGAACTATGATACCGATGTCTTCACCCCCCTTATCAATAAGATTGCATCACTGTCGGGTAAAGAATACGGCAAAGACCACATGGTAGATGTGTCGATGCGTGTAATCGCCGACCATGTGCGTACCATCGCCTTCTCAATTGCCGACAACCAGCTGCCGAGCAATGCCAAGGCCGGTTATGTGATTCGCCGAATCCTCCGCCGCGCGGTACGCTATGCCTATACATTCCTTGGCCAGAAACAGGCCTTTATGTACAGGCTCATCGATACCCTTATCGAAAGCATGGGCGAGGCTTACCCCGAACTTCCCGCAAACCGCGAACTTATCCTGAAGGTTATCAAGGAAGAAGAAGACGCCTTTCTCCGCACTCTCGAAAACGGTATCCGTCTACTCGACGAAGCTGTCAAGGCCGCCAAGGCTGAAGGCAAGACCGAAATTTCGGGCAAGCAGGCATTTACACTCTACGATACTTACGGTTTCCCCCTCGACCTTACCGAGCTTATCCTCAAAGACTACGGTATGACCGTTGACCACACCGGATTCGATGTGGAAATGCAGGCACAGAAAGAGCGTGCCCGCGCCGCAGCCGCCGTAGAGGCAGCCGACTGGGTAATCGTGAACGATGGCGAAGAAGAATTTGTAGGCTACGATGCTACCGAATGCGATGCCAAGGTGCTTCGCTACCGCCACGTAAAACAGAAAAACCGCGAATACTATCAGATTATCCTCTCGCAGACCCCCTTCTATGCCGAAATGGGCGGTCAGGTAGGCGATAGGGGCAAGCTTGTCAACGCTGCCACCGGCGCTGTTACCGAGGTAATCGATACCAAGCGCGAAAACGGTGTTGCAGTACACATTGTAAAAGAACTGCCCGCCGATCTCAACGACACATTCCATGCCGCTATCGACACCGAGGCACGCATGGGAACCTCGCGCAACCACACAGCCACACACCTTCTGCACCAGGCCCTTCGCGATGTGCTTGGTACACACGTGGAGCAGAAAGGCTCGTTCGTATCTCCCGATATCCTTCGATTTGACTTCTCGCATTTCCAGAAACTCACAAATGAGGAAATACGCGAGGTAGAAAAACTTGCCAACCGCCGCGTACGCGAAGCAATCGCCCTCGACGAGCACCGCCATACCCCGATTGCCGAAGCAAAAGCAATGGGTGCAATGGCACTATTCGGTGAAAAATACGGCGACGACGTGCGTGTAATCCGCTATGGCGATTCAATCGAGCTTTGCGGTGGTACACACGTAGCCAATACCGGCAACATCGGTATAATCAAGATCGTGAGCGAATCGAGCATTGCTGCCGGCATACGCCGTATCGAGGCCATTACCGGTCCGCAGGTAGAGCGAATGATCAACGAAACCGCCGATATGCTGCGTACCATTGGTGCAATGTTCAACAATGCACCCGACCTGATTGCTACACTGAAAAAGTCGATTGAAGAGAATCACGAACTCCGTCGCCAGGCCGAAGAACATGTAGCCGAACGTATTGCGACTATCGCCAAAGAAATGGTAGAGAAAGCTCACAATACTTCGTCAGGTATTAAACTCGTAGCCATGAACGGCCCAAGGATTCCTGACGTAGTGAAAGGTGTGGCATTCAAGGTTCGCGAACTATCGCCTACAGCAACTGCATTTGTCGCAGCCACAACCGACGGCGCAGGCAAGCCGCTTCTTACTGTGATGCTTACCGACGATGTTGTCGCTACCGGCCTAAAGGCAAGCGATATCGTACGCTCTGCAGCTAAATCTATCAAAGGCGGTGGCGGTGGCCAGCCCGGTTTCGCCCAGGCAGGCGGTAAGGATGCCGAAGGCATACAGACAGCTTTCCAGGCTATGATTGACGCTGTAAAATAAAGCACTGAGAGCTTGGCAAGTTATAGCTTGCCAAGCTTAATAACATAAAAACTCCGAGAGGGTGCAAAAGCCGATTATACGGCAATATCACCCTCTCGGAGTTTTTTATATTTAAATGGTTGTCTGTGTGTTGCATCCTTAAAGAGGACGCTCTCAAGTATTGCTGATGCTTAAAGCAATGGAAATCGACCTACAAATTCAGTTCCTTGATTTTATTCTTAGGAATACCGAGGCGGGCAGCTTTGCGGGCATCTTCGCGGGCTCGGTCGAGTTCGTAGAGGTCGCGGTGTAGTTTGGCGCGGCAAAAATAGAGTTCGGCATTTTCAGGATACTTCTCCATACCTGATTTGATAGTTTCGCCTGCTTCCGACAGTCTTCCAAGCGCAAGCTGAGTCTCGGCAAGAACTGCAAAATGTTCGGGCTGAGGGTCGAGCGAAGCCATGCGTTCGAGGTAGGGCAGGGCCTCGGCTGTACGGCCCTGTTTGGTGAGCAACGACGCCTTGGCTATGGCGGTGATAAGGCTCTTAGGCGACAGGCTCTCGAGAACCACAAAATCATCCGACGCAATGCTGTCCTCATTGGCGGCAAGAGCGAGGAGACCGCGCAGATAGCGAGCTTCTACATTGAGCGAATCTACCGACACGAGTTTGTCGAGGTCGTGGCGGGCCTCAAGGTCACGGCCCATTTTCAAAAGCACATGTGCGCGGTTTGCAAGCACGGTGCGCATGGCCGGAGCGCGGTCAAGAGCCTTGCCAAGAGTCGCCAAGGCAAGGCTGTCGCGGTCGAGATATGAATACACCATGCCGAGATTCGACATCAGCATCACATTCTCGGGCGCGTCGGGGCGTATCGACATCGCTTCGAGCAAGCGAGCTACAGCTGACTCATAATCGCCCTCGGCAATAGCCTTGTCAGCTTGTCCCGAAAGGAGATAGTAGGGGTCTTCTTCGTCGATATCCTTGCTTGACTGTCCGTAGGCACAGAAGCATACGGCTAACAGTAGGAGAGAGCTTGCGATTCTGTTCATTTGCGTTTGGTTTTAGGCTCGGGTGCAAATTCGTTGGGGTACTCAATTTTGACACGCTTGTGTGTCAGCGCCCGGCATATCAGGAAAATACCCAAAGCTACAAACGGCACGCTAAGCCATTGGCCCATATTCAGAGTCATCGATGCTTCGAAAGGCACTTGGTCGTTTTTGATAAATTCTATAAAGAAGCGTGAGGCAAAAGTACCGATAAGGAATGTACCGAATAGCAATCCCGGGCGTTCGCCTGCATTCTTACGCCAGTACATCCACATCATCAAACCGAACAAGGCCAGATAGCACAGAGCCTCGTAAATCTGTGTCGGGTGACAGGCCAAGGGTGCAAATTCGCTCTGCCATTCGGCCGAACGGATAAACTTGAATCCCCAAGGCAGGTCGGTAGGATAACCGAAAATCTCGCTGTTCATCAGGTTGCCGATTCGTATCAGGCAGCCCACGAGCGCTATAGCCACCGTGAGGCGGTCGAATGTCCACAGAGGATTTCGCTTGCTGGTAAATATCGAAAACAGTATCACCGCGATGATGATGCCGATAGCACCGCCGTGGCTTGCAAGGCCGCCCTCCCATGTGGCAAGGATTTTCCACGGATGAGCACTGTAATAATCCCATTGATAGAAGAAAACATGGCCCAGACGTGCGCCTACGATAGTAGCTACGCCCACGTAGAGCAACAGTATTCCGAGCCAGCGCTCAGGCGCACCTTCGCGCTTGAACATCTTGGCTACGATGTTGAATCCGATCCAGAAACCTATCGCAAACATCAGGCCGTACCAGCGCACGGTCACGAAGCTGTCGATTATTGTAGGGTTGACATCCCATGTGATGAATGAGGGAAGCATATGCACTTGTTTGATTATTTATGATTCTGAGTTTGTTTTTCTGTGCCTTTATCCTTTTTGTCGAAATACTCCTTAGTGGCCTTGCGCACCTTGGGGCTCAGGAAAAGTACCGCAGTCATGGTCGGTATGGCCATGAGGGCGTAGAATAGGTCGCATGCGCCAACTGCAGCCTCAAGGGGTACAACGGCAAATACTACCAACGAAGCAAGGAATGCCCACGAATAGTACCGCCCCTTGCGAGTGCCGAAAAGATAGTTGGCACATGTGGTGCCATAAAAGGAGTATGAGAACATCGACGACATGGCGAAGCACACCACGATGCACATCAGCAGTATATCGCCTGCCGGTATGCCGTTGCTAAATGCCTTCATCGCCACCTCGAGGCCCTTTACGCCGTCTACGTTTATGTCGCCGCAGAGAAGTATCGCCACTGCCGTAAGTGTGCATACCAGACCCGAGTCGATGCTCGGACCGAGCATGGCTATCAGACCCTCGCGAACCGGTTGGTTGTTGCGTGAAGCACCGTGCATAATCGATGCAGTGCCGATGCCCGCGTCATTCACAAGGGCTGCCCTGCGAGCACCGATGATAGCGATACCGGCCAGGGCGCCGAATCCTGCCCGCAAGTTGAATGCCTCGGCAAATATACTCTTGAATACCCCGGGTACGCCTTCGATATTGGTGATGATGATAAACAGTACCATCAGGAAGTATAATCCCACCATAAACGGCACCATAATAGTAGCCACTCGAGCTATGCGCTTGATACCGCCAAGGATAACCGCGCCAACTATTACTGCAATAGCTGCGCCGAAAAGCAAGCGGTAGGTGCGCACATTGTCGAGGCCCAAATAGCCTCCGACATTGCTAAGGAAGCTGTTCGATGCCACGCCCTCCGGAGTCGTAAATGTGGTCATAAACGCCTCGGTGAGCTGGTTGGCATTCATGATGCACAGCGTTCCGAACAGACCGGCCACTGCAAAGAATTTTGCCAGCGGTGTCCATTTCGGTCCAAGTCCCCTTGTTATTATGTGCATTGGTCCGCCCTGAGGGTTGCCTTTGTCGTCAGTACCTTTGTACATGATTGCCAGTACGCCCTCGTGGTATTTAGTGGCCATGCCAACAAGGGCGCTGACCCACATCCAGAATATCGCACCCGGTCCGCCCATGACAAGGGCGATTGCCACACCGGCGATATTGCCAAGGCCTACAGTAGCAGCCACTACCGAAGCAAGGGCCTGTACCGATGATATCTGGCCGTTCTCGGCCTTCTTGTCCGGCTTGGTGCGGAGTTCGCGAAGTGCGGCCGGGAGGCGTCGAACAGATACCAGGCCGGAACTTATAAATAAATAAAGCCCGCCACCGATGAGCAAGAAAAACAGCGGGTAGCCGCATAACACTTCGGCAGCATTTATAATGAATTGTCCTATTTGATCCAACATGATGCAAAGTTACACATTATTCCTCACTTCAACTCGTATTTTAAGTTTTTTAATTGATTTGATTCCACCGAAAACGCTTACCTTTGTATCATTCAAACCGAAAAAGAACTATGGCAGATTATAATCAATACCTCCAAGCTGCTATGGAGATGGCTCGTAAGGCCGGGGATATACACCTCGAATACTTCCGCACCTCGCATCTCGACATGCACACCAAACTCAACGACAGCGACGTTGTAACAGCAGCCGACAAGGCTGCCGAGGATTATATAAAAACGACTATTCATCAGCGTTTTCCCGACCACGGTATCATAGCCGAGGAGAGCGGGGTCGAAAACGCCGATCATGAATGGCGCTGGGTGGTCGACCCCCTCGACGGTACCACCAATTTCAGTCAGGGCTTGCCGGTATTCTGCTGCTCTATTGCATTGGAGCACTTTGGCGAGGCTGTCGTAGGTGTTGTGTATGCGCCCTATATGCGCGAGTTGTTCCATGCTGTCAAGGGTAGTGGAGCTTTCCTCAACGGCAAGCGCATTTCGTGCTCCGACAAGGCAGAGATTTCTTGCGCTGTCGTGGCTACCGGTGTGCCATACGATAAAAACGATAATCCCGACAACAACCTGCGCGAAATCATGGCAATCGTGCCTCATGTGAGGGCTGTGCGACGCATGGGTTCGGCGGCTATGGATCTTTGCTATGTCGCTGCCGGATTCTATGATGCTTATTGGGAACTGAATCTAAAACACTGGGACATTGCTGCCGGACGGCTTATAGCCACAGAGGCCGGCGCAACGGTATTGAGCATACGCCCCGACCGCAATTATTCTCTGCTTGCGTCAGGAGATGCCTTGCTCGATGTGATGAGGAAGTTGCTGGAATAGAATATCTTGGCTTCGTGCTTAATCGCTTAATGCACTGTCGATTATTTCAAAAAGTACTTCGCTGATTACCGCGCCTAATATACCGCCGTCATCTTCGTTCGATGTAGTCTTGCCGGGCTTGCGTTTTCCGGCGTATACCTGCGCTTCGGAGTTCATCACCAACGACTCGTCTACGATTACCGAGGTGTATACAACCCGCGATATTTCGGCTATAAGTGCTTCGGCATCAGCCACTGTCATGCCTGCGGTAAAAACAGCCAATGAGTAGCAGGCAAAACCTCGCGCAGTGGGGTAGGATATAAATGCGAGGTCATTGACGGGCGTTACCGTCGAGTCGGGTGCGGTAAATCCTGTGCCGGTTTTGTGAAATACCTTCGCCGAGGATGTTTCGATGCCCGAGGGTATGCGCTGCCGCCCGAAAGGCGTGTCTTTGGCCATTACAGCCTTGACCAAGGTTGCCGAGGCCGTTGTGTCGGCGGTAAAGAAGCGGTATATAAACTCTGCCGCATCGAGAGCCGTGGCGCGGTTGAGGCGGCTTGTCGAGGTGTCGGCATGCATCATTGCCTCTGTGGCGCCGATTGCAAACTTCTGTGCCCCATAGTCATTTCTCACTATGCTGTCTACTTTCTCGGGAGTCAACAAGCGGTCGAATAGGATATCTGCCGCATTGTTGTCGCTCATATTCAGGCTGTAGTCAAGGAGGCCTACCGGGCTGATGTCGAACGGCACCTCGTCAGCTGCGGCTCGCATCGGGCTCCAAGTGTCGCGGCGAAGGTCTTCGGCGGTCACTCGTATTTGCTTGCGCACAAGCGTGTCGAAGTCGTACACCCGGCTCAGGGCAGCTGCCTGATAGAATTTCATCACGCTTGCAAGGTCGAAATAGCCTTCGTTGCCAACACTGATAGTGTCGCCGCGCGATGTTATAACTGCTACGCCTACCCGGTTGTTGCCGATTATTTCGCTTATCGAGGCTCTCAATCCCGGCGAGGCTGCATGCATCAAAATGCCGCTCAGAAGTATTATGGCTGTGACTATGCTGCGCATGATTATTAGATTGGAAATGCAAGTTTTACAAGTAGAAACACATTAGCCAATGCAGTTTACTTAAGGAGTGATTATTCAAAAGGACACTCTTTCTCCTTAAGTTAATAGCATTGTGCCGCGACCCTACGAGAGTGGGGGATGCTGAACCCATTAAATACACATCATCGGATTAGAGTCTCATACCACAAACCCGAAAACAGGTCGAACTTGTGAAACTTGAGATTAGAAATTTTAAAAGCAAAAAATCCGAAGATCAGAATTCGTTTTCTAATCTCCGGATTTTTTATTGTTTATTCCTTATTGGATTTTATTCGAATTCTACGAGTACCTGGTCTGTTGCAACAACGTCGTCGGTTTTCACGAAGATTCGTTTAACTACGCCCTCGCGCTCGGCGGGTACGTCGTTTTCCATCTTCATAGCTTCGTATACAAGCACAGTCTGACCCTTAGTCACCTTGTCGCCGGGAGCTACCTTGATTTCGATGATGCGTCCACCCATGGGTGCAGCGAGTGTGGGACCGGTGATAGGAGCCTGGTCTTTTTGCTCTACCTTTTCTTCTACGGCAGGTGCGGCGGCAGCGGCAGTCTTGGCGTACTCCTCGGCGCGGCGTTTGCGTAGGAAGGTATTGGCAACTGTGGGTAGAAGCTCGAGCAGAAGTTCTTCTTCCTTGTTAGAAGCCAGAGGCACGTCGCCGTACTCGGCAAGTGTCGGGTTGGCGGGCTTCTTGTAGTTGTTTACATCGTAGGGTTTCTCGATTGGGCTGCCGGTGATTTTCTCGCGGAATGCGGGGGCTACAGGCACGGGGGTGTGACCGTATTCGCCTTTAACGAGCGAGATAAACTGGTTCGAGGGGTTCGAATAGTCGGGCTGGCCTTTCTTGCGGTCGAGGGCCACGCTCACGGCCTGGCTGCCTACAATCTGGCTGGTAGGTGTTACGAGGGGTACTAAGCCTGCGTCGCGGCGTACCATGGGAATCAGGCGCATAGCGTCCTCGAGCAGGTCTTCTGCGCCGAGAGCCTTGAGCTGTGCAACCATATTCGAGTACATGCCGCCGGGTACTTCGGCGTTCTTGACAATTTCGTTGGGTTTGGGGAAACCGAAATAAGCTTCGATTTTGTGGCAGGCGTCAAGAAGGGTGTTTTCGTCTCCGGCTTTGGCTGCTGCCACGGCGCGGTCGAATTCGGCCTCGACGTCGGCAGGAAGTTTGTCGGCGAGGGGATCGAAGTTACGCGGCATCTTGTCCTTGTTGAGGTCGAATGCGGCAAGCGATTTGCGGGCGTCGAGCAGGTGCTCGCGGATTTCGCCCACGGCTTTCATGTTCACGTCGAGTTCTACGCCGAGTTTCTGGCAGAATACATAGATAAGCTCGATTGCAGGGGCTGCAGAGCCGCCGCCGAACCACCATATGTTGGTATCGAGGATGTCGACACCGTTGATGATTGCCATTACGCTCGATGCGAGGCCGTAGCCGGGAGTACAGTGAGTGTGGAAGTCTACGGGCACTGTGAGGTTGGCTTTGAGCTTCGAGATAATCGATGCTGCGCGGCTCGGGGTAACAAGACCTGCCATATCCTTCAGGGTAATGATCTTGGCACCGAGGCGTTCCATTTCGCGTGCTTTCTCTACGAAATACTCGTCGGTAAAGATTTTTTCGGGCTCAGCGGGCTTGCTGCCAAAGAGGCGCGAGAAGAAACCTTTCTTTTCAGCAGGTGCTTCGGGCTTGGGGTCTACGGTGTAGCAAACAGCACCGTCGGCGATGCCGCCAAGGTTGTTGATCATGCGGATTGATTCGCGCACATTGTCTATATCGTTGAGGGCGTCGAAGATACGCATCACGTTGAGGCCGTTGGTGATAGCCTCTTTGTAGAAGCCCTCGAGTACACTGTCAGGGTAAGGAACATATCCGAAGAGGTTGCGGCCTCGTGACAAAGCTGAAAGAAGCGATTTGCCCTTCATTGCTTTCGAAACGATGCGCAGACGGTCCCATGGCGACTGGTCGAGATAGCGCATCACTGAATCGGGGATAGCGCCACCCCAGACTTCCATGATATAGAAGCCGGCGTTTTCGTAATAAGGCAGGAGCTTGTCGATTTCTGCCTGGCTCAGACGTGTGGCGAAGAGTGATTGCTGCCCGTCGCGCAGCGTCAGGTCGCGGAGTTTCAATTTACGTTGTTCCATCTTATTTCGTTTTAAATATGGATATTCTTCTTTTACTTTTGCAAATTTAGCGAGATGTTTTGAATTAAAGAAATTATTCTGTTATTTTTTGCAAAAAATACTTTAATGGTTTCTCATTCCTTAGTTTTTTGTGAAGTCATAGGTTAAATCCTGTGTTTAACATTTTTTATAAATAAATTAGTAAAGTATGCTTGCGTAAATGTAAAGTATGGCGTACTTTTGCATCGTTAAACTTTACATCGTTTTTCTAAACTCATTTTTATGTTTTCTAATTCCAATCTACTTTTGCCGCACCGATACCTGATAATCGGTTGGGGCTTGCTGATAGCATCGCTCTTAGGTGCGGTGGCTGTCGTTTTGCTCGGCATCACATCGATCACCACCCACGTCGTTTCTCAGACTGTCTACTCTGTAACCATGACCATGTTCTATGTAGCCCTCCTCTTGCTGTGTGTGTCGCGCGAAAAGAATGAGGACGAGTACATCTCGGCCCTACGGTCACGAATTGCGTGCATAGTCATTGCTTGCGCACTTATTCTTAAAACCTTTGTGACTATCGCCACCGCGATATGTATCACGACGAATCAGATCGAGCTTCTTGGCAGCATACGTTATCTTTCTATACCTGTCAATTTCGTTGTGCTGGTGATTGCTTATATCGCGATTTTCCAAATCACTCTATTTGTCTCAAACCGTAGACTCAAGAAATATGCTGAATAATGATATCAGGGTAAACCGTGCCATTAAGCGAGTGTCCCAGCAAGAACTCGCTGCGGCAATCGGTGTGTCTCGACAGACTATTTTCGCTATCGAGAACAATAAATATGTGCCGAGTACCGAACTCGCCCTTAAACTTTCGGCATTTTTCGGCAAGACCGTCAACGAACTCTTTTGGCTCGAACCCGATCCGGAACAGTAACTAAAACTCCGGGGTGAGGCCCGAGCAACAATAGGAAGTGACTTGGTCTGAAATGTTGCCCGCCTCATCCCGGAATCAATCAATCTCTCTCATCTTACCCACCACTGCATTGTTATAGCTCTCTTTGTGCGACGAGTAGAGCAGTGTTTTAGCGAAGCAAAGGCCGCCGAGACCTTCAGTTTCTCGCTATACTTGCGCTCGACTTCATGCCACCTATTGTCGGGATCCTCGTGAAACCAATGCCTCAGCTCCGTACTTGGCGCTATATTTTGAAGAATTACCCCCGAATAAGCCCGTGCTGGGTCCGTCGGGGGTTCTTTGCAAAGTTGCGAAACATCTATGACTCTGGCAAATAATCAATTAGATATTAGTTGAATATCCCTAATTTACGAATGTAGGAATGAACTGGATGCCAGTCTTCAAGTATAGTTCAGTTCGGGCACTATATATGCCCGATGAACTGAACCTATAGATGAGATAAGATTTATATGAAATAACAAGACACCAATATGCGAATAATGCAGTAAATGCAGTTTATTTCAGTTCTAATTCGATGTCCTCTATTGAGGGTAAAGAACTCTTGAACTCGTCGGGGATAAACTTTGTCAGTTGAAACTCTGCTACACCGATAGGTTGCGATGATGATTCAAGGGCATACTGGGCAAGCACATTGTCTTTATCCTTGCATATCAGAAGTCCGATAGTGGGATTGTCCTGCTCTGTTTTAAGGATGTGATTTACCGCTGTCATGTATGTTCCGAGTTGACCAATATCGCCGGCACCGAATGTGCCGGTCTTGACCTCGATAACACAATAGGCGTGTAATTTTACATTATAAAACAGTAAATCTATGAATTGCTCTGTATGCCCGACTTTAAGACGATACTCTTCCCCGATATAAGCAAATCCGGAACCGAGTTCAAGAAGAAAGCGGGATATATTCGCCATCAAAGCTTTCTTTAGTTCGCGCTCTTTGTATGGCTCGGTCATTTCGGTAAAGTCAAAAATATATGGGTCTTTTGTCAGTTCCTGTGCCAGATCGCTGTCGGGAGCGGGCAACAAGCGGGAGAAACTTGTCAATGCTTTGCCTTGACGCAGATGCAGGCTCGTGTCGATAAATGATTTTAACACATTACGTGACCAACCACCTTCAACTATTTTATGCACATAGAATAATGCGGTTTCTCGTTCTCCAGTCTCATAATATTTATCTATCAGTGTTCGATGATGTCCCCAAGGAACTGAAAAAATAAAATCGCCCACAGCTTGTGGGCATATTTCAGATTTAGAATTGCCAACAAGTTGTGGGCAATTTGCAGAATTCTCACTATAAAGAAGATACATCTTCTTCATGTATTGCAGGTTCTGCCGGGAAAAACCCTCGGCTTCCGGTATGGCAGCCTTCAAATCCTGACTGAGATTTCGATAGAATCCGCTACCATAGACATTCTCTGCATCTCGAGCCACAATGTCACGACCAAGCGACCAGTAGAAGCGCAGCATCTCCCGGTTCACTTGCGTCGCTGCCTTAATCTGGCTACGGCGGTATCTTTCTTTTAGCTCCTGTATCCACCGGGAGTATTCGGCATCGGTCTTAATCAGTTTGCTCATGATTTTAATCTCCTGTCGTAATATTGATTACAAAATTACAAAAATATTCTGATACAGAGGACATAAAATGTGGTAAATCAGACTAATCCAACACGGCTCTTTCATTTAAGATTGACTTGAATTCTCGAAATAATGTTATTTTGGCAAATCAGGGCATGAAGATCGGGTGCTTCCGCGACCATATCCGGGACATGTGATAGAATCTGGCCGATATCGGGTACCTGTACAAGGGTGGAAATCGCTCTGATTTTCAGTAAAATATGTGGTGTAAAAATTTGGTAAGTGGCAAATTTTTCGTAATTTTATGGCTGAAAATCAAATAGTTATGAGCAAAATTATGCCACTCAACCAAGACCGTTCGATTGATGCAAATGCGCTCAATCATACCGCAAAAGTACAAAGAGCCGAGTCTTTATCAATCTAACAAAGTAAAATCCATCAAAAACATAAAATGCAAGTTCCGACTTTTCAAAAGACTTGATGCCTAAGCCACAAGTCAGGCTTCAAGTTAATCTTTTTGTATTGTTGCAATATACTTTTGAAAACGGCTTGTAGGTTTATTGGGAATTGTCATTTGGATGCGAGAGCCAAGAAGAGGAGTTAAGTATCGTTCTCTAAAATTCTTGACATCCTTAAATCCGCAATGAACTGCTATCTCTGCGCTCGATCGAGGTTCCTTGCAGAATTCTACAATCATTTCATCAATCGATTGACTTGGGGGTTGACTTAGGGGTTGACTTGGGGGTTGACTTGGGGGTTGACTTGTGCCTTTCGACAAGTCGGATTCGTTTGTGGCATTGACATTGACGCGGAAGGCGGTGATCGTATTAACGTCAAACTCTGCCGGAGGATTGCCGTTATCCTTCAGCATCTCTTGAACTCGGGTTACGCCTCGATTGAACTTGTTGACATACTTCATCACTCTCATAGCTTCTGCCACGAGTGGATTGCGATAGTCATTGACCGAGGGGAAATTTTCGGGTCGGGCTTCGCCATACAGTCCACCGGCATTCATCACTTCGATATAATCGTCAAACTGATAAAGACGGATAGGCATATTAGCTTGGTAATCCCTGTGCATACAGGCGTTCATCAGCAATTCTCGGATAGCACCCTCAGGATAATTCCAGACGGTACGCTCACGGAACAGAGATTCTGGAACCGGACGCTGTGTGATGATTGCATCCTTTACGAATGATTCCAGAGTCGGCAGCATCTTAAATAGAGGTCCGGAAAATTGGCGTTCATTAAGTATATCGCCTCCTTTGTCTTTCCCCGCAAATCGCACAAACTGCACATAGTCGCCGAGAAGAAAATATTTGGGATTTGCTCCGAAAAGTATTATGCCGGCGTAAGTCGGACAATCGTTGTCTCGGTCGTAGAGATGAATAGAAGCAAGTTGCTCTTTGATGTCGCGCTTATCGGTTGCAAGTGTCTCCTCATCGAAAACCATCGGGAGATATTTGGTCTTGATGTAATCAATGTCCAAATCCTCCAGTTTGGCGTTGAGGCAAGGGGTCGCATCAAAGGTTGCCATGAATGAGCAGCGACGCTCCGCAAGGATTCTTTCCTCAGCTTCAGTGGCAATATCCCTGCGAGGACCGACACGAATAAACACTCTGCCGCGATAGCGGACAGGAGGTAAATCAGACGGTTTTACTTCGGCAACCAACAAGTCGCCGTCAGGAAAAGAGAATCGCTCGACTGACATAGTCGGCAGGGGGAGTATATTGCCGTCAGAGCGGATGCCTGCAATCTTTTTCAGCAAAGCATCATCCACCTTCATTCCGGCAATACTTCCGCCGTCTTTTGCTCCGATAATCAGATAGCCGTTCTTGCGGGAGCCGGGCATATCATTGGCAAACGCACAGATGGCCTCACAGAACTTATCCATGTTGCCTGTGCTTATAGTGCGTTCCACGCGATATGATTCGGTGGACTTAAGCAATTCCAATATGTCCTCTTTAGCTATCATTCGGAATAATTTGATTCTATACATGCAAAGTTACTAAAAATATTTCATCCATACTAAGCATAATCAGCCTTTTATCTGATAAGTGACACGGCTCTTTCATTTAAGATTGACTTGAATTCTCGAAATAATGTTATTTTGGCAAATCAGGGCATGAAGAACGGGTGCTTCCGCGACCATGTCCGGGACATGTGATATAATCTGGCCGATATAGGGTGCCTATACAAGAGTGGCAATCTCTCTCATCTTACACACCACCACTGCATTGTTATGGCTCTCTTCGTGCGACGAGTAGAGTGGTGTAACTATCGGCTTATGAGCTGCTTATAAAGTTTGAAGCTAATATGCAATAATAGAAATTTGTGTTTTTTTTCAATTCTGATGCAAGATTTTTGCGTCTGTGTGATTTAATGAGTAGATAAGTAACTCTTTTTTATGAGTTACTTAATGATTTAAGTTTCACAAATTCTATTTGCTCGCTTTTATTAAGTTGGGCAACGAAACTCAAATCGCAAATTCATTGATTCATCAAACATTAAAAGATATGGGAAAGATTAAATTATCAATTATTGCAGCTGCTGTTTCTGCCACTGCGTTGTTAATGCCTTCCTGCTCCGACTTAGACTCTAAAGGCCCGTGGATGCTTAAGCCAAGTGCGGTCGTTACTGTCAAGCCTCAGCCCGACGGACAATTCATAATGCAGTTAGACGAGAACACAGTACTGATTCCTACAAACCTAAAGACATCTCCGTTTGGCAAAAAAGAAGTGCGAGCACTTGTGAATTACACAGAGTCGGAAAGCCGTGCGGCAACTACTCGCAACGTGTGTGTAAATTGGATCGACAGCATCCGCACTAAGAACACCGTTCCGAGCCTCGGGGATCTCAACGACACCAAATACGGTAACGACCCTATTGAAATTGTAAAAGACTGGTTGACCGTTGCCGAAGATGGGTACCTCACACTCCGTATCAGAACCATATGGGGATGTTTAAACGTAAGGCACAGCATAAACCTCCTCACCGATGTGAATCCTGAGAATCCTTACGAACTGGAATTGCGGCACGATGCCAACGGCGACGTTAACGGCGAACTCGGTGATGCTCTAATCGCTTTCAATCTGAAAAATCTGCCTCATGCAGAGGGGGAGAATATTATAATCAAATTGAATTGGAATTCATATACAGGACCCAAATCAGTAGAGTTCGACTTGGGGGGCATGGATAATGCCACATCTTTGGATTTCGCAAAGCCTGCGTTTAAAGGATTTATAGATTAAATTTGTGCACATAGATTTATCTGATTAAATTAGCATTTACAACCCGGGATTGAACGCCGTTCAATCCCGGGTGTAATTAGCCCGAAGTCCTGATAACGGAGTGAAGTTTAAGATATTGCAATGAATCTTGACACCCAAGACAATGAACAGGTTTTAGTTGAACTGATCAAGAAAAATGATCGGCAAGCTATGCATGTCTTGTATTGTCGCTATATAAGATATCTAACTGCAATCTGCTCGCGGTATATCTCGGTTGAAGATGACATCAAAGAC
Organism: Bacteroidales bacterium M2; assembly: GCA_001689415.1. Classification (GTDB taxonomy): domain Bacteria; phylum Bacteroidota; class Bacteroidia; order Bacteroidales; family Muribaculaceae; genus CAG-873. The sequence continues at coordinate 28,287 of LUJM01000001.1, read as the reverse complement.
ATCCTGCAGAATTCATTTCTACAGATTTTCTCGTCGATAGGTTCATTCAACTATATGGGCAAAGGTTCGATTAAGGGCTGGATGTCAAGAATTGTCTTTAACGAAACTATCCATTTTATCAAACGCAACTATAATTTCAAATTCGTGGAATTGGGTGATGACGAATTTGAGATACCCGATGAGATGCCGGCTATCGACAACATTCCGCCCCCGGTGATTCATCGATTTATAAGAGAGCTGCCCGAAGGGTATCGAACTATTTTCAATCTATATGTAATCGAAGAGAAAAAACACAAGGAAATTGCTTCTCTACTGGGTATCAAAGAGAGCACATCTGCATCGCAATTTCATAGAGCTAAGGCTATGCTGGCGCAGAAAATCAATAATTATTTAAAATCCAATCAATTTCAACATGAACGATAAATGGCTGAACGACATCCGCGACAAAATGTCGGACTTTGAAATTGACGAGCCCCAAGGACTGTGGAACGACATAAATCTCAAGCAGCTCCAAGGTGAGGATGTCGATGTAGGGCGTGATGACGTTAAGAAAAGCATACCTTTCCGGATACGTCTGGGGATAGCTGCAGCAATTGTCGCAGCCGTTGTTTCGATTGGACTATTGTTTGTGAACAACGACATTGCTACGACTCATCCCGAGATTGCAACAATGGATAAGAGAATAGCTGTCTGCAAACATGAAACCTTGCTGCCGGTAAAGACTGATAATGTAGAAATGGTTCAGACCGTCAGTCATCCTGCCATAACTGAAACCATATTAGCCGAAAAAGAATTTATTACGGAAAAAACATCAGGAGACAGCGTTGTTATTTCGAAAACAGACAGAGAATGTACTTCTGATAGTAAGACGTTGATAATCGACAAAACCGTTTCGACCGGAAATGACGACAATCTGCTTGCTATTAACAATGTTTCAGGCAGTAAGTCCGGACGGCTTAGTGTTGGTGTTTTTACCTCAGGCGGTTTAGGCGTCGAGCAGAATAGAAAATCTTCGTTTTATTCCGCATCAACAGAGGTCGTTAACAATAAATATATTTGGAAAGACAGACCACTCCTTGGCATTCTTGCTTACAACAGAAACAAGAAAATAGCAAGCAGTATCAGACACCGCCAACCGGTGAAGGCCGGAGTTTCATTGTCGTTCAGATTGGACGACCGTTTTAGCATAGCTTCCGGATTAAGCTTCACAAAACTTACTTCCGATATTTTTGAAGGTAGTGATAACCATTATTTCACCGGTGAACAGAATCTCTTCTACATAGGTATTCCGCTAAATATCAGTTATAATATATATTCCTGGCGAAAGTTCGACATTTATGCTGCTGCAGGTGTTGCAGCAGAGAAATGTGTGTACGCTTCGACCAATAGAAGCTATGTGATAAACAATAGTATAATCAAAGAAGATAAATATAGAATTAAAGAAAAGCCTCTCCAATGGTCTGTAAACGCCACTGCCGGAATACAGTACAATATTTCATCGAAGCTTGGTGTATATATCGAACCCGGAGCCGGATATTACTTTGATTGCCATTCGAATCTAAGAACAATCTATAGTGACAAGCCTCTGAATCTTAATCTGAACTTCGGCCTGCGATTGACTTTCGACAAGGATTAGAAACTATTTGTCAAGCATTTTGACGACGGTATAACCGACCTTCCGGCTTTTTGGTGTGGTCTCTATTACATAATTTTGCAGCGTGGATATTTTTTCGTAAATTCGCAGTGTAAAGAGATTACTATGATATTGAAAAGAATATATATATCGCTATGTGCCGGTTTGCTTGCAATTAGCTCTGTGGCTGCGCCTATCGACGATGCAAAACGTCTGTATCGCGAAGGTAAATATCCCGAGGCGATAACCGGCTTGCGTAAAATTTTGAAGTCAAAGCCTAAAGACGGCACTGCGAATTACTATCTCGGTGCTGCTCTGATTGCTATGGGCGAGGTCGACGATGCTCAAGAGCCTTTGAAAAAAGCCGAAGCAAGGGGCGTCGCGGATGCGTCGAGATTACTCGCTGTTTGTGCTCTCGATGAATATAGGGTCGACGATGCAAACGAGCATATCGATACCTGGCAGGCCGCGCTGAAAAAAGCCAAAAAATCCGAACCCGGCGAACTGTCTGCGCTGCAGAGTCGGGCCGTGCAGATGAGCAACATGCTCGAGCGTGTGGAAAAAATCGAAATTGTAGATTCTCTTTCGGTTGACAGTACCGATTTTTTCAAGGCATACCGCCTCTCGGCTGCTGCCGGTCTCATATTGCCTTCCGATGCCGTTCGACATGCCGGTGCCGGTCGTGGCGCTACCGAGTTGTCCTTGGCATATATGCCCCAGAATCGCAGCGAGCTCATATGGAGCGCTGCCGACACATCGGGCGTTTACAGTCTGTATAGCGCAAATATTCTCGACGACGGCACCCTTGACCATACTTTGGAGATAGATAAATCGCTTGCAGGCGGTGGAAATGCCAAGTTTCCATTCCTCATGCCCGACGGTGTGACCCTCTACTTTGCGAGCGACGGCGAAAACTCGCTCGGTGGATATGATATCTTTATGACCCGCCGCAACGAGAACGAGGACGGCGCTTATTACCAGCCTCAGAACATGGGCATGCCCTACAACTCGCCCTACAACGACTACATGCTCGCTATCGACGAGGCTTCGGGGCTTGGTTGGTTTGCTACCGACCGCAACAGCGAATCCGGCAAAGTGACTATCTATGTCTTCGCGCCCTCTGCAATGCGTGTAAATGCCGATAGCGAAGACCCCAATCTCGAATCGTTGGCCAAACTCGACAATATCAGCCTTACTCGCCGCGAGGGTGTCGATTATAAGGCATTGCTCGAATCACGCCTCCCCGCGGATGCCTCGTCGAAAAGCGTCGATACACCTCGGCTGTTCGCTATCGACATGGGCAATGGCAAGGTGTATACAGCCTTGGCCGATTTCAAGAATCAGCGTGCGCGTAGCGCCATGCTCGAGGCCATGGCTACAAAGCTCGCCCTCGATAAGCAGATTGAATTCGAAAATGATTTGAGAGAGCAGTATCGCAAGGGCCGTCATAATGTATCTGCACAGATTCTCGACAGCGAGCGCGAGACCGACAACCTGCGACGTCGCTATGCCTCACAGGTAAATAATGCTATCAGGCTTGAAAAAGAATAAGCCCGACCGCCAAACTAAGCAAACATATTTTATAAACCTCTAATACTTAACTTCCATGCAGATAACGATGATTTTGGTTGTCGTGCTGGCCATAGTGCTGCTGATAGTCTTTTTCTATTATTGTCCGTTCTTCCTTTGGATATCGGCCCGTGTGAGCGGTGTCAAGATATCGCTTATGCAGTTAGTACTCATGCGAATCCGCCAGGTGCCCGCCAGTGTGATTGTTCGCGCCCTTATCGAGGCTCATAAAGCCGGGTTGCACGATGTTACCCGCGACGACCTCGAGGCTCACTATCTCGCCGGTGGTAACGTTGAGCGTGTTGTGCATGCCCTCGTTTCGGCCTCTAAAGCCAATATCGACCTCGGTTTCAAAATGGCGACCGCTATCGACCTTGCCGGTCGCGACGTTTTCCAGGCCGTGCAGATGAGTGTGAATCCAAAAGTTATTGATACCCCGCCTGTTACAGCTGTGGCAAAAGACGGTATCCAGCTCATCGCCAAAGCTCGTGTGACCGTCCGAGCAAACATCCGCCAGCTCGTTGGTGGTGCAGGTGAGGACACCGTTCTTGCTCGTGTAGGCGAGGGTATTGTGTCATCGATCGGTTCGTCCGAAAGCCACAAACAGGTGCTTGAGAACCCCGATTCGATTTCGAAACTCGTGTTGCGCAAGGGCCTTGATTCCGGTACTGCTTTCGAGATTCTTTCAATCGACATTGCCGATATCGACATAGGCCGCAATATCGGTGCAGCACTTCAGATTGACCAGGCTAACGCCGACAAAAATATCGCCCAGGCCAAGGCCGAGGAGCGTCGTGCAATGGCTATCGCTCGCGAGCAGGAAATGAAAGCACTTGCTCAAGAAGCTCGCGCAAAGGTTATCGAAGCCGAGTGCGAGCTGCCTAAGGCTATGGCTCAGGCATTCCTCAGTGGTAATCTCGGTATAATGGATTACTACAAGATGAAGAATGTAGAGGCTGATACCAACATGCGTCAGTCGCTTGGTCAGAACCCGACATCGACACCTGAAATCAGGCAATGACATTACTCATAGTTTCTCTCTTCGCTCTCGTAGGGGGCTATGCCCTCTACGGCTTTCTCGTTGAGCGTGTGTTTGGCATCGATGCTAAGCGATTGATGCCTGCACACACACGTTGTGACGGTGTCGATTTTGTCGAAATGCCAACTTGGCGTGTATTTCTCATCCAATTCCTCAATATCGCAGGACTCGGCCCGATTTTCGGTGCTATAATGGGTGTGATGTTCGGCCCGGCAGCGTTTATATGGATTGTAGCCGGTACCATTTTCGGCGGCGCTGTCCACGATTTTATTTCGGCCATGATGTCGGTCCGCTCTGGCGGAGACTCACTGCCCGAGCTTGTCGGCCGTGAACTTGGCCCGGTGGTGAAGCAGATTCTAAGGTTTGTGTCGACAGTGCTGCTCATTCTTGTCGGCGCTGTGTTTATTCTGACACCCGCGGGTATTCTCGACGGCATGACGCCCCAGTGGGCCAATACCACATTTTGGATTGCGCTTATCTTTTTGTATTACATTGCGGCAACCTTGTTGCCAATCGACAAAATTATAGGTCGTTTCTATCCTATTTTGGGTTTTGCACTACTTTTCATGGCGGCAGGCTTGTTGTTTGCTTTGTTTTTCGGTGGCAATGTAATTCCCGATGGCTTTTCCGACGGCCTTCAATCACGTCATTCATCTTCCGAGACACATCCGTTGTTTCCTATGATGTTTGTCAGCATCGCCTGTGGTGCAATCTCGGGTTTCCATGCCACCCAGTCGCCGATGATGGCTCGATGCCTTAAGAACGAGCGTCTTGCACGTCCTGTTTTTTATGGTGCCATGATTGCCGAGGGCGTCGTGGCTCTGATATGGGCAGCAGCGGCGATTGCTTTTACCGGCGGCTACAGCCAACTGCAGGAGTATATGACTACCCATACCGCCGGTGAACTTGTGCATGATGTATCGGTGGAGTGGCTTGGCACTTTCGGTGGTATTTTGGCTTTGCTCGGAGTTGTTGCAGCGCCGATTACCACAGGAGATACGGCTCTGAGGTCGGCCAGACTTATTGTTGCCGACTTTATGCACATAGATCAGAGTAAGTTTTTGAAGCGCATGGTGATCACGATTCCGATATTCGTGCTTACCTTTGCTCTGATGATGCTCGATTTCAATGTGCTGTGGCGTTATTTTGCGTGGACCAACCAACTCCTTGCGGCTTTTACCCTCTGGGCTTCTACGGTCTATCTCGCCCGCCATGGCCGGGCCTATGTGATAACGCTTGTGCCTGCTTTATTTATGACTTCGGTCGTGGTGACATACCTTTTCACCGCTCCGTCGCCCGAAGGCTTCGGGCTGTCGCTCGATAAAGCGAGCCTTATTGCAGTGTTGACCGACATCGTCTGTCTCGGCTTGTTTATCCGCTACAAGATTCTTCTTGCCAAAGGTAAAGTGATAGATGATGTCGCATATTAAAATAATCGGTCAGTAATCAGCTGCCGACAATAAGATAATGGATTTCAATAGTATAATCTCACAGACAAGGAATTATAATTTTCATAGCCATACCCAGTTCTGCGACGGCCATGCTCCTATGAGCGACATGGCTCGAGCTGCTGCGGCCTCCGGTATGCGCCACTATGGTTTTTCACCGCATAGCCCGATTCCAATTCCATCGCCGTGCAACATGAAGGCCGAAGATGTGGATGATTATCTGGCCGAAGTAGAGCGTATAAAATCGCTGCCCGAGTTGGGCGGATGCCGCTTCTATGCTGCAATGGAGGTTGACTATCTTGGCAGTCATTGGGGGCCTGCAAACGATTATTTCAAGTCCTTGCCACTCGATTATACTATCGGGTCGGTTCATTTCATTCCTTCGCAGAGCGGCGAGTATGTTGATATAGACGGTAAATTCGAGAATTTCTCGCGAAGGATGAAGGCTCATTTCGAAGACGACATAGAATATGTTGTCGACACATTCTTCCGTCAGTCTTGCGATATGGTAGAGGTTGGTGGATTCGACATCCTCGGACATTTCGACAAGGTAGGGCAGAATGCCTCGTACTATGCTCCCGGTATCGAAGATAGCATGCTGTACCGCGACAGGATAGAGACCCTCATCGATAAGATAATACGCCGGGGCTGTGTGATAGAGCTGAATACCAAGGCTCGTGTGCAGCACGGGCGATTCTTCCCGGGCGAACGCTATCTGCCGGCCCTTGTAGATGCCGGGGTGACTATCCTTGTAAACAGTGATGCTCACCACCCCGATTTGATTTGTGCCTCGCGTGACGAGGCTTATAACATTATAGATAAGATAGGCCATGTCGCGAACGCTTGAATTGCTTGCTCCGGCGCGTAATGCCGAAATAGGACGTATAGCTGTGCTTGCCGGTGCCGATGCCGTGTATATCGGCGCACCGTCGTTTGGCGCAAGGGCCGCCGCCGTCAATTCTGTTGACGATATTGCCGGTCTTTGCCGCTTCGCTCACATGTACAGGGCAAAGGTCTATGTGACCATGAATACCATACTCTACGACGACGAATTGCTGCAGGCCGAGGCTTTGGTGCATAAACTGTATGCTGCCGGTGTCGACGCGCTCATCGTGCAGGACATGGCGTATCTGAGTATGAATATCCCGCCTATTGCCCTTCATGCAAGTACCCAGTGCGATATCCGTACGCCCGAAAAGGCGGCTATGCTCGCCAAGGCCGGTTTTGCCCAGCTTGTTCTTCCGCGCGAGTTTAATGCTGACGAAATTAAGGCGTGTGCCGAATCTGCCGGTGTGCCGGTCGAGGTTTTCATTCACGGTGCATTGTGCGTGAGCTACAGCGGCGATTGCCAGGCGGGATTTGTGGCCACCGGCCGAAGTGCAAATCGTGGAACATGCCCTCAGATGTGCCGTCTGCCTTATGAGCTGATAGATTCTGAGGGCTGCGAGGTAGCCCCCAAGAAGCATTATCTGTCGCTCCGTGATTTGAACCGCAGCAATGACCTTGCCGAACTTATCGAAGCCGGGGCGTCTTCGTTTAAAATCGAGGGTCGTCTCAAAGATGCCCGTTATGTGGCCAATGTGACGAAGATGTACAGCGACTTGCTCTACGGTATTTGTGCTCAATCCGGTGGCGAGTTGGTGCGTTCGTCTTATGGTAAAGTTAGTTCGGGTTTCGTTCCCGACCTTTCGCGGACATTCAACAGGGGTTATACATCGTATTTCATGCGTAAGCCGGGCCGAATGGCCTCGCTTGACACTCCGAAGTGGGCCGGATGCGAGGTCGGTACGGTCGCTGTGCCATACGACAGCCGTCGCAGATCGTTCAAGGCAAAACTTAAACAGACTTTGGCTAATGGCGACGGCCTCGGTTATTTTGACAAGAATGGTCAATACCAAGGCTTCAGGCTCAATAGGGCCGAGGGTGATGTGCTTTATCCGGCCGTTCCTCTCGACGGTCTTACAGCAGGGATGACTCTTTACCGCAATACCGACAAGGCTTTCTTCGATATTCTTGACAGCAAGGATGCCTCGTGCAAGCGAACTATCGGTGCGAGCATAGCAATGCGACCGCTCGACGAGAACCGTATAGTGCTTGAAGTGAGCGACGAACGTGCTTGCAAGGCCACGCTTGTCGTTGATTGCCCTTATCAGCAGGCGAAATCGCCTCAGGAAGCCCAGCGTCGACGTGTTGTAGAAAAGACCGGAGATACCATTTACGTGGTAGATACCGTTGACGATACTCTTGGAGATCGCTTTGTGGCAGCATCGGTGTTAACGAAGGCAAGGCGCGACTTGTTAGAACTTCTCGACCATGTGGCCGAGGCGACATATACCTACGACCGCCGCAAACCTAATCGCTTGGCGGCAGATGAATTCCAAGGCCGTGAGCTGACTTATCACGACAATGTAGCCAACCGCGAGTCGCGAGAATTTTATAAGAGCCACGGAGCTGCTAAAATTCAGCCCGCTATCGAATCATCTTTGCCCGAGGGCGACATACAGGTAATGCAGACCCGCTATTGCATTCGCCGAGAACTTGGTGCATGCCTTCGCGAGAAAAATGGCTGCAAGTTGCCGACTCCGTTGTATTTGCGGAATGAATCGGGTGTATACCGCCTCGATTTCGATTGCAAGCGCTGCGGCATGAATGTAGTGAAGGCGCAATTGCCTAAGGATTGCGGCAGATAATCAGCGAATGCGGCGGTTGAATTTACGTCGCTCGGCATCGAACCACCAACCCCATTTATTGAAATACCGTATCATGTTGATGATATGGATTTTTGTCATGCGCAGGTTTTTATACGACTCGGCGCGGTGGTAGTGTATAATCTCGCACATAGGGAAATAGAGGGTCTTATAGCGCCTGTGAATCCTGCGGGTAAGATCGATATCCTCCGGGTACATGAAGAAACGCTCGTCGAATAAGCCTGCCTCTTGCAATGCCGACATGCGAATGAACATAAAACTGCCTTGGTGATAAGGTATATTGTGCGTCACCGACATGTCGAGCGACTTGAGCAGGTATTTGTCGTTGCGTTTTGAAAATAGGCTTTGCGGCAGGAATCGCCGACCGAATACATCGAGCGGAGTCGGCAGTCGTCGGCAGGTGTACTGCTGACTGCCGTCGGGGTAGAGTATCCGCGGCTGCACCATTCCGACAGTGCCGTCCGACTGCATGAAGTCGTAGATACGGTCGATGATGTCGGGGTCGAAAGCGACATCACTGTTCATCACCAGATGATATGCCGCCCCTTCTTTGGCGGCCATTCGTATGGCGATATTGTGGGCGGCGCCGAAGCCGGGGTTGTCGGCCGGGTGATAGCTGAGTTTAGGTTTGCCCTCTGCCCAAGACTGTAAACGTTGCTCTGCGCCGTTGTCGATAATATAGATGTGGGCAATCTTGTCTGAGGTGAGACACTCCAGACACTTATCGAGTTCGTCGATAGCGGTATGATAGGTAACAATGCTTACAGTCAAGGCTTGCATAAGGCAAAGTTAATAAAAAACCACGATAAGATTCAAATTAAAAAGTAAAAACGGCCGAAAAACCGCGCCTAAAACAAAATGTCAATGTTCGCTTTGACGACGGTTCGGCTTTGGGCCGCGGAGTCGACTACCGCTTGGGTTGGTTGGGGGAATCGCTCTGTGTGGGGAGGGTGATCTTCGGCGTGGGGCCGTCGCGAGGGGGGATTATCATTAGTGCGATTTGCTCGGCGGTTGCTTCGGGGTGCAGGATGACCGGGTGTGGGCGATCGGGGTCGGTGTCGTATATTGCCGGGATTCTNNACCGGCGCTACGGCGGCGAGTGCTTTGCCAAAGTTTTTTCGGGCGATAGCGTCGTCGGAGTTGAGGGGTCGGTAGCGGTCGGCATCGAGAAGTAGTGCATAATTATAGGTTCGGCCTCGGATGTTGTCGGGTTTTATTCCGGTGGCAGTGAATAGCCAGTCGCCGTCGCGAGCTTTGCGGTAGCCTGATGCCTTGAGGGCGTCGCGTCGGGTGCGAGCCATGACCATTGCCCAAAGTGTTGGTTTGCGGACGTCGTGGACGAAGCGGATGTATTGGCACAGGAGTTCGCGCGAGTCGTAACCCGGTGGGTCGACGATGAGTACGCGCCGCATGGTTTTGTGTTGGCGGTAGTACTCGAGGGCAGCGATTATGCGCCGTTCGTGCTTGAGTAGCGAGCGGCCTAAGTATCGCTGAAATGGGGAGTAGTATTTCATAGATAGTTTTTTAGCCGCAAAGGTAAGGTGGGGAAGGGGTGGGTTATTGGGGGATTTTCAAAAGGAGTTTTTTTTAATGGAGAATGTAGAATGCATAATGCATAATGAGCGTGCCTGGCGGGGTTTTAGACAGAAAGACAAAAAGACAGATTTTTGCTGGGGGTCTTCGCTAAAGCTCGACGCTTGGGACAAAAATTATGGTTTTTGATTTGGGGCTAATATTAATGTAGAATGTAGGATGCAAAATGCATAATGAGCGTGCCTGGCGGGGTTTTAGACAGAAAGACAAAAAGACAGATTTTTGCCGGGGGGCTTCGCTAAAGCTCGACGCTTGGGACAAAAATTATGGCTTTTGCTGGATGATTGATACTACGAAATCATTTTGCGCAATAAAGAAATTATTTCATAAGCGCAAAATTATACCAAGGGTGGCGCACCTTGCGGTAAAACTCTTACTTTTTCAAATCTGACGAGATACAGATGGTAATTTCCGGCGGTGCAAAAGGTGTTCCTTCGGCTGAATCGAGGGGTACTTATCACCCGCGCAACGTCTCGGTCGTCGATTTATAGTTGTAAACCTCTAAAAGAATTATGGTGCCTCGAAAAATGAGACACTACATTATTAACTTTGCGGTCAGTCCAAGTGGTAAGCCACCGCGCACCGGCTATGCCGACATGCGCTCTTGGCAAACTCGCGAGGTCTACGCCGTTGCATTGTGATTATGGAAGACAAATATAGAAAAGAAATAGCGAAGTGGTTCGCCTAACTTGTATCAGAGAGCGAAGTGGACAACTATCTCGCATTGTTCCCGGAACTTAATAGCCGACTATCAAAGTTTGCTATCGGCATTTTGATCACTTCACGATGGAACACCGGCGTATGTGACACCGGCGACTTCATAACCGTCGATGAACTCAAATCAATCCTCGGGACCGAGAATTACAACAAATTACTTTGTTAACCTGCTGAAAATTACTCAATTTGCAATTGTGGAACATAATTCTTTAACTGGCTTGCGCCACATTAATTCGGATCTGGTTAGCAAATTCAAAAAATCCGGGTTATATAACCTTATAAAGGAATACGACTTACTGGCGTGTATCCGAAATAATGCAATAGGCATATATTATAATTCTGACAGAGTCGCCAAAGTATCTCTTAGCAATAATGAGCTAATGTGCGAGGTAAGCAGCTATTATCTGAGCGACTTCTACCTGACGGGAATCAGAAAAAAGTCTGAGACGGTATATGTTTCAGACAACGAGATTATTGATAAAATTGAATCAATAATTCAAAACAGTCGAAAGAGAGAAACTCCCGAGAAGAAGGCGCAGCAGCATATGGTATATCTTAACAACACCAATAAAGATTCAAATTGGTTTTGTTTCGATATTGAGTATCGCCAATCTACAGCCACGCAAACGGATATTCCCAAGTTTACCGGCCGATTTGATATACTTGCAATATCGAAAGATGCTCCACACCGTATCGCCATAATAGAGTTGAAATATGGTAAAGACGCATTGGGTGGTAAGTGCGGTATAGTAAAGCATCTAAAGGATTTTCGGGATTTTAATGGTTCTAAATCATGTCACTGCAATTTATCAAACGAAATTCCATCCATATTAAAGAATCTTAAAGAGATTGGTTACGATGTCCCTCCTCAGTTGACATCTGATTCCATAGAAATCAGCGAGCATATTGAGTATTACGTTATATGCCTATATGAAGGAGAGTCAACCCGAGGTACTGTCGGCGGATATCTGTTTGACAAAAAACGCCCAAACTGGCAAACAAGTAGAATCTCAGAGTTCCATAATGCAGTAACAGAACTGGGCATCGACGTGGAATCACCGACTTGTCCTATAGATGTCACCTTCCTTTTTAAGAGAGCATCTTCTCCCACCGATTTCAATATCCCAGATATTCTTAACAAAGCCTATTACGATTAAATGAGAATCACAGTTCATCGCGGCTCCAATCAGATAGGAGGATGCGTAACCGAATACGAGTCGAATGGATGGAAACTATTTGTCGATTACGGTGAACAGTTACCGGGCGCACCTATGTCTGACAAAAAGTTGGAGATAGATGGACTTACCTGTGGCGACATACGAAAAAGTGCCCTGCTTATCACTCACTATCATGGTGATCATATCGGTAGAATTACCGAATTGCCGGCAGAGCTTCCCATATATATGGGTAAGATGGCAAAGGAGATAGTTTCAGAACTCGCAAATCATTTAAGTGTAGTCAGTGAAGAACATCGTAAGATGGCCGAGCGTCTTAACACTGTCAACACCTTTACCCCCAGAAGAAGATTCAAATTCGGTGAATTTGAAATTATACCGATAGTTATTGACCACTCGGCATTTGATGCGTATGCGTTCTGCATTGAAGCTAAAGAACTGAAGGTTTTTCATACTGGAGATTTCCGCAAACATGGCTTCCGTAGTGGAAAGTTGTCAACGGTTATTGAAAGATATGTAGAGAGGGCTGATTATATTGTATGTGAAGCCACAAATGTCAATAGGCCTGAAGCTACTCTTATGCCGGAGCATGAACTTCAGAAGGAGTTTGAAAAAGCTTTCTCAGAGAACAAATACAATGTTGTATATGTCTCGTCAACAAATATAGACCGATTGTTCGGTCTATATCATGCAGCCATTAGAGCAAATCGTCCGTTCTTTGTGGATGCCTATCAGAAGAAGATTATGGATATAGTGGCCGGACGAGATAAAATCTGGGGAAAGTCTTCTCTCTATAATTACGTAGAGGGTAGAAAGCCTCAAAAGCTAATACAACGAGGTGCTGAATTTATTGCAAATGATAAATTTATAGATTTTGTGACCGATCACGGATATGTCCTTGTTGCACGGCAGGGTGAGCGTTTTGACAATCTATTGAATCTGCTTCCGGATGAAGGTAGAGTAAAATACCTCTCGATGTGGAATGGATACCTCGATGAGTCGAAGGCTGCATATAATCCGGCTCTTGCAAAATCTGTTGGTAATGTCTATCGGTATATGCACACGAGCGGGCACTGCGACATGAAAAGCCTATATGAGTTGTTTTCAGAACTTGATCCTAAAGCCATTATCCCTATTCACACTGACAATCCAAGAGCCTTTGCCGATTTATTCTGCAACAAATGGCCCGTTATTCTGCTCGATGACGGAGAGTCTTTCTCTGCAATAAGAGATCCTTGGTTTGATACGACAGAAGCGATTATTTATGCTTATAAAAAGCCTGAGGAATCTGACAAAGTAATTGACAATCCGGAAGGATTGCAATATTGGGCTCTTGATGATCGTAGCCTTGGCGAGTTCCAATGCTGGAAGGATGCAGAGTTTGCATTGCGACATGTGATATATGCTCCTGAACGTCTGCTTGCATACTCTATAGAAACAGAAGATGATATGGCTTCATCGCTATATGTGGTTTACACCCCTGACTTCACTGAATACTCCAAGTATTCAGAGGGTGAGCATGAACCGGGTGGTAACAATTATCAGGAAAAATGTGCTTTTTCTTCTGGAGACAAAGTCCTTGCCATTATTCAAAATGAGCTTCTTATGCCATGCACATTTGTTGGTTCGACATCAGAGGAGTTCTTCAAAGAATGTCATAGGAAAAACGGAGTGGAAGATGAAGAAAAGATCGATAAATTCGTTTCTGACCTATGGGATTGGGACTGGGATTCTGTTATCGTCAGACCTCTTGTTAAAATCAAGTCCAGATTTATAGATACATCTTCAGATACCACAGCTCAGAGGATTTACGTCTTCCCATATCGCGAACTGAAACTATAATAACATGAAAATACTCCATCTCTCCGATACGCATAACTGCCACCGGCGGCTTCGGAATTTGCCCGAGGCCGATGTGGTGGTACATTCCGGCGACTTCTGTATGGTAGGGACAGAACAGGAAGCAATTGATTTTCTCAACTGGTTTTGTGACCTGCCATATAAACACAAAATATTCATCAGCGGCAACCATGACGATTGCCTCTATGGAGCCAACATCGACGGGCTCGACAACAATGTGCATTATCTATGCAATTCCGGCATTGAGATAGACGGAGTTAAGTTTTATGGCATTCCGATGTTCATGGGCGATTGCGTCAACGACCGCCAGAGCCGAAACTATGCCAATATTCCTGACGACACGGATGTTTTGATAACACACTCTCCGGCTTATGGAATCCTTGACTTTGACGATGAAATCAACTACGGCTCTGAAGAAATCCTTATGAAACTATCTGACCTCCATATTAAAGCTCATCTCTTCGGCCATATCCATGCACAACACGGGGTTATGGTGCATAACGGAGTTACCTTTTCCAATGGAACAATTATGAACGCTGATTACTCGGTTCTCAACACACCAAATCAAATTTCAATCTAATCGGTACGAATGTTGCTGGCAGGATGTCAATGTATAATGCATAACGTAGAATGCATAATGCATTTGCCTGGTTTTTAGACAGAAAGACAAAAAGACAGATTTTTTTTAATGCGCAATGCGTAATGCGCAATGAGCGTGCCGGATGGTGGGTCTAATTGGGCTAATTAGGCTAATTGGGGAGGCGTCGTCTTCTACGACTTTCTTTCAAGCTGATGGGCAGTGTCTTCGACACTAATTGGCAGAGGAGGGATGCACACCCCAGCCAACTTCGTAAGGCTGGGGTTACGAAAAGTAATGCTCTTCGAGCATTTTTATGTAGAGGCGTGGAATGCGGTTGCCGGGCGGGTTTTGGACATAAAGACATAAATACAAATTTACAAGCCTTTTTATATTAGACATAAAGAGAGGTAGGCAAATTGGGGGGTAAAAATAAATCGAGTCATGCTCACGCACAACTCGATTCACAAGGGATAAATTGTTGTTAGGGTGCCCAGTGGGATTCGAACCCACGACCTTCGGAACCACAATCCGACGTTCTAACCAACTGAACTATGGGCACCATCTGATTTGCGGTTGCAAAGTTACGCCAAAATTCCGAATCGTGCAAATTTTTTGTGAACTTTTTTTGAAAAAAATTAACTAATAGAATCGGTCTTTGGTGTAACTTTCGCTCAGTCAGCAATGTATTTGATTACGATGCCGGCCGAGGGCAGAATTGTAACGGGTAGTTTTCCGTCGTTTTTGATTGTGATATCTTTTACAGCGGGCACGAAATCGGCTGCGAGTGGTTTGCGTTCGCCTGCTTTATCTTTCTTGATTTCCTTTGCCGCTGTCTTTGTATAACTGTCGGAGTACAGATTTACGTTCTTTCCGGCAAGCATGGGAAGCGACAGCTCGAGTTTGAGTACATTGTTTGTGGCATTAATGCCGCCGATGTACCAGTCGTTTCCGTGGCGGCGGGCAATTACGGCGTATTTGCCGGGGTAACCGTCGATGAATACGGTTTCGCCCCAAGTGGTAGGTACATCTTTGAGATAGTCGAGGCACAGCTGCGGTGCGTCGGTGAGGTTGTTGGGCGCGAGTGCGAAATTTTGAACCGGATTCTGATATAATATAGTCAGCGCGAGTTGGAAAATATCGGAAGTGCGGCGGAAATTTCCACCGTTGTTGCCACGGTTCATACGACGATTCATGAATGTGCCGCCGTATTCCATAGCCCCAACGGCATTGCGAATAAATGGATGCAGGGTTGCGTTGAAGGCCTCCATATCGCAGAAATGTTGCTGGAAAATAAGGTTTTCGGAAGCAAGCACGGCCTCACTGCCAACATAGTTGGGGTACATACGCTCCCAGCCTCGGGGCAGGGTACAGCCATGGAAAATGACCATAAGGCCGTAGTCGTTGGCATCGGAAAGAATATCTTCGTACAGCTCCATGGTCTGCTGCTTGTCGCCGCCGAAGAAATCGACTTTGATACCCTTGACACCATTGTCTTTGAGCCATTTCATTTCTTTCTTGCGAGCAATGGAGTTCGACATGATATTTAAGGGCGACTGTGCGGTATCATTCCAATAACCGTTTGAATTATACCAAAGGAAAAGGTTTACCCCTTTGGATTGGGCGTATTTAGAGAGCTCTTCCATGCGCTCATGCCCTATGTTCTTATCCCAGAAATTGTCGATAAGACAGAACTTGAATCCCATTTCGGCAGCGAGGTCGATGAATTTGACTTGGTCGTCGTAATTGATACTATTATCCTGCCAGAGAATCCAGCTCCAAGTGCCTTTGCCGGGTACATATTCGGTAGACGCCTCGTATAATGGGTCGACAACATCAAAGGGTATCGTGGTCTCGACAATCGGAGCGAGGTCAGAGCCAACTGTTAGCGTGCGCCACGGAGTAGCACCAGGCAGAGGTATGCCCGGGCAAACGGTACCATTATAATTGTTTTCGGCTTCCTGGGGGAAAGCTATCGTATATATGCCTTCGCTATCGCCCTCGCTAAGACGAGAACCGCAGTATGCGCTGTTGACACCGGTTTCAGAAACCAGCGCCCAGCCGTCGTTGCCGATATGGAAAAGCGCCGGGAAAGTATAGCCCACGCCATACTTTGAGGGCGTAGAGAGAGCCTGGTCGGCATTGTATTCCTCTTCGTAGCTTGGTTTTGAGCGTTTCCAACCAATAAGCGGAGTGGCTTGCGGCGACAGGAATGTAGTGGTATGTGAGGGGAAATTGAAGCCTGTGGCCTCGTTGCGTACCACGCAAGCTCGTCGGTCGCCGGTCTGGGGTAGTTCGTAGCGGAAAGCGATGTCGTTGTTGCTTACCCGGAATACGATATCCATTTTGCGGCCGTCGGAGTCGGCAAAAGAGTATCTTGCCTCGTTGGCAGTGTAGTGGTTGTCGCTGCTCTTGATGCGGTCCTGATGATAATGCTTGTCGATTTTCGACTCGGTCATACCCGAGAGAGCCAAGCCTTTGGTATAGTCGGCAATGTCGGTTACGAGGCCGAGCGGAGAGGGCTCGAGCAAAGTCTTGCCGTCGTAGCTCACTATATATGACGGAGCACCGGCAGCGTCGACGTCGACATCTACGGCAAGGCGCTTGTCGGGACTGTAGACAGTATTCGCTGCCATGCATGTAAAACCGGTGCAAATAAAAGAAAGCAGAGATATGGCGTGTTTCATGGGTATAGGTTAATTATCAAATTATTGATTGGCATAGGTGCAAATCAGATGCAAAAATAGGCAAAAATATCGGTTTTTTATATACCTTTGCAAACCAGAACAAATAACCAATCTATTTTCATGAAAAAAGTTTTGCTAACATTGATGATATTCGCAATATCGGCATTGAATGCAATAGCATTGCCAACGAAAGAATCGAAAGCCGTGCGCGATATCATAACCAAAGTAAATGACCACTGGCAGAGTACCAACCCGGCAGAGACACGAGCCTTCTGGGACAACGCGGCCTATCACACCGGTAATATGGAGGCATACTTCCTTATCGGCGATGAAGACTGGCGTGATTATTCGGAAAAATGGGCCGAGCACAACCTGTGGATGGGTGCAAAAGGAAAAGACCGCAGCAAGTGGAGATACAAACAGTACGGCGAATCGGACAACCATGTGCTCTTCGGCGACTGGCAGATATGCTTCCAGGTTTATGCCGACCTTTACAAAATACTGCCCGACGACCGCCGCATCAAACGCGCCCGCGAAGTAATGGAGTACCAGATGTCGACCCCGGCCAACGACTATTGGTGGTGGTCGGACGGTCTGTATATGGTAATGCCTGTGATGACCAAGATGTATAATATCACCGGCAACCACAAATACCTCGACAAACTGTACGATTACATCGTTGTAAGCGACAGTATCATGTACGACAATGACGAAGGCCTGTACTATCGCGATGCCAAATATGTATACCCCAAACACAAAAGCGCCAATGGCAAAAAAGACTTCTGGGCTCGAGGCGACGGTTGGGTTCTTGCCGGTCTTGCCAAGGTTTTGAAAGACGTGCCTCAGGATTACAAACATCGTAAATTCTTTGAGGACAAATTTGTGCGCATGGCCGACGCTGTTGTAGCCTTGCAGCAGCCAGAGGGCTATTGGACACGCTCAATGGCCGACCCCGAACACGCCCCCGGCTACGAAACCAGCGGCACGGCATTCTTTACCTACGGTTTGCTATGGGGCATAAACAACGGCTATCTCAAAGATTCCAAATATATCGATGCAGCCAAAAAAGGTTGGGAATACCTGTCGAAAAAAGCTTTGCAGAAGGACGGTTCGATAGGCTATGTGCAACCGATTGGCGAGAAGGCTATCCCCGGCCAGGTAGTGAATGTGAAATCTACCGCCAACTTCGGCGTTGGTGCCTTCCTGCTTGCAGCTTGCGAATATGTTCGCTACCTCGAAAAAGAAAATAACGACGACCGCGCCTACTGGGTAGACCTTGCCTACAAAATGGCCGCTCCGGTACTGAGCAACATGGCCGAGGGCAAATTGCAGCAGAACATGCAGGTAGAAGTCAGCCCCACATGGGACGGCCGCGACAAACGAGTTACCTATATGGAGGCATTTGGCCGCCTTATGGCCGGAATCGCCCCTTGGCTTGCATTGCCCGATGATGACACAGCGGAGGGCGCAAAGCGCAAACAGCTGCGCGAATGGGCACTTGCGAGCTATAAAAATGCAGTAGACCCCGCAAGTCCCGACTACCTGCTTTGGCGCAAAGAAGGCCAACCACTTGTGGATGCCGCCTATATAGCAGAGTCATTTCTTCGCGCTTACGATGCCCTCTGGAAGCCACTCGATGATGTGACCAAGCAGCGCTATATCGACGAGTTCACCCAATTGCGCAGGGTAGACCCACCTTATACCAACTGGCTCTTGTTTTCGTCGACAATCGAAAGCCTCCTTGCCAAAGCCGGTGCGCCGAGCGATGTATACCGTGTGAACTCGGCCATTCGTAAAACCGAGGAATGGTATACCGGTGACGGCTGGTATGCCGACGGCCCCGATTTCGCATTCGATTACTATACGAGCTACGTATTCCACCCGATGTATCTTGAGACCCTCAAGGCAATGAAGGACAGTGGCAAACGCACACGAATCAATTATGGCAAATATTACGACCGAGCATTGAAACGAGCTCAGAAGTATAGCGTTGTGCTCGAGCGTCTTATCTCCCCCGAAGGTACATTCCCGGTGTTTGGTCGTTCGATACCTTACCGCATGGCCGCAATGCAGCCGCTTGCCCTAATGGCATGGTACGACAAACTGCCCGCAGGAATGACCAACGGCCAGGTGCGTGCTGCACTTACCAAGGTGATGCACAATATGTTCGACGGCAAGGAGAACTTCAATGAAGGCGGCTTCCTGACAATAGGCTTTGCCGGTCGCCAGCCCAACGTGGCCGACTGGTATACCAATAATGGTTCGCTCTATATGACATCGCTTGCATTCCTGCCGTTAGGGCTTCCGACAACTCATCCGTTCTGGACCGATGCTCCGCAGCCATGGACCTCGCAGAAGGCGTGGGGTGGCAAACCCTTCCCCAAGGATCATCACTGGGCAGACTAAAAAACGAGATTTACACTGACTGAATAAAAGCCGACTTGAATGCATTAATTTGAGTCGGCTTTTTTCGTGCGGATATATTATTGACATGGGGCGTTTGAAAAGTCGTAGATAAATGGCTGTAGTGGCTACTTTGTGGTTTGCGAATTTTTGACTAACTTTGAGGTCATAAAAATAAAGCGATATGCTGACATATACCAATAGACTCAAAAAACTCATATTGCCCGAGTATGGGCGCAACATACAGAATATGGTCGACTACTGCCTGACCATAGAGGATCGCGACGAGCGCAATATATGCGCCACTACAATCATAGACGCGATGCAGACTCTATTTCCTGTAACCGGCGATGCCGATGAATATCGCCGAAAACTGTGGGATCATCTGGCTATCATGAGTAATTTCAGTCTTGATGTCGATTATCCCTACGATGTTGTAGACCGTCGGGTATTCGGAGATTTGCCCGATGCAGTGCCTGCAGAGCGTCCCGGATCGTTTCCATACCGCCACTATGGCCGTCTGATACCCCGCCTGATTGATACCGCGGTCGGCATGGAACCGGGCGAAGAACGCGACGCGCTGGTGACGCTTATCGCCAACCAGATGAAGAAGACGCTGTTGGCCTCAAACCCCGAGGGCGTTGAAGATCAGCGTATTCTTAATGACTTGCGAGCCATGAGCCACGGAGAGATTGCGACAGATTCAAGCCGTATACGCCTGCTCGATTTCAAACAAGCCCCGACACCTTCGGGCCGTAAGAAGAAAAAGAAATGATAGGGCAGTTGACCGAGGCCGGGGTATTTGGCAAACCGCACGGTATCAAAGGCGAGATAGCTGCAAGTATTGATATCGACGGTATAGATATCGCTGCTGATGATTTTGTGTTTGCACGCATCGACGGGCTTGATGTGCCTTTCCGTGTAGAGGCTGTTCGCTATAAGGGGTCCGGCTACCTGCTGACGCTTAAGGGGGTTAATGACGAGAAGGCTGCATCGCGCCTCTCCGGCGGACCCTTGTATATGGAGTGCGACATCGATGATAGCGATGGTTCAGACTCAGACCAAGTGTATCTTGAAGACCTTATCGGCTTTACCGTTACCGACAGGGGCGAAAAGGTAGGTACAATCGATGATTATAGCGAGCCTACGCCGCACAATCCTCTGTTTGTGCTTCGACGACCTGACGGAACGGAGTTGCTTGTGCCGGCGAGTGACGAGTTGATAGTGGATATTGATTTTGATAATAATAATATAGACATGGACCTGCCCGAAGGACTTGTCGACCTAAACTCCTCAAAGAAATGAAAGAATTCGACGAAAGCGAGGCGATTGCCGCCATGATGGAAAAACTCTGCGCAGACCGTAGAGACGAAGATGCTGTATACGAGATTCTTGACCTGATCTACGACTACTACGAAAGCAACGGCGACCTCGATATAAATATGGACGAAGACGATAGTGACACAGATGTTGCATCTATGGTAGAGGCTATAGCCAAGCAACTGCGTCGCCGTCCGGCGGCAGTTGATTTTACAGCCGAAGAAATCGAGGCAATGGTCAAGGCGGAAATAGCTTACGAGGAGAGTCTGCTGTGATGAAAGCGTACTCTATAAAACTTCGCCGCTTGTTTGTCGGCATCGGCTTGCTGCTTGCCTTCGGGGTTAGCGCTGCCGACCCTGTGGTTGATCCGTTTTCGATGAACATAGAGCAGAACCTTGCCACCCCGGCAGTAAATGAGAAGCATAGCGTGGCCGTTGCCAATGCGATGTCACTGCTGACACGTACTCTCAAGCAGGCCGGATTCGATGCACAGGGCGTGCGCAAAGGCGAGGTTACCATGGTTTCGATACCCTGCCGCAGCTTGTTTGCCCCTAATTCAACCCAACTCAAAGACTCCGGAAAGCAACTGCTTGCCAAGCTTGTGCCTTATATCAAGCGCAATGATAAATTCAAGGTTGTAATGGCGGTTCATTCCGACAATACCGGCGACGACATCTATGCCGAACGCATCACAACGGAGCGAGCCAATGCTGTAGACGAATACTTTGCACCTTCGTTTGGCGGCGAGAGTCCGATTATACCTTACGGCCTCGGCAGCGACGAGCCTGTAGCCCCGAATAGCGGTGTTGCCAACCGCGAGAAAAACCGCAGAGTGGAGATTTATTTCGTTCCTACGAAGAGTTTTATCGATAACGCCCGCAAGAAGAAATAATGGAAACGACTACGCCAACACAATCATATCGCAATAACCGCAAGCCCGGAGCTGTGGCCGCTTTGCCCCCCGAGATAGCGGGGCGCCTGGTGCCTCGTGCGGTAGAAATCGAGGCGGCGGTACTCGGAGCGCTGATGCTCGAGAAAGATGCTTTCTCGCTGGTGTGCGACCTGCTTAAGCCGGAAAGCTTCTATGAGCCTCGCCATGCCGTGATTTATACCGCGATACAGTCGCTCGGCCTTGCCGAGGAGCCTATCGATATGATTACGGTGACTAACCGCCTGCGAAGCAACGGCGAACTTGAAAAAGTGGGCGGTGCCGGTTTTGTGGCATCGCTGACGGTGAATGTTGCTTCGGCAGCGCATATCGAGTACCACGCCCGTATTGTTGCTCAGAAATATCTTGCCCGAGAGCTTATTGCATTTGCATCGAATGTAGAGAATGGTGCTTTCGACGAGAGTAACGATATCGACGACCTTCTGCAGGAAGCCGAGGGCCGCTTGTTTGAAATATCGCAGCGTAACCTCAAGCGCGATGTTACTCAGATCGACCCCTTGCTGACGCGAGCAATCGACCTGATGCAGATTGCATCGAAGCGCGATTCGGGTATCAGCGGCCTTGGTACCGGATTCTACGGCCTCGACAAACTTACGTCGGGCTGGCAGAACTCCGACCTTATCATTATCGCGGCCCGACCGGCTATGGGTAAGACGGCATTTGTGTTGTCGATGGCCCTCAATATCGCCATGCAGAATAACCCGGTGGCAGTGTTCTCGCTCGAAATGAGTAATCAGCAGCTTGTGAACCGTCTGATTTCCAATGCGTGTGAGATTTCGGGCGATAAAATCAAGAGTGGTCATTTGAGCGACCTTGAGTGGAATCAGTTGCTTAATCGTATTCAGCGCCTCAATGGTCTGCCTCTGTATGTGGATGATACATCGGGCCTGTCGATGATGGAATTGCGAACCAAAGCCCGTCGTCTTGTACGCGAACACGGCATACGTCTGATAGTGATTGACTACCTTCAGCTGATGACCGCCGGTATCAAACTCGGCAGCCGCGAGCAGGAGGTGTCGACGATATCTCGATCGCTCAAGCAGCTTGCCAAGGAGCTTGATATACCCGTGATAGCTCTTTCTCAGCTTAACCGAAAACTCGAGGACCGCGGTAACAAGGATAAACGCCCGCAGCTTTCCGACCTTCGCGAGTCGGGTGCAATCGAGCAGGATGCCGATATTGTATGCTTTATCCACCGACCTGAGTATTATCTGAAAGCGTCGGTCGATGAAGACGGTAACAATATCAAGGGCAAGGCCGAGTTTATCGTTGCCAAGCATCGTAGTGGTTCGACAGATACGGTAGATATGTTTTTCCGCCACGAGTACGTGCGATTCGAAAACTGGGACAACAGTGCCGATGCCCAGGCGCAGGCATATGGGTCGGTGTCGGCGAGCGACAATGCCGATACGGCTGTTGCTCAGGCTAATCCGGAGCAGGCTGCTGCCGATGCGGAGGCTCTTGGCGTTGCCGGGCCGAATGATAAATTCCTTGGCAGAGACGACGGCACACCGTTCTGATTTTTTACAGCATGAATATAAAACAAGACCGCGAGGCTGAGAGCTTCGCGGTCTTGTTTTAGAATGCGGTGGTATCGCTTAGTCGCGGGGGAGGACTTTGACGTTGAGGGCTGCGTAGGCACGCTCGGCTTTGTCGCGTGCTTCTTCTACGGTGTCGGCTGTTGCGAGGATTACGCCCATGCGGCGGTGTCCGCGAACTTCAGGCTTGCCGAAAATGCGCATCTGCACTCCGGGCTCGGCGAGAACGTTCTCGAGGTTTTCCATTACGACCTTGTCGCTGTCGCCCTCGACTACAATAGCCTTGGAAGCCGACGGACCGAGGAAGCGGACGTCGGGCACGGGGAGACCGAGCAGGGCACGAGCGTGCAGGGCAAACTCGCTGAGGTCCTGCGATATCATGGTTACCATGCCGGTGTCGTGGGGGCGGGGAGAAACTTCGCTGAATATTACCTCGTCGCCTTTGATGAAAAGTTCGACGCCGAAAATACCATAGCCACCGAGAGCGTCGGTTACGGCTTTGGCTGCAGCCTGGGCAGATTCGAGTGCTTTGGGGCTCATTGCCTGGGGCTGCCAAGAAATGCGGTAGTCGCCGTCGACCTGGATGTGTCCTACCGGCTGGCAGAATACGGTACCTGAAATGCTGCGTACGGTGAGTAGGGTGATTTCGTAGTCGAAGTCAACAAAACCTTCAACGATAACACGACCGGCACCGGCACGACCACCTTCCTGAGCTTCACGCCATGCGTCGGCGATTTTATCGGCGGTGCGAACGGTAGACTGTCCGTGGCCCGACGAGCTCATAACGGGTTTAACGACTACCGGCAGGCCGATTTCTTCAACGGCTGCAACGAATTCCTCGTATGTAGAAGCGAAGCGGTAGGGTGAAGTCTTGAGGCCGAGGGTCTCGGCGGCAAGGCGGCGTATGCCTTCGCGGTTCATGGTCAGTCGGGCTGCATTTGCAGTCGGGGTGACATGATAGCCTTCGCTTTCGAGTTCGACGAGTGTGGGTGTGGCTATCGCCTCGATTTCGGGGATGATATGGTCGGGTTTCTCCATTTCGACAACCTGTCGCAGTGTGGTGCCGTCGAGCATGTTGAAAACGTAGTTGCGGTGCGAAGTCTGCATAGCAGGGGCGTTGGGATATTTGTCGCAAGCTACGACCTCAACGCCAAGGCGCTGTAGTTCGATTGCAACTTCTTTGCCGAGTTCACCGCTGCCGAGCAAAAGAGCTTTGCGGCCAACCTTAGTCATTACTGATCCTATTGATGCCATTGTATGTAGTATGTAGGGTTTTATGTTTGTCGTTATTTTTAAGACTGAGAAAGCCTGAAGAATTTTATGGCGTTTTCAGTTGTTGTGTTTGCCACATTGTCGGCCGGAATTTCGATAGATTCGGCTATCCGGTCTACGATGTGAGGTATGTATGCGCTTTCGTTACGTCGTCCGCGATATGGTACCGGGGCGAGGTAGGGCGAGTCTGTCTCGGTGAGGATGCGATCGAGCCCAATGGCCGGTAGCACCGAGGCAAGACCGCTGTTTTTGAAGGTTACGATGCCGTTGATGCCGAAATAGTAATCGCCGAGCCGTCGTATGCTCTCTACATCGGCCACAGAGCCTCCGAAACTGTGAAATACGGCTTCGACACCGGGATAGCCCGATAGTACTTCGAGGACCGGCTCGAGGGCATTGCGCTGGTGTATTATCACAGGCAGTCCGAGTCGTTTGGCTTCGGCGAGCTGTGCGTCGAATACCTGCATCTGTTCGCTCTCGAAAGTCTTGTCCCAGTAGAGGTCGATTCCGACTTCGCCAACGGCAACGTATTTGCTGCCGTCGTTGAGTACAGACATCATGTGGTGTAGTTCTTCGCGCCAGTTATCTTTAACTTCAGTCGGGTGCAAGCCCATTGCCAGGGCGGTATTGTCCGGCCGTAAAGCATTGAGTCTTTTCATAGGACTTATGCTTTCGCGGTCGACAGCCGGAAGTATCATCATGTCTACACCTGTCGCCAGTGCGCGGTCAACAGTTTCGATTTGCCCTTGCATGGAGCCGTCGGGCTGATTTTCGAGCGAGAATTCCGGACCGTAGATGTGGGTGTGAGTATCGATCAAAATACCAATGTATTAAGGGGCTTTTTAATGTTTCCTTGTCGATGCCTGGTCGGCGAGACTTTCGAAGAATACACGTGCCTCAACATCCATATCGGCTTTGTCGAGGTGCATTTTGGCTTCAGCACTGAATTTTAGAGCCAGTTCCTGACAGCGGTCGCCGAGTTTGTGGCGCTCGTACAAGGCCCTGACTTGTGCTATGGTTTCCTGAGGCTCGAGGTCTTCGGCCAAAATAGCAGGCAGGTTGTCGGGCTCGGCCTCAAGGGCGCTGATGAGTAGCCATGTCTTCTTGTGGTTGATAATGTCGCCACCAATTTCTTTTCCGAAAATAGTGGGGTCGCCGAATGTGTCTAACCAATCGTCGCGGAGCTGGAATGCCATGCCGAGTGAATAGCCGTACTTATATAATTTGTCGGCAGTTTCTTTGTCGGCGTCGGCCATGATAGCGCCAAGTCGGCATGCGCAACCGAGCAGGACCGAGGTTTTAAGGCCTATCATAAAGAGGTATTCCTCGATAGTGACATCGTTGCGGTTTTCGAATTCCATATCGAGTTGCTGTCCTTCGTAAATCTGCATGGCAGTTTCATTGAAGTACTCCGACAGCTCTGCGAGGTGATTGCCGGCTTCGCGGGCGAGAAGCTGCGAAGCGTATGTGAGCATGGCGTCGCCGGATAATATGGCGGCGTTGTCGCCCCACTTGCGGTGAACGGTAGGACGTCCGCGCCTGATATCGGCCCTGTCCATAACGTCATCGTGCAGCAATGTGAAATTGTGGAAGATTTCTATGGCGAGAGCTTGGTTGATAGCCTTTTGAGGGTCTGATTTAGCCAAGGCTGCATATGTAGCCAGGGTGAGAACCGGGCGAAGGCGTTTGCCTCCGCTTTCGAGGGTATAGCGTATGGGAGCGAAAAGTTTGGGCGCTACCGTGGGGTAAGACAAATCCTTGATAGCGCTTTCGACAAGGTTTGAGAAAGTTGAAAGTGTAAAATCCATGACCGTTGATTTTGCTTTGCAAAGATAGTCACAATTACCCGAATATACAAATAAAAGGGTAGTGTAGGGGTGGCGGCGATATTACTGCCAAGCGGGGCTTGAGACGGTGCGCAGTGTGTCGGCATCGGCATAAATAATCAGGGCGTCGGCGCCGGCGCGTGATATTATGGCAAGTGCGCTGTCTGCGTTTGCTGATGCCATGCAAGCTGTAGCAAGTGCGTCGGCATAGCCGCACTCACGAGTTTTTACTGTGACTGCTACTACATTGCTTACTGCCGGACGGCCTGTGACCGGCGAAAGTGTGTGGCCGTAGATATGTCCGAGGCTGTCGCGACGTACATTGCGATAGTTGCCCGACGATGCCAGCGCCATTCGCTCCGGGCCGAGTGCTACGACGGTAAGGCGTTTGTGCGCCATGCCACCCTCGGGGGAGTCGATCTGAATGTTCCAAGGCCTGCCGGAGGGGTTGACGCCGCGAGCACTCACTTCGCCGCCTATTTCAATCATATAGTCAGTGATGCCGTTGCGGTCGAACATGTCGGCGATGTGGTCGATTCCATAGCCCTTTGCAACAGAAGAAAAGTCGAAACGTGTAGCCGGGGATTTTTTGACAATCTTGTTACCATATATATAGCATTGCCCCAGACCTACGGCATCTAAGGCTTCGGCGATAGCCTCGTCGGTTGCGGATGTGCCTTGCGAACGACCGAATCCCCAAATCTCGGCAAGCGGCCCGATAGTTGGATCGTAGACACCGCCGGACAGTTGCCATACTTTATGGCTGATTTCAAAGACATCGGCAAAGCGTTGTCCTATGCTGTCGGAAGTGCAGTCGTTGACCGCCGATACCTCCGAAAGCGGGTTGAATAGCGACAGGTCACCGTCGATGGCAAGCAGTTCGCTCTGAATGCTGTCGGAAAAGCGAGAATCACCGCGGTATGCAATATGATATGATGTTGCCCAAATTTTGCCATTAAACCTGCAATAATTTTGCTTGCAGCTTGCAAATGTCAAAAATAGTACCGAAATTAGCGGCAGAATTACAAACGACTGTTTCATATAAAAAGATTTAATACTCAAAATTAGTAAAAAATTTGCAAGGCCGTGAACAATACCGCCGCCATTGTTGTTAATCTTATCAAGTAAGCGCAAGCTTGCAGTTTATTAACCGACCCTAAAAAACTAAAGAAGCTATGCATCGTTCGTTTATTTTTCTCGCAGAAGGATTTGAAGAAATTGAGGCCCTGTCCGTTGTCGACGTACTCCGTCGGGCCGGAATGGACATTAAAACAGTCTCCATTACAGAATCAAAAGAAGTCATGGGTGCCCATGGCATCACAGTCAAGGCCGACTTGACTTTCAAAGAGGCGGATTTCGCCGATTCGGAATGGTTGATTCTTCCCGGCGGTATGCCCGGAGCCACCAATCTTGCAGCCGACGAAGCCCTCTGCGACCTGCTCAAGGTTCATAAAGGTAAACTTGCGGCAATCTGTGCCTCTCCCGGCGTGGTTCTTGCGCCTCTGGGATTGCTCGAAGGCCGCGAAGTAACCTGCTACCCCGGATTTGACGAAGCGTGCCGTCTGCATGGGGCTGTTGTGCGCGATGTGCCTGTAATGGCTCTAAACAATCTTATTACCGGTAATGGCCCAAGTGCGGCCCTTCGATTTGCCTTGGCAATCGTTGCAAATTCGCTTGGCGAAAGCACGGCTCAGCAGGTGGGAAGCGCGATGCTATTCTATCCTAAAACTATGAACTTCTATTTCTGAAAAAAATACACAATTTTAAATATAGAAGAATGGCCACTGAGTATCAATGCTTTGTGGCCATTTTCTTAAATAAATTGCGAGAGTCGGTGAAATTTTTTTGAAAAAAATGTGCAAAAAAAATTGTCAGTTCAAAAAAAGTGCGTAACTTTGCATCGCAATTGAGAAACACGGTTACTCAAAC
This sequence comes from Bacteroidales bacterium M2, assembly GCA_001689415.1. Classification (GTDB taxonomy): domain Bacteria; phylum Bacteroidota; class Bacteroidia; order Bacteroidales; family Muribaculaceae; genus CAG-873. The sequence goes on along the minus strand of LUJM01000001.1, from coordinate 44 downwards.
TGCTACCGAGATAGACTCGGGTGCTTAGCTCAGCTGGTTCAGAG